>NZ_JAYWLX010000006.1:0-127720 GCF_040946345.1 Rothia sp. LK2492 | reverse complement strand
TGAGCTGTCCTGAGCTGTCCTGAGCTGTCCTGAGCTGTCCTGAGCTGTCCTGAGCTGTTAAGGGGTTTCCGATAACTCTGTGTCGGACAGCGTGATAAAGCTCAATGATTTTTGGCGGAAACTATGAATTTCTACGCAGTGTCTCGTGACCAGTAGTAAAGGTTGTGAAACGACAGACTAAGAGAACCTAGTGTCGGGCGAGCGGAGGTCCTATCGACGGACGATAAACCTAGAGGCAAGCCCCCTTCTCAAGAATTAACGGGTAAGAGTTTGCACATAGCCCACTCAACCACTCACTCAATCATTAATGAGGCTAAAAAACCGTGAACCGAAGGCAAGTTTACGGACCTCTTACTCGCTCTCGCTACATTGACTGTAACCAGGAGACTTTAGCTGTGCTTACAAACGATGAACAAGGCCTGCCTCTGGGAAATGGTTTAGGTGGAGTTCTTGATAGTTGTTTTGGGTATAAAAAAGTTGGTGCCCGGAACTATTTAGAACCGGACACCAACCTGTTAGTTATTTAGGAAACTAGTGAGCGTGATCGCCACTGTTGTATTCATAAACCCAACCGATAACTGCAAGCGCTGCAACGGGCAACGACAGGAGGAATATCCACCAGCCAACAGCTAAACCGACAACCGCGATAGAACAGGCCACGCCAATCAACAGGGGCCACCAAGACCATGGTGAATAGAACCCATAATCACCAGCAGCGTGCGAAATTTCGCCATCAAGGTCTTCGTAGGGCATATCTGGATGCTTCTTGTCAGTGAAGGACAAGAAGTACCAGAGGAAAAGACACATGGCAGCTGTTGCAAGAAGTGCTGGGAAACCAGCCCATTCATCAAAGTCAGTCATGAACCCGTAGGCGATACCAACCGGAATCAGGAATACACCGATGAGACCAAAAATCTTTGAAAAAAGTTTCATACTATGTCCCCTATCGTGCGCTAACCTGGCGAGCAGCCGCAGCGACGTCGTTGTTGGTTGACAGCTCCGGATGGTGCAAGTCAAGTGCAGGACGCTCTGAACGGATGCGGGGAAGAGCTGTGAAGTTGTGGCGAGGTGGCGGGCAAGAGGTAGCCCATTCCAGAGAACCGCCAAATCCCCAAGGATCATCAACATCAACGGTCTTAGTTGAACGGTAAGTGATGTATACGTTCCAGAACCAGGGGATCATCGAGATAGCGAGAATCATGGAACCGAAAGTTGAGAGCTGGTTCATCCAGGTGAAGCCGTCTTCAGGCATGTAGTCAGCGTAACGACGTGGCATACCGTCCACACCAAGCCAGTGCTGGACCAGGAAGGTCGTATGGAAGCCAATGAAGAGCAACCAGAAGTGAATTTTACCAATGCGTTCGTTGAGCATTTTACCGGTGAACTTGGGCCACCAGAAGTAGAAGGCGCCGAACATACCGAACACCAAAGTACCGAAAATAACGTAGTGGAAGTGTGCTACCACGAAGTATGAGTCTGAAAGGTGGAAGTCAAGCGGAGGAGTCGCCAGGATAACGCCGGTGATACCGCCGAACAGGAAGGTAATAAGGAAGCCGAAGACCCACAGCATGGGGGTTTCGAAGGTAATCGAACCCTGCCACATAGTACCAATCCAGTTGAAGAACTTAACACCAGTAGGAATACCAATGAGCATCGTCATGAACGAGAAGAATGGAAGCATTACTGCACCCGTGACGTACATGTGGTGAGCCCATACGGTTACTGATAGAGCAGCAATCGCGATGGTAGCGAAAATCAGACCCTTGTAACCAAAAATCGGTTTGCGGGAGAAGACCGGAATAATTTCGGAAACGATACCAAAGAAGGGCAACGCCAGCACATACACCTCAGGGTGACCGAAGAACCAGAAGAGGTGCTGCCACAGAATGGCTCCACCGTTTTCAGGATCAAAAATGTGGCCACCTAGGCGGCGATCCATGCCCAGTGCAAACAGAGCTGATGCCAGGGGCGGGAAGATCATGATGATCAGAATCGCAGTGATGAGCGTAGTCCAGGTAAAGACGGACATGCGCCACATGGTCATACCGGGAGCACGCATACAGAGGATGGTGGTCAGGAAGTTGACGCCACCCATGATGGTGCCGAAGCCCTGCAAGGCAAGACCGAAGATCCAAAGGTCGCCACCAACGCTAGGGCTATAAGTGGTGCTATTCAACGGTGCATAAGCGAACCAGCCGAATGATGCAGCGCCCTGAGGAGTAATAAACCCAGCAATAGCGATGAGTGAACCGAAAAGGAAGAACCAGAATGCTAGTGAGTTCAACCGTGGGAAAGCAACGTCAGGAGCACCAATTTGAAGAGGAACGATGACGTTAGCAAAACCAACAAACAGCGGGGTACCGAACATGAGCAGCATGAGAGTACCGTGCATGGTAAACAGCTGATTGAACTGTTCCTTGGTTTCTAGAATCTGCATACCGGGAGAGAAAAGCTCTAGACGCATAATCAGAGCCATAACACCGGCAAAGCAGAAGAAAATGAAAGAAGCGATCAGGTACATGTACCCGATGGTCTTGTGGTCGGTGGAAGTGAGCCAATTGACGATAATTCGCCCTTTAGACTTGGGCACCACCCGCGGAATAACACTGCCGTTAGTTGTGTCCGCTGAATACTCAAGAGTAGTCACGGGTTACCTCTTAGTTGTTGGTGTTCTGGTTGGGATTGCGGTTGTATTCATCACCGAGACGTCCGGTATTACCTTCATCTTCTAATGACTGAATGTAGGCGTCATACTCGTCCTGAGGGACAACCTTGACGTTGAAGAGCATCTCAGAATGGTACTCACCGCAGAGCTCTGCACATTTGCCAGCGTAGGTGGCAGCCTCATCACCTGTAGTGAAGTACATGTGGTTGGTCATGCCGGGAATGGTGTCACGCTTCTCAAGGAAAGCAGGTACCCAGAATGAATGGATCACATCGCGAGACTTTAGCTGGACATCTACAGTCGAGTTAGTAGGCAGATAGAGTGTAGGAAGGGTTTCTTCAACACCTTCTTCGCCGGTGGTGCTCAGATGCGCCTGAATACCGGAAAAGTAGACATCTTCATTAATGTAGTTGAAGTCCCAAGCCCACTGCTTCCCGTAAACCTCGACGGTAACATCGGCGGTTTCAGCCTTGGGTGCAGTTATCTCTCGTTCAGCTCTGTCAGAGAAGCTGAAGAGGCTAACAATCAAGATAATGGGAATTATCGTGTAGAAAATTTCCAGAGGAGCATGGTAGCTCACCTGGCGAGGGTAACCGGTTTCGTACTTGCGACGACGGTAGGCGATGATGCACCAGAGCATGAGGCCCCAGGCGACAAGACCCACGGCTAAAGCAGCTACCCACGAACCAATCCAAAGGTCCATGATGGTATCTGCGTTATCGGTTACACCACGCTGGGTGGGCAACCAGCCCACCTTTGCCTGTTCTGAACAACCGGTCAATAGCAGTGCGGAGACTGCAGTAGCGGTGGCTATTGCCTTGCTTTTCAGCCCCTTGCTGCCGGTTCGATGCTGCGAACTCACAGACGGCCCTTCCTGTAGCGATGTGCGTGTTACCTAGGTGCCGTGTGTGGACAGCAATAATCTAGGTATAAATCTTTCAATACGAGCTTACCTGCAAATGGGTAATTACGGTGACAACCTGTCATCTAATAGACGTGTCATTACAAAAGTATTTCATGACAGCCAGGCTAAAAAAATTAGGGTCAGCGAGTGCGAAAGCACAGGCTGACCCCTATCGTTTACGTCAGTAGTAAATTAGCTGAACGAATCACCACATGCACATGACCCCTGCGCATTGGGGTTATCAATTGAAAAACCCTGCTTTTGAATGGTGTCTTCAAAGTCAATGGTGGACCCATCGAGGTAGGGGACGCTCATGCGATCAACAATTACCTCAACACCGTCAAAGTCACGGATAGCATCACCTTCCAGTACACGCTCATCGAAGTAGAGCTGGTAAATCAGACCTGAGCAACCGCCGGGCTGCACAGCAATGCGCAGTCGTAAATCGGTACGGCCTTCCTGTTCGAGCAAGGCCCGAACTTTTGCCGCAGCAAGGTCAGTAAGGTCTACTGCGTGGGTTGATACGTTATCGAGAACAGTCTCTGACATCATCTTTCCTTTCAAGAGGTGTTATTCAGCATCTAGTTTACGCCTTTAAAACTTCGAGCGCGAGGTGGCGCTAATCAATAATGATGCTACTCCCCTAGCTCTTTTCAGCAAGCATCAGAGCTTCAGCGAGAATAGCTTTTTTGAAGTCAGGTACGTAGAGGGACTCGTTTGCACTGTGAGCCCTTGTGTCAGGATCCTCAATACCAGTAATTAGTATCTGCGCATCAGGGTACTGGCTGGTTAGGGTAGCTATGAATGGGATTGATCCGCCCATGCCAGTAGTTACAGGTTCCACTCCCCATGCCTCAGAGAAAGCCGCTAAAGCTAGCTGCGCCCCCTCCCCAGCAGTGTCAGCGGAGTAGGGCTGACCTGAATCTTCAGCTTGGTAAATAACTTCAGCTCCTAATCCATTGCGGGCTTCAAAATGACGTGCTAAAGCCCTGTGCGCGTCATCGGGGTCCTGGCCTGGTGCGAGGCGCACGCTGATACGAGCTTTAGATGTCGCAGCAATGGTGTTAGAGGACTCAGCTACCGAAGTAATGTCCATGCCAATTACAGATATGGCAGGTTGGGCCCAGAGTCTGGATGATATCGACCCTTCACCAGCCAGGACCATGCTGTCTAGAATCCCGGAGTCGGCTCGGAAATCACCTTCATCATAATCAACCTCTGGTTGAGATGAAGATATTAGACCTTCAACCGCAACCTTACCTTTATCATCGTGGAGCGTCGATATCAATTTCATAAGGACAGTGTGGGCATCGAGCAAAGGCCCACCAAACATCCCAGAATGAACCGAATGGTCGCTAACCTGCACGGAAATATCACCACTAGCAACACCCCTGAGGCTTGTGGTTAAAGCTGGCACGCCCGTTCGCCAGTTCGCTGAGTCAGCTACGACGATGTAGTCAGCCGCCAACTTCTGTTTGTAGTGTGACAAAAAGTCTTCAAAACTGGGTGAACCGGCCTCCTCTTCACCCTCAATAAACAGGGTGACGCCTACCTTAAAGGAGTCACCTAAAACTTTCCTTACCGCTGAAAAAGCTGCTAGGTGGGCGATCACTCCAGCTTTATCATCTGCAGCTCCACGGCCATAAAGCCTGTCACCAACCTGGGTTGCAGTAAATGGGTCTGTCTTCCACAGCGTTAGATCACCTGCGGGTTGTACGTCGTGATGCGCGTACAACAAGAAGGTTGGGTACCCTTGACTAGCCTCTTTGCGGGCTACTACAGCGGGCATGCCCATCTTGCCCCCTGCGTACTCAACACTCAGTATTTCTGCCGACTCAAACCCAGCATCTAGCGCAAGTTCACGAACTTTTCGGGCGCTATCGGTGACCTTTGAGATATCGAAAGACTCCCAGGCCACAGAAGGAATTGCAACTAATTCAACTAGCTTAGACAGTTCCGCGTCGAACTGCTCTTCAATGATATTTGCTAGCTGATCCTTGTGCTCAAATTTAAAATCATTCGTTGTCATATATCTCAGAATACGCGTTAAATGTATTTAAAGGCACGAAATCGTTATCCTTAAGAGGTGTTTGGTCGTAAAAATAAAGCAGCAGAAACTGAAAGCCAGCAGCCCGCGGGATCTGTCAGGATTGAAAGAACAGAACCTCATCAATCTGACTCTAAGTACACCCCTCCCAAGGGCCGCCCTACCCCCTCTCGTAAAGAAAGAGAGGCCGCACGCAAGTCACCTCTTGTGCCGGTAGATAGAAAGGCAGCTAAAGAAGCGGAAAAGGCAGCAAACCGCGAATTCCGCATCAAGCAACAACAAGCTATGCAGACCGGCGATGAACGTTATCTTCCAGTTAATGATCGCGGCCCGCAACGCCGCTACATTCGGGATTTTGTAGATGCACGATTTAACGTGGGCGATGTACTTCTTCCCGTCATTTTGTTAACCTTCATCATCGGTCTTTTCACCAGAGCCTTCCAGGAATACAGCATTATGGTCATGTGGGCCTTTATCTTGCTGTGGTTCATTGATTTCTGGCTCCTATGGCGCAAGCTCAAGCCGAGGATTATCGAGAAGTTTGGTGCCGTAGAACCACGTTCAGGCTTCTACGCCTTTAATCGATCAATGATGATTCGTAGATTCCGTCTACCCAAACCTCAGGTTGCTCGCGGCCAGTACCCCAGCTAAAATCAGGCTCTTATCAGTGAACGGGGGCCGGAACTTTTGTATAAAAGTTCCGGCCCCCGTTTACTGACTACTTATTATTGTTTCGCAAAGCAAGAAGTTCTTTGTTAATACGAGCTGCCCATAGTGGGCCTTCGTAAAGAAAAGCAGTATAGCCCTGCACTAGCTGAGCTCCCGCATCCAACCTTTCCTGGACATCCTTGGCGGTGGTTACACCACCTACTGAAATCAGTGAAAGCTGATCTTCCACCTCAGACTTAAGTATTCTGAGAACTTCTAGTGAGCGGCTTCTCAGCGGCTCACCCGATAGACCTCCAGCACCGATTTCAGTAATTTTAGCGGTGTCAGAAGTTAGGCCCATACCATCTCTGGCTATAGTGGTGTTGGTGGCAATGATGCCATCCAGTCCTAAACGCACAGCCATACGCGCGATTTCTACGATATCTTGATCAGCCAAATCAGGTGCTATTTTGACGGCCAACGGTATTCTACGACCGATAACAACCCTATCCGCTTCAGCCCTTACAGCCTCAAGTAGAGGTTCAAGGGTTTCAATAGCCTGCAGGTCTCGCAGGCCTGGGGTATTCGGCGAGCTAACATTCACTACTAGGTAATCTGCCTGGGGTGCCAATACACGTGTGCTCACCAAGTAGTCTTCAATGGCATCTTCAAGGTCTACAAGCTTGGTTTTTCCAATATTGACGCCAATAAGGGGGCGCGGTTTGCCTTTATACTCACTCTGTAAGTCGGCTCTTGCCGCTGCAACACGCGGTCCAGCTTCAGCAGCTCCCCCATTATTAAATCCCATACGATTGATGACAGCTTTATCATCAACCAAACGAAAGAGACGGGGCTTGGGGTTGCCTGGCTGTGCCTGCCCGGTTAGCGTACCAATTTCGATATGGCCAAACCCGAGGTTGCCCAGCGCTGAGATTGCGTAGCCTCCTTTATCAAAACCAGCCGCCATTCCAAAAGGTGAAGGGAAAGTCAGCCCCATAGCTTCAGTTTTCAATGACGGATGAGGCGCAAAAAATAGACGTTCACCAATTTTGGAAATACCGGTCTTGCGGAGGGTTTGCACACCCCACATGCCAATATGGTGGGCCCTTTCGGCATCCATTGGTTTGAAAATTGTATTGAACAGGGTTGGGTATAACCTCACGGTCATTCCCCTTTCAGCCGCGGTAAAACTACCAGTCGTATAAAAATCTAAATTAGCGAGAGACAACCCGGTCGACAGCGCCACCGTATCTGCGATCTCGGCGTGCATACTGCTCGACGGCGTCCCACAGAACAGTTCGGTCAACATCTGGCCACAGGACATTCATAAAAACCATCTCGGCGTAAGCACTCTGCCAGAGGAGGAAGTTAGAAAATCTCTGCTCTCCTGAAGTCCGTAGAAATAGATCTACATCGGGAAGGTCAGGCTCATCAAGATACCGTTGAAAAGTCTTCTCGGTAATATGTTTGGGTTTTATTTTACCGTCAGCGACGTCCTGGGCCATCAGGGCTGCAGCATCGGCAATTTCAGCGCGGCCCCCGTAGTTAACGCACATGGTGAGAGTGCAAACAGTGTTATTCTTTGTTTCAGCTTCACACTTCTCAAGTAGAGTAATGACAGATTTCCATAGTTTAGGGCGTCGGCCCGCCCACCTAATACGAACGCCCCACGACTTAAGGGTCTCTAGCTGCCGCTCCAACACCTCTGAGGAAAAACGCATCAAAAAGGCGACCTCATCTGGTGATCGTTTCCAGTTTTCTGTAGAAAAAGCGTAGGCCGAGATGTAAGGAATACCCATCTCAATCGCTCCAGCTACCACATCGAGAAGTGCTGCCTCACCGGCCCGGTGCCCTTCGTTACGAGGCAACCCCCGTTCATTGGCCCACCTACCGTTACCATCCATCACTACAGCAACGTGCTGAGGAACGAACTTACCTGGAATGGACGGCGCAATAGCACCACTGGGGTGTGGATTAGGCAGAAGATGGGACATAGGAGACTAGCTTTCCTTTTCTAAAATTGCGAGCGTTTTGAGTGGTCGCTCTAGATGCCACTGAGCATATTCCATCATAAGCCGTGAAGATCTGACAGAAAGGGATGAAGTAGCTCCTAGCGTCCCGATGGCCTCCCAATCTCCAGCTTTTAGAGCAGTGAGGTATGCGGGAGTATCTTCCGAAATAGGTGTGACACGTTGCACCAAGTTACGCCGCCCGCAGTTCTGACACAGGACCCCAACCTCAGCCGAGAAGTAGTTGAGATCATCGACAGATGCACAGATGCCGCAGGCAGAAGTTGCCAAACCCCACCCTGCTAAAGAAAAAGAACGAGCGATGTAGGAATCAAGGATTCTGTAGGGAGAATGAGATCGGCGAGCCAATGCAGAAAGTGCTCCTGCCAGCAGCAAATATTGACCTGAACCAGCATCCTGGTCGTTCTGCACCAGCTGTTCAGCTAACTCACAAATAACAGCTGCAACGGTAAACACACCGTAATCAGCAGCAATAGGGGCAGCGTAGGCCCTTCTCGTTACTACCTGAGAGATGGTTGCTAACTTTTTTCCGCCGGATGCCGAAAAGTCCACCAGCATAAAGGGCTCAAGGCGGGCACCGAACTTTGAAGAGCTGCGTCGTACCCCTTTAGCCACCGCATGGACGATGCCGCGCTCCCGGGTGCACATAACAATGATACGGTCGGTCTCCCCCAGGTTCTGGGTGCGCAAAACAATAGCGCTATCGCGAAAGGACTTATTCGTTGATAGCGCTGAACTCACACTCATATTCTTTCATACCCTGTGCACTCTGTCAGTTACAGAGAATAAAGAAATCGGCGGGGCTGAACCTCCAGGAGGCTAGCCCCGCCACGGAAAACTTATTCTGAATCTCTAATCGCTCGGTTGACCGCCGAAATCATTGCCTTCAATGATGCGCGGGTAGTAGATGAGTCAATCCCAATGCCCCAGAGAACCCGGCTTCCAACGGCGGCCTCGATATAGGAAGCTGCCTGCGCATTAGCGCTTGAAGCAAGAGTGTGCTCTGAGTAGTCCATGACACGAATATCTACACCCTCCTTGGAGAGGATGGATTGCAGGGCCTCAATGGGACCACTGCCTCGGCCAACTCGCTCATAGCGATGGCCTTCAATGACCAGACCAGCACGCATCGTGGTGGCACCGTGCTCTTCAGAATCAATAGACAGGGACTCAATGCGGTACTTGCCCCAGCGGTTCTCAACATCGGTGCTGGGCAGGTACTCATCCGCAAAGATGTTCCACAAGACCGGGCTTGAAACCTCACCGCCCTGCGAGTCAGTTCGCGCTTGAACAATGGTAGAGAATTCCTGCTGCGCTCGTTTGGGAAGATCCAAGCCGAAATCCTTCTTCAGCAGGTAGGCGACGCCACCCTTACCCGATTGTGAGTTCACACGGATAACTGCTTCATAGGTGCGCCCCAGGTCCTTGGGGTCAATGGGCAGATAGGGAACTGACCACACCATGTCATCAATATCTTTGCCTGCAGCCTGGGCGTCTTTTTCCATACGCTCGAAACCCTTTTTAATAGCATCCTGGTGAGAACCGGAGAAAGCAGTAAAGACTAAGTCGCCGCCGTAGGGTGAACGCTCATGAACCGGTAGCTGGTTACAGTACTCAACGGTAGAACGGATCTCATCAATATTGGAGAAATCGATTTCTGGGTTCACACCCTGAGTGTAGAGGTTCAGCCCCAGGGTTACCAGGTCTACGTTGCCGGTACGCTCGCCGTTACCGAAAAGGCAACCCTCAATACGATCTGCCCCCGCCATATAGCCTAGCTCTGCAGCGGCGACACCGGTGCCCCGGTCATTGTGCGGGTGCAGGGAAAGAACGACGTGTTCACGGTTGGTCAGATTGCGGCTAACCCACTCAACAGAATCAGCGTACACATTGGGAGTAGCCATCTCGACAGTTGCCGGCAGGTTGATGATAACCTCACGCCCTTCGCCAATGCCCAGTTCGCTGGTTACCGCATTGCACACCTTGACAGCAAATTCGAGTTCTGTGCCGGTGAAGGATTCCGGAGAGTATTCGTAGGTGATTTTAGTATCAGATATCATTTGCTCTTCGAACTTCTTGCACAGACGAGCACCGGTCAAAGCGATGTCCAAAATACCGTCCTGGTCCTGGTTGAAGACAACGCGTCTTTGCAGAACAGAAGTTGAATTATAGAAGTGCACAATAGCTCTGGGCGCACCTTCAATCGCCTCAAAAGTCTTTTGAATCAGGTGTTCACGGCACTGCACCAGCACTTGAATGGTGACATCAGCGGGGATATGACCCTCTTCAATGAGGGTGCGCACAAAATTAAAATCGGTTGCAGAAGCTGAAGGGAAACCCACCTCAATTTCTTTGTAGCCCATCTTAACCAGCAACTTGAACATGGCGAGTTTGCGCTCTGTGTCCATAGGGTCTATCAGAGCCTGGTTACCGTCACGCAAATCTACCGCGCACCAGCGAGGCGCTTTAGTAATAGTTTTGTTGGGCCAGGAACGATCCGGAAGTGATACCTGAATCTGCTGATTGAAAGGGACGTACTTGTGCACTGGCATAGAAGCCGGCTGCTGGAAATTTTTCATGAGGTGTACTTTCAGCGTGAGATTTATAGTTCTAAGAAACAGGAACAAACCCGTAGCGCAGCATGACCTGTGTAACCGCGCTACGGCAAATAAGCATTTCCATATGCATCTCACTCATGTGTTCAAGGTATCACGCGTTTTTTAGCCACCGGTAGTAAGGTCATACTATTTCCACTATATGAAAAGCTCCCGCTGACACGGGAGCTTTTATATTTAGTAGTTAAAGGACTGCTGGCAGGTGACCTGATCAGCGGTCTGTCCGGTGGCACCGGCGGCTATACCAGCATCTTGCGATTCGATTTTGTCGTGCTCTGCTAAGTCTGCGCCAACTACTATCTCAATGCCAATGTACTGGTCAGAAGGTGTGAGGGTAGTAATTCCAAAGATATCAGCGACAGCCTGGGCTTCAGCCTCAAAACCGTAGGGGTAAACGATGGATGAGGTTGAATACTCGCCGGCGTTTTCATTAACGGTGATTTGCTTGAAACCGCGATCAGCGATATCCGATGCTAGAACAGAACCTCTATCATCGATGCCTGAACCGTTGGATACGGAGACGGAGACATCGTAGTTCAACGAATCAACGTCCTCCTCTGCCGTTTCATCTGTGACAGCCGGCTCAACCAGACTCTCGTCCTTCTGCAGTTTCGTGAAGAAAGCCTCAGATTCGGTGGATAATTGCAGTTTATTGTCATCAAGGATGTAGGGTTCGTTGGGAACCGTTGCAAAAACTACCTTGCTGAGATCAACTGTTGAGAAAATCGAACCCACACTGATTAGCGTAGATAGATCGGTCAGCCCCTTATCAACCGTAACGTTCTGGGTGACGGCTTCGGCTATACGGTAAAGCATGGTGGGGTTAGAAAGAGTGCCCTCGGACTGAACCTTGCGGAGCAGGGAAGACAAAAAGCTTTGTTGAGCTCTAATGCGGGCGGTATCGCTCCCATCACCAAATCCGTGACGTGACCGAAGGAAAGCAAGGGCCTGCTCGCCTTCAACGTCGGAGGTTCCAGCCTTCAACTTCAAGCCACTGTAGGTGTCATCAATATCTTCTGTGACGCATACCTGGACTCCACCAACAACGCTGGACAGTGCCTTAACCGCGTTGAAATCAACCAGCATAAAGTGATCAATTTCTACACCGGTGATGTTGCTGATGGTAGCGACAGTGCAGCCCGGGCCACCACGTTCGAGTGACTCATTAATCTGTGTATCTTCGCTAGCGGCGTATACCTGGCCCGTCTCAGCGTCCGTGCACTTAGGGATATCTACCATTAAATCGCGAGGGAACGACACCACATTAACCATCTGGCGGTCCTCACTGACCTGAAGCAGCATCATTACATCTGAACGGGCCCCGGACTCTGCATCAGACTCATCGCCGTAGGCAGCGTTATTACCCGAACGGGTATCGGAGCCAATTACCAAAATGTCGAGTGGACCACTCGCCAGATTGCCGACCAACTCCCCCACATTCATCTCAGCGGTGTGAACATTCGAGCGCAACCTGGCCAGAGCAAAGCCACCCAGCCCGAACGCTAAAAGCAACATAGCTACGCAACCGAAGGCAAGCCACTTCAAACGCTGAGACCTCTGAGGCTGAAGTAGCATGTGGCGGCCATGAGCAGCGGTTGAAGGCTGGGGGGAAGAGCCTAAAAAGGCCATTCATAAACTCCGTTTCATAGATACCAACGATAAGCACCGTGGTTCAAGGTACTGCTCAACAATACCCACAAATTCTTATGGTTCTTAGCTCAAAAGCTGAAGGGAAGCCTAAAAGCCTAGCTTGCCCAGAGCCTTGGGGTCCTTCTGCCAGTCCTTAGCAACCTTTACATGAATCGATAGGAAGACCTTGGTGCCCAGTAGCGCCTCAATATTCTTGCGTGCCGTCTGACCAATTTCTTTCAGGCGTGCACCCTGCTTGCCGATAATAATCCCCTTCTGAGAATCACGCTCAACGAACAAATTAATGTGGATATCCAAGAGCGGGTTTTCCTCACTGCGCCCCTCCCTGAACTCCATCTCCTCGACGGTAACTGCAACCGAATGCGGTAGCTCGTGAGTAACGCCTTCCAAGGCAGCTTCACGAACCAGCTCGGCGATGAGAGTGGCCTCAGGTTCATCGGTCAGTTCACCCGTGGGATACAGAGGAGGAGAATCAGGCAGATGTGTTGAGAGTAGCTTGGCTACCTCCTCAACCTGATAGCCATTGACTGCAGATACAGGAATGATGTCGGCCCAGCCGCCGCGTCCGTCGTTCACTACGCCGCTGGCAGGTTCACCCTTAGCGCTAGCCCGAGAAGCAGCTGGGCCACTACCCTTACGGAAGGGCATTTGTTCGCCTTTTTTCTTGCGCTCTTGCCGATCGCGACGCTGTTTGCGAGCTGCTCGCTCCGCGCTCATAATCTCATCGCCCAGAGCCGAAACCTCAATGAGCTGCTCGGTCAACTGCTCATGGTTCACCTTATCTGCTTTGGTAACAATCGCTACGATGGGCTTGTTTCCAGAGGCAGCGAGCTGTTGAGCGATATAGCGATCACCAGGCCCAATCTTCTCATCAGCCGGAATGCAGAAGCCAATAACATCGACCTCAGAAAGAGTTTCAGCTACGAGATCGTTGAGACGCTCTCCCAGCAGAGTACGCGGCCGGTGCAGACCGGGAGTGTCGACCAGTACCAGCTGAAAATTATCGCGGTGCACGATACCGCGAATGGTATGACGGGTGGTTTGTGGGCGATTTGAGGTAATAGCAACTTTCTGCCCCACCAGCGCGTTGGTCAAGGTTGACTTGCCGGCATTAGGGCGCCCAACCAGCACCGCAAAGCCAGCCGAATAGTCATCGGGAAAAGCTGCAAAATCCACTCAAAAACTCCAAGTGTTGGTCTCAATAAAAACTACAGACCACTTTACAACCTTTTACCTATGCCCCTTTGAGTTTGTGCGGTAAGTCGGTACCTCTGCGGTAGAAGTCTCCTCACCGCTTCTTCTATTGAGGCTCAAATAAACAAGCCGCTCTTTCCAACCCGAGGGCTGGAAAGGGCGGCTTTGCCGGGGTGCCTACTGTTCAACAGGCTCTCCATTCGCTTCAACGGTGACAGGCGGCTCTGCCCAGACTTCTAGGGTGCCAATCTTATTACGGCGACCGCGGGCACCAATTGCTTTGATATGGATGCCCTCCACGACGACTTCACTACCAATAATAGGTACTTGTCCCAGGTGCTTAGAGAGCAACCCTCCCACCGTCTCGACATCCTCATCTTCGAGGTCAACACCAAAGGTTTCTCCCAGTTCTTCGACCCCTAGACGGGAGCTGATACGGAAGGTGCCATCTTCCTGCATCACTACTTCTGGTTTCTCGTTGTTATACTCATCGGCTATATCACCGACAAGCTCTTCAATCAGATCCTCAAGAGTAACCAGCCCTGAGGTGCCCCCGTATTCATCAACAACCACCGCCACGTGGGTTGACTCCCTCTGCATTTGCTTGAGCAAGTCCATCACCCGCTTGGTTTCAGGTTCAAAACGGGCCGGGCGCATGAGCGAAGCGATACTGAGAGCGGAAGCTTTACCTGTGATTCCTCGGTAGCCCTCGATGGTGTCTTTCAGATAAAGGACACCCCGCACATCGTCAAAAGACTCGCCCAAGACCGGCATGCGAGAGTAACCTGAGCGTAAGAAAAGGTTTAGGGCATCGTCTAAGCTCTCCTCGAGGTCGATAGTGACCATATCTGCGCGAGGCACCATCACCGATCGGATGCGAGTTTCATCCAGCTCAAAGATCGACTGCACCATCTCAGCTTCATCATCCTCAATAGCTTCAGAAGATGATGCCCGGTCAACGAATTCGAGAATCTCATCCTCGGTGAAGATACCGGTGACCCGGTCTGAGTCTTTGGGGCTAAACTTACGCGATAGGGCTGTCAGTAAAGATGAGAAGGGACGTGTCAAAACCCCCAGGGCATAGGTTAGACCAGCCATTGTTTTAAAAACCTGAACGTGCTTTGTGCGGCCCACCAAACGCGGAGCCACCCCAAAGAAGGCAAAAATCAGAACAGTCATTACCAGCAAAGTCAGCACCACGCTGATCCAGGTACGGTGGAATATCTCGGAAACCAGGAGATAAAAGCAGACTACCGCCGAGGTTTCCGCTAAAACCCGCCAGATGCGCAAGGAACGGAAGTAAGGTTCAGGGTCAGCAAGAATTGCCCGGACGCTCTCTTTACCGGACTCATCTGCTAACTCATCCGCAACGGCCCTGGGCAGGTAGGTGTAGGAAGACTCCATAGCGGTGAAAAGATAACCGATGAGAACTAAAACCAGTACACCGATAGCGAGTAAGAAGACGGAAAGCACGGGCTAGTGCCTCGTTTCAACGGGAGCAGGGCGACCTAGAAAGTCTTCAAGAATAGTCCGCTGGATACCGAACATCTCAGCTTCCTCTTCTTTCGTGGCGTGATCGTAGCCCAGGCAATGCAGGATGCCGTGGGTGGTGAGCAAACAGAGCTCATCGAGAGTCGAATGCCCGGCTTCTTTGCCCTGAGCAGAAGCTACCGGTGGGCAGAGCACGATATCGCCCAGCACACCGGTTGCCGGCTGGTCCGGTGTACCTGGAGTTAACTCGTCCATTGGAAAGGACATTACATCGGTTGGCCCGGGCAGATCCATCCACTCTAGGTGAATACGCTCCATTTCAGACTCACCCACGACGCTGATGGAAAGCTCAGTCTCTGCGGAAACATTCAGATGAGCGAAAGCATGAGCTACCAGACGCTCTAGGACGTTTGTATCAACCTCAGCAAAAGACTGACGAACGGTTTCAGAAGCATCCTGGGCGGCATCCTCAATATCAAATTCAATGTTCATTAGTGGTCCTTAGATACTTCAATACCCGATTTTTCAAGTAGCTTCTCAGCCGCAGCTTCAATGGTTTGGCGTTTGACCTTGCGAGTTTTGCGGCGATCGATATTAGATTTCGTTTCGTCCCAGCGATCATAGGCACTCACAATATCTGACACGAGCGAATGACGAACCACGTCCTCAGCCTGCAGCAAAGAAAAATGAATATCTTCGACTCCCTCAAGAATCTGGCGAATTTGTTTAAGACCCGACGCATGTCCACCCGGAAGATCAATCTGAGTAACGTCACCAGTAATAACCATCTTGGAGCCAAAACCCAGGCGTGTGAGGAACATCTTCATCTGCTCAACAGTGGTATTCTGAGCTTCGTCCAAGACAATGAAGGCATCGTTGAGGGTGCGGCCACGCATATAGGCAAGAGGCGCTACCTCAATGGTCCCGGCCTCCATCAGACGCGGGATAGACTCCGGGTCCATCATGTCATGAAGCGCATCGTAGAGCGGGCGCAGGTAGGGGTCGATTTTCTCGTGGAGAGAGCCGGGTAAGAAGCCTAGCCGCTCCCCAGCCTCTACCGCGGGGCGAGTCAGAATAATGCGGTTAACCTCTTTAGCCTGCAATGCCTGAACAGCTTTTGCCATAGCGAGGTAGGTTTTACCGGTACCAGCCGGGCCAATACCGAAAATAACGGTATTAGCGTCAATGGCATCAACGTAGCTTTTTTGGTTGATGGTCTTGGGGCGGATGTTCTTACCCCGTGAACTCAAAATGTTATGGCTAATGGCCGCAGCTGGATGCGCCAGCGTGGCTGTCATCATGCCCATAATGCGAGTGACCACTTCGGGGGTAACCTGGGTGTCATTTTGAACAAGCTGAACCAGCTCACCTAACAACCGCACGGTGGTCCCTACGGTTTCAGAAGGGCCGGTGACCACAACATCTAACCCCTTAGGGCGGATGGCGAGCCCCGGGAAAGCATGTTCAATTAGGGTGATGTTGCCATCGTGGGGGCCAAGGACGGCCACCATCTCTTCAATTGAGCGGAAAGAAAAAGTTCGAGCAACGGTTAGTGGGCGGTGCGTAGCGGATGCAGTAGTCATAGGTGACCTCGCAGGTCTTTCAGAGCTCCTTGGCAATAGCAAAGTGGGTAAAAACTACTTTACCGAGCGCGGGGACCAGGAGGTAGAAGTTTTGCGGTCAGTGATATTACAACTACCAACGGCCTAGTGCGATGTTGAGGGTTGAGATAGCGGCGGCCCCCGCGGTGGAACTGCGCAGCACCTCATCACCCAAGAGGACGACCCTGGATCCGGCGGATTTTAAGAGTTCGAGTTCACGCGGGCTCACTCCCCCCTCGGGACCCACCAAGAAATAAATCTCTTCAACGGTGTCGGTTAGACTGGCTGAAAGTTCTTGGGTTAGTCGGAGCTCAGCCTGCTCATGCAGTACCAGAAAGAGAGCGGTATCGCCCAGCTCACGGGCTAATTCAGCCAGGTCAGCGCTACTGTGCTGCTCAAAAACTTGCGGTATGACAGCTCGCCTGGACTGCTTTGCAGCAGCCCGCACGGTGTTCTGCCACTTGGCATGAGCTTTAGCGGCGCGCTCCATTTTCCACCGCACAATAGATCGGTCAGCACTCCACGGTACGACTCCATGAGCACCCAGTTCCGTAGCCATTTCTATAGCCTGGATGTCACGATCGCCCTTGGCAAGAGCTTGAACTAGATAGATGGTCACCTGCTGTGACTGCTGGGTGAGCAGGTTAATGCCAACCCTGACACCAGCATCTAGGATTCCAAGAACTGACCCGGTAGCGCGCCGTCCTGCACCATCTGCTAAATCAATGCCCTCGCCAACCAAAGCCCGCTTCACATTCTTAGCATGGTGCCCTTCATCGCCCGTCAGGTCAAAGGTGCTACCTTCTTCCAAGAGGTCAAATTCGGGGGTGCTAATGTAGTAGACCGCGTTTGTCATAGGGATTACTTCAGATGATTTTTAAGGCGGGAGAAAAAGCCCCCGGAGTTCTTATTTGAAAGCGTTTCGCTGACCTTGAGGTCTTCACCGCGGGACTCAGAGAACCGCAACAGAAGGTTCTTCTGTTCCTCGGTCATGCGGGTGGGAGTGCGCACCTCAATCTGTACACGGATATCGCCCCTACCGCCACCGCGCAGACGGGTCACGCCCAGTTCTTTGAGAGTGATGATATCGCCAGACTGGGTACCGGCCGGTACGTTAACCTCCTGAACCCCATCGAAGGTCTCCAGCGTAACGGTGGTTCCCAGAGCGGCAGCAGTCATGGGCACACCCAGTGTTGCTACCAGGTCATCACCGTCGCGGACGAACACAGGGTGAGATGCTACTCGCAGCTCAACGTAGAGATCCCCGTTAGGTCCCCCCGCAGTTCCCGCTTCACCCTGACCAGCCAAGCGAATGCGGGCACCGTTAGTAACACCTGCAGGAATTTTGATGGTGAGCGGCTTGCGCTCGCGCACACGGCCCTCACCGTAGCACTCAGCACAGGGATTCTTGATGACAGTGCCAAAACCACGACAGGACGGGCACTCAACCGGCTGGACGACAGTACCCAGAATAGATTGAACCTGGCGTTGCATGTAACCCTGACCGTTGCAGGTCGAACAAGTCTCAGGGTGAGTGCCTTCTGCGGTGCCTTCACCCTCACAGCGCCCACAGGTGACTGCTGTGTCAACAGTGATGGGCTTATCAACGCCGAAGACGGCCTCCTGCAATTCAATTTTCACGGTGATGAGGGCATCTTGGCCCTGACGCATGCGGCTCTGCGGACCGGTGGGACCTGAATTGAAGAAGGTATCAAAAATATCCTGGAAGCCACCAAAGCCACCACCGAAACCACCCGCACCGCCAAAGCCCCCGGCAGAACCATTTTCGTTACCGGTCTGGTCGTAGATACGACGCTTTTCAGGGTCGGAGAGCACATCATGAGCTAGTGAAACCCGCTTGAACTGCTCTGCGGCCTCTTCCGAAGGGTTAATGTCAGGGTGCAACTGACGAGCCTTCTTGCGGTAAGCCTTCTTAATGTCTTCTGCGGACGCATCTTTGGACACACCCAAAGTTTCGTAGTGACTGCTCACTGATTCCTCTTTCTAGAGTAGGTTCACACAAAATATACCGAACGAGGCGCTAAAGGCAGTTGCCCCTAGGACTCGCTCAAAATCTTTGACAGGTAACGCGCCACAGCGTTGACCTTTGAAATAGTCATGGAGTAATCCATTCGGGTTGGCCCTACTACTCCTAAGGCAGCTGCTTCATCGGGGCCATAACCGCGAGCAATGACCGCTGCCTCTGACAGCGAATCTTCCGGGTTCTCTTGACCGATACTGACAGCAAAACCCTGTTCGTTTCGGTCGATGCCGGTCAAGAGTTTGAGCAGAACTACCTGTTCTTCTAGAGCGTCGAGCACCGGCGCAATGCTGCGGCTAAAGTCTACGGCTCCCTCAGCTAGGTAAGCGGTACCTGACACCAGTAAACGGGTGGGGTCTCCCTGGCTTCCCATTGCTTGGAGGGTAGCCCAGAGGGGGCTAAGTCCAGGGACATCAGGAGGTGCGGGTTGAAGCTCAGTCAGCAGATGCAGCGGCTCGCCCTCACACTGTTGGTTCAGTACTCTGCGCCAAAATGACAGTTGTTCTTCGGTGTGCAAAGTTGCCACATTGCGTTGAAGGATCTGACCGGTGTTGGTAATCAGCACCATCAGAATCATGGCGCTTGAAAGGGGTACCAGCTCAATATGCCGGACCGTCACCGTTTTCTTACGCGGGTACTGAACAAGCGCAACCTGCTGTGTAAGATGCGACAGCAGACGGGCGCTACGCCCCATCATCTCGTCGATGTCCTCGGCGCTATCTAGAAGTGTTCGTATAGCTCGTTTCTCAGCTGAACTTAGCGGTTGAACCTGCGCTACACGGTCTACAAAAACCCGATAGCCCTGGTCCGTCGGGACCCGCCCCGCACTCGCATGAGGAGCCTTGATAAGCCCAGCTTCTTCGAGTGCCGCCATGTCGTTGCGTACCGTGGCACTTGAGACACCCAGATTGTGCCGCTCAATGAGAGCTTTCGAACCCACTGGCTCACGCAGGTGCACATAATCTTCAACAATTGCCTGTAGAACCTGCAGGCGACGAGGGTGATCCATATGCACCTCCTGGGCTAAAACGAGCTTCATATCTAGCACCCTCAGGTTGAGAGTGCTAACACCGCTTAACTCTAATACCCCCTGGGATAGAATCAGAATTCGGTACGCTCATGGCTAAGGTGGGCAGGCGCGCGCAGAAAGGCAGCTAGTGGATTACAGAGACAGTTGGGGGTCAGCTGACCTCACTAACCACCGAGTCGCAGTGCCTAGAAAAATTGCTGTCAAACCTGGTCTTCTACTCGAGGACGTGCAAAGTGGCTGGGTAGGAGTAGTCGTCTCGTTAGAAACCATCGGCAGCATGCGCGTTATCGGTCTAGAAGATCGGCACGGAAAGGTCAAAAAATTTCCGCTAGGACCAGGTTTTCTCTACGAGGGGAAGCCGGTCAGCGCCGTCGTCCCTGCACGTAAATCTCAACAAACGAAGCCACAAATCTCTCGATCAGGCTCCCGCGCCGTTGAAAACGCCCCATCTCGCACCGCACGTGCCTCCCGCATATGGGTGGAAGGCACGCACGATGCAGAGCTGGTGGAAAAAGTATGGGGTCACGACCTCAGAGTGGAAGGAATCGTTGTAGAACCCCTACACGGCGTGGATGACCTCGCTGCTGCCATAGCGGTCTTCGACCCTGCACCGCACCGCAAACTGGGCATCCTGGTTGATCACCTGGTGAAAGGGAGCAAAGAAAGCAGAATCGTCGCACAGGCTCTACAAGCTCCTGGTGCACGCGGAAATGTCAGCGTCGTTGGTCACCCTTTTGTAGATATCTGGCAAGCCGTCAAACCAAGTGTTGTAGGTATCGATGCCTGGCCCTCTATTCCGCGCTCAGAAGAGTGGAAAAAAGGCATACTGCGGCGGTTCGGGTGGCCTCACGAAACCCAAGCAGATATTGCCACTGGCTGGAAGACCATCCTTTCGAAAGTTGAAACCTATACGGATTTAGAACCAGCCCTTCTCGGCCCCGTCGAACAACTCATCGACTTTGTCACCTTAGAACCCTAGCCTTATGTGACAAACATCGTGACCAGGACAGCAAAAATGCCCGTTATCGATATGTTCTCTACACTAAATTTTCACTAGAATGGTCACAGCGCAAGACCCACCCTGTCTTTTGCCACCACCCGTTCGCACCACACTCAAAGAGAAAATTTTTTGAAGACCGCAACCTCTCCCTCAGCAAACGCTTACAAAGGCTCACCGGCTACCGCCTCGCATCTTTCAGTAGCGGCTGATCGAAACATTGCAACCACCGCTCACTTTGGAGGCGTCATTGGGTGCATCCCTTCGGCCGTCATTTACTATCTCTACCGCGGTCGTGGCCCCTTTACCGAACAAGAATCAAGAGAAGCACTTGATTTCACTCTGTTGCCCACCCTCGTCATCGCTGTATCAATCATTCTCAGCGGTGTGCCCGGTATCGGTTGGTTCTTTGGTCTCTTGGCGGCCCTCACCTGGACCTTCCTCGCGGTTTCCTCGCTGATTGCCGGTATCAAGGTAACTCGAGGTAACCCTTATCAGTACCGTTTTAACACCCAACTTTTTACCCGCATTCAGAACCGTAAAAAGTAACGGTAGTCAATAAACTAAAGCGATGCCCGGCACTCAAGGTGCCGGGCATCGCTTTTTCACAAGAGTGGCCTAGGAGCATAACCAGTTTATAGGTCTGGTAAGAGTTCGCGGGTTACCGCGTCTCCCAGCAGCCTTCCCTGGAGCGTTAGTTGCACCTTACCCTCTGATCGGGCTTGGGGCTCAATTAAACCCTGAGCCTGAAGCCAGTCCAGGGAGCTCTCAATGTCTTGAGGAGAGCGACCACCTTCAAGTTTGCTGATATGGAGCCCATCAATGACGCGAATCTGCAGCATGATGTCTTCGAACCGGCGAGTTTCAGCAGTCAGAACTTCACGGGCAGCTGCCGGGCTCAGCCCTTCTCTCACCTTATGGGCATAGGGTACCGGGTGCTTCAGGTTCCACCAACGAGTACCGTTGATATGCGAGTGAGCGCCCGGGCCAATGCCCCACCAGTCCTGGTTGCGCCAATAGGCATAGTTGTGACGACTGCGGGTGGCCTCGGTGGTCGAATAATTTGATACTTCGTACCAGTGGTATCCACCAGCGCCAAAGATCTCTTCGGCTGCCAGGTACATATCGGCCATGAGATCATTATCAGGCATCTGGTAATCTCCACGCCGAATCTGGGCAGCAAGTTTGGTGCCCTCTTCAATGATGAGAGAGTAGGCAGATATATGATCCGGTTGATAGCTCACCGCAGCTTGGGCTGATTCACGCCACTGCTCGAGTGTCTCCCCGGGAGTTCCATAAATGAGGTCAACTGATACCTGCAGACCAGCCTCTTTGGCCCACCGCACCACTTTGGGCACGTTGGCCGGTGTATGGGTACGGTCAAGAACCTCCAGAACTGAGGGAATAACAGACTGCATACCAAAAGAAACGCGGGTAAAACCACCAGCTTTGAGCTCGAAAAGGTCATCTCTGGTTACTGAGTCAGGATTAGCTTCAGTGGTGACCTCTGCACCCTTCTGCAACCCAAATAGTTCAGTGGCTGACTGCAAAATGGTGACCAGGTCTGCTGCCGGAAGCTTGGTAGGCGTACCGCCCCCAAAAAAAATCGAATAGAGGGGGCGGTCTGGCACCCCTGAATCCCGCAGGACACGCTGCGCGAACTCAAGCTCTGCCACAGCGTCCTGAGCGTAGGAGCCAAGACCGACGCCGTTACCAAAATCATCGGTGGCATAAGTATTGAAATCGCAGTAGCCGCAGCGCACCGAGCAGAAGGGCACATGGATATAGAGGCTGAAATCGCGTTCCTTGCACCCAACGGCAGAACCCGCGGGGATCCTGCCGTCCAGTGGTGCCGGAGCGCCTAAAGGCTGAGCCGGCATTATTTTTTTGCTTTATCCTTCGACTCTTCACCGGAAGACAGCGCAGCGATGAAGGCCTCCTGCGGAACCTCAACACGGCCCACCATCTTCATGCGCTTCTTGCCTTCCTTCTGCTTCTCCAGCAACTTACGCTTACGCGAAATATCGCCGCCATAACACTTAGAAAGCACGTCCTTACGCATAGCGCGGATATTCTCACGGGCAATAATACGAGAACCAATTGCCGCCTGGATGGGCACCTCAAACTGCTGACGAGGAATCAACTCACGCAACTTACCGGTCATCATCATGCCGTAGGAGTAGGCCTTATCACGGTGGGTGATAGCACTAAAAGCATCGACCTTCTCACCCTGCAGAAGAATATCTACCTTGACCAGATCGGCTTCTTCTTCGCCGTCAAATTTCCAGTCAAGTGAGGCATAGCCGCGAGTCTTAGACTTGAGCTGATCAAAGAAGTCGAACACGATCTCGGCTAGGGGCAGGCGGTACCGCAACTCAACACGATCCTGAGATAGGTAGTCCATGCCACCCATGGTGCCGCGACGTGACTGGCAAAGCTCCATAATCGCACCCACAAATTCGTTAGGAGCGATGATGGTGCAGGCAACCATAGGTTCCCTAATGGTGGCTACCTTACCCTCGGGGAACTCGCTGGGGTTGGTCACCCTCTGCGAGGTCCCATCCTCAGCTACCACGTCATAAATAACGTTAGGAGCCGTTGAAATGAGGTCCAGATTAAACTCGCGCTCCAGGCGCTCGCGCACAATCTCAAGGTGGAGCAGACCCAGGAACCCACAGCGGAAACCAAAGCCCAAGGCCGCTGAGGTCTCAGGCTCATACACCAGAGCAGCATCGTTAAGCTGGAGCTTATCCAGGGCATCACGAAGAGCAGGGTAATCAGAACCGTCAATGGGGAAGAGACCGGAGAAGACCATGGGCTTGGGGTCCTCATAGCCACCCAGCTCTTCTGTAGCTGACTTCTGAGCCGAAGTGACAGTATCACCTACGCGGGATAGGCGGACGTCCTTCACGCCAGTGATGAGGTAGCCCACCTCACCCACCGCCAAACCATCAGTTGATTTGGGCTCAGGTGAAATAACGCCAATTTCCAACAGCTCGTGTTCAGCACCGGTAGACATCATCTTAATTTTTTGGCGGGGGCTGAGCTTTCCGTCCACAACGCGCACATAGGTCACTACACCGCGGTAAGAATCGTAGACCGAGTCAAAAATCATGGCGCGAGCAGGTGAATCCGGCTCTCCCTGAGGGGCAGGGAGTAGCTCAACGATGCGGTTGAGAAGCTCCTCAACGCCTTCACCCGTCTTACCTGAAACGCGAAGAACCTCATCGGGCTCAACCCCAATGAGGTTGGCAAGTTCCTCAGCATACTTTTCTGGCTGAGCGGCCGGTAGGTCAATCTTATTGAGCACCGGAATGATAGCGAGATCATTTTCCATGGCCAAGTAGAGGTTGGCCAGGGTCTGAGCTTCAATTCCCTGCGCGGCGTCCACCAATAGCAAAGCACCTTCGCAGGCTGCCAGAGAACGCGAGACTTCATAGGTGAAGTCCACGTGACCCGGAGTATCAATCATATTGAGGGCATAGTTAACTCCGTCTACCTCCCAGGGCATGCGCACTGCTTGGGACTTGATGGTAATACCGCGCTCCCTCTCAATATCCATACGATCCAGGTACTGGGCCTTCATCTCGCGTGGAGTCACAACCCCCGTTGCCTGAAGCATACGGTCAGCTAACGTGGACTTACCGTGGTCAATATGCGCGATAATGCAGAAATTACGGATAATTTCTGGGTTAGTGGCCGCAGGTTTGGGCGGTTTAGTTGCCAGAGGTGACAAGCTGTGGTTCCTTTCACGGCTGGTTGCAACACAGTTGCACGCATCTGGGGCGGACGCCGGCGCGCAGAGAGTTGGTATAGGTTAGTTAATAAGTTTCCCACATCCAGGGTGACTTTGCACTTTCAACACCTGCCGAGGTATCTACGAAGAACTCAGGGAGTTTTCAGGTATTTGTATGTGCTATTCACCTATTCTTATAGGTATGAAGATCAATATGAGAACTATCCAACAGGCCCTCAATATTGGGCAAAGGGTCTACCGCGAATGGAATAAATACCAGAACAAGAAGACGCGTGAAACAGCTAGGCAGCAGTCACGTTCCACCAACCAGCCAGCTGGGTACGCCCCACCCAAAGAAGAGCAAAGTGGCAACTTTGGTAATTTTGGTCGCCAGCAGCAACCCCGCACTGCTCCCCCGGCAAATCCTTATGCACGGTCTAACCCCTATGCAGACACAGGTGCTACCTCTGGCTCCACTTCTGGGAGCTGGCAAGCCGGAGGATACCCCGGGGACTACTTTGGCAGCCTATCTTTTGATTACTCACCTGTGCCGGACGGCAAAGCTGACCCCGGTGAGGTTGTGTGGGCTTGGGTTCCCTTTGAAGAGGATTATCAGCAGGGCAAAGATCGCCCGGTTCTGATTGTTGGTCGCGAGGGAGACTACCTCTTGGCTCTCATGTTGACCAGCAAAGACCACAACAATGCGGTAAACAAGGCTTCTAACTACATAGATATCGGTAGCGGAGTCTGGGATAAAGAAGGTCGCGCTTCGGAGGTGAAGCTGGACCGCGTGATCCGCCTAAATTCTGATGAAATCCGTCGCGAGGGCGCCATCATACCCCGTGAAACCTTCGACCTCGTTGCCAACGCTTACCGTCAGCGTTAAACCGGAGGTCTAAATGTTGCCCGCATCTCTGCCCAAGATGCGGGTAAGCCTGTTAGAGTTAATCCTTGTGTGTCCGATGGTCATCGGGCACTGCTGTTCGATTGCCATAGGCATCCCCACGCCGCTCAGTCGATGATCGAACAGCGAAGCCCTCACCGACCAATTAGACAAAAACAGAAAGTTTTTACACCGTGGCTAACATTAAGTCTCAGAAAAAGCGTATCCTCACCAACGAAAAGGCTCGTCTGCGTAACAAAGTAATCAAGTCCGACCTCAAGACCAGCTTACGCCGCGTCAACAAGGCAGTTGAGGCGCAGGACGCAGCAGCAGCAACCGATGCTCTGCGCACTGCAAGCCGCAAGCTTGACAAGGCTGTTTCCAAGGGTGTTCTTCACAAGAAGAACGCTGCAAACAAGAAGTCAGGCCTCGCAGCTCGCGTAAACAAACTTTCCTAATTTTTCTCTGCCAGCCCCTCTAGCTGGCTGTCTATTTAGCGAAGTGACACGTTGCCCCGCGGACCATTCACTGGTCAGCGGGGCAACGTGCTTTAAGTTTAGGATAATTCTTTCTAATGATGCTGGGAGGCCCGGGAAACAGCAAGCACTGCTTTTTCCAGGGGATAGAGAGCGTCAAGGTTCTCCCCCTTGAGTGCAGCGTCAGTGTCAGCCAAAACCTGCATAATAGCCGCGATATCCTCAACCGAGTAACGTCGTGAATCCCGCATGGCTACTTCGACCTGCCAGGGCGCCATTTTGAGATTACTGGCTAGCTGCTGAGCGCTCCCCCGAATGCCGTGAACTTTAGCTATATTGCGCATGCGTAAAGCTAATGCGCCCAGCATAGGGATAGGGTCACTACCGGTGTCTAGAGCCTGGCGCAGCAGCTTAACAGCCTCTCTGCTATTACCCGCCACCGCAGCGTCGCTCACCTTAAAGGCGCTCACTTCAGTACGTCCACCGTAATAACGGTCAACAACTGAGATATCAATGGTATCGGGGCCATCTGCATGCAGTTGCCGGCAGGCTGAAGCTAGTTCCGCTGTATCAGAAGTTGCTTGAGCTAGAGCCTGTGCAGCCTCGGCGGTAATCTTTTTGCCCAGCGTTCTAAACTCATAGAGTACAAAGTCTGTCTTATCTTTTTCGGTCTTCAGCGGCTTGCATTCGACCAGGTGGAAGGCGCGGGAGGCTCGAACGGTATCAATCAGCTTCTTACCGCGGTTACCGCCGCTATGGCTCAATACCACGACAGTCGTTGAGGAGGGGTTCTGGGCATAGTCGAGAGCATCGATGAGAAAAACGTCGCTCATCTGCGCTACATTCTCAATCTCAACGATTTTAGGTTCGTCAAAAAGTGAAGGGCTGGTGATGACGGTGAGCTGGCCGCTCCTGTAATCCTTAGCGGACAAGGTAGCTAGTTCATAACTACCTTCACGCTCCTGATACAGTTCCCGCAGTCGTTCCTTAGCACGTTGAGCAAAGTAGTCGTCTGACCCGTAGAGCAGAATCAACGGTGCCAGTTCTACTGTTCTCCAGCCGTTAGCGTGGCCGGTATTTGCTCGTGATGTGCGTGCCATATGCCTCCTTAGGTGCCCTCCTATTCTGGCAGACTTTTTCATTCTCTGCAGAGCGTCTATTGTCCCTCCGTCTATTGTCCCTCCAGGGTTACCACAATTTCATGATCTCGTTGTTCCAGTGCGATGCTGCCGCTTTGGTCAGTTCTGACTACAGACACACCGTGTTGCTTGAGGTAGTCCGTGATGACTTGATGAGGGTGGCCGTAGTCATTACCCCGCCCTGCGCTAATCAGCGCCAGGGCAGGGTTTGTTGCACCGATGAGTTGGGTGCCGCTTCCTCGAGATCCATGGTGCGCTACTTTCAGGATGCTAGCTTCTAGATTCTCTGGCCTCGGGATGAGACGACCGGCGGCTGCCTCTTCAAGGTCACCCGTTGTTAGAACTGTCAGTGGTTGCTCCCCACCAACACGAAAGTGCAGAACTAGCGAAGTGTTATTAACCAAAGCATTGCTGCCCTTCTCCCCCGGTACCCTATCGAGGTTATCTGGCGGCCACAATACCCTGACCTCAGCATCCGTGCCTAAGGAAAGTTTTGGGATGTATTCATCTGAGCTGGCTAACTGTGTCAACTCAATGCCCTGAGGCACTTGAGCAGGATCAAAGTGTGCTGACGTAAAAAGGTGAGCTATGGGGTAACTTTCCGCCAGCTCGCTCAGGGCGCCATAGTGGTCACTGTGCTGGTGGGTTATGAACACAGCGTCTAGCCTCTCAACCTGGGCCCACTCTAGGCAGGCTTCTAAATCGCTGTAGCTATCCCCCGTATCAATAAGGGAGACTTGGTCTTCCACAGTACGCACCAGGTGGGCATCCCCTTGACCGACATCGCAGGTAATCCACTGCCAACCGTCCGGTGCCTTGGCAGAACTCGTCTTCTGGTTGAATAGGCTCAGTGCAAGAACACTGAGTAAAAGACAAACTGAAATGATGAGCCTGCGACGGTCTTGGGGCGATGTAGCGCTCACTTTCTGCTTCCCTGCTGTGACAGGATTGGCTGGCGAACTGGTGGTGGTCTGTTGAGTCTGCTATCTGCGACTATGATTCCTGCCGAGAAAAGGGCAACCAGGGTAGTGATGCCCGCCATTGTCTGTGGGCTAGCTGGCAGGGCTACGGAGCTTGCAGGCAGGTGGGTGACCCAAGAGGCCACTGCGTGCACACTGCCCGCTAGTAGCTCACCAGCCCAGAAGAGAAAGGACGCGAGGAAGCTAGCCCAAGGGCCCAGTGTCGCACCGATTAGGAGAAGGAGCCCCACGAAGGTGAGGGGGGCAACCATCGGAGCTACCAGTACATTAGCTAGCACGGTGTAGGGGTAGACGGCATCGGACAGCAAGAGAATGACCGGGGCGCACCAGAGCGCTGCGGAGAATGGAATGGCAATGACGTCTGCTAGAATTCCGGGCAAAAATTTTGAGGCTAACCTTCGTAGTGCTGGCGCCAGGAAGAGTAGAGAGGCAGTGGCGATGACAGAGAGAGCGAACCCATAGTTACTGGCTAGTTCTGGAGAGAGGACCAGCAGAACTAAAAGACAGGTGCACAGGGCTGCCACGCGGTGAGCACCGTGCCCAAGAACCATACCTAAGCCGCCCAAAATACCCATGACCCAAGCTCTGAGTACTGAACCGTCTAACCCAACCAAGCCGACATAAAGGGTGGCGGAAATCAGACCAATAAGAACCAGTGCGTAACGACTAATACGAATTTTTTGCGCAAGACGGTAAGAGACCACAAATACTAAGGAGATATTAGCCCCCGATACAGCGGTCAAGTGGGTTAGCCCCGCTACCCGCATCCTGTTAACAGCCTCAGCACTGAGGGATGAGTCATCACCGTAAGCCATACCGAGAAGCAACCCGGCAGCGTCCCTTCCTACCTCCTGCACAACCCGCTCCCTGACCATAGTCTTGTGACCGTACATGGGAGGCGGTGATACATCAGCGCTTTGGGAGTAAAGTCCTCCTTTGACACGGTAGTAGCTACCATCAACGGTGAGGGTGCCCACCCCTGTTACCTCGCTGCCGGCTTCAAAGCGGCTATCGGTAAAAATACTTAGGGTTAGAGACTGGCCAAGAATTTGCCCTCGGTATTCAAGCTCCCCAATTCGCACTTGTGTCAATGAACCGCCGTAAGCACTGGGAGAGGATGCGAGAACGGAACCGGAGAATCGAACTCCCTGGCCATTTGCCGCGTCCAGGAAGTCCCAGCGCTCCTGGTAACCACGAGCGGTAATGAGAGCGCCCTGGATGCAGGTAAGGAGTAAGCAGAGCATCATGACCCCTAACAGCGGTTGCAGTCTGAACCGCCACGAAATAGGCGCCGAGTTTTTGGTCAGTGGTAGAAGAGCTGTTGCTGCAGCTAGGAAGCCCAGACTTAAAAGCGCTGCCCCACTACCACTCAGAATCCATATAAAGGTAAAAGCCCAAACACAGATAGATGGGGCCAGCAATCGTGCGTCCAACAGACGAGGTAATTCTCTGAGGTGAAGCTGTCTGTCTCTATCAGAGAGCCAGTACTCCCTAAAGCGCTCCGATCCCCGTACAGCCTTCATAGTGTCACCAAATCTCTGAGATTTTCCATGGTTGCCGGCCCAATTCCCGAGACCTGGTCCAGCTCTTCGATGTTTTTAAACCCGCCGTGCTCCTCGCGCCAGCTAATAATATTTGAAGCAAGCACCTGACCGACCTTTGGAAGGGTTTGTAACTCTTCTGCGGTTGCAGTATTGATGTTGACCAGAACACTGGCGCCACCAGTAGAAACCTGACCGGGCGCTGGCCCACCATCGGCAAGCCCTGTTGCACTCTGAAGTGGGGCTTCACCGGGAGTTGGGAGGTAGATTTTCACCCCGTCAGAGAGCTTATCTGCCAGGTTTACCGCCCCTGTCTCAGCTTCGGGAAGGGCGCCGCCAGCCACCTGAACCGCATCGTTCACGCGACTATCGGGAGGAAGAGTATAAACGCCCGGAGCAGCAACAGCACCGTCCACATGAACCGTCAGAGACTCTTGTGGGGCAGGTCTTAAAGACTCCTGCTGCGCTGAGCCACTAGGATATTGGGAAGCGGAGGTAGAGCCGGTCGAAGAAGGAAGCGCGAGTGATACCGTTTCAGTCTGGCCAGGAAGAGAACCTTTAATCGTGGTCCAGAGCGTCAACAGGGTAAGTAAGACCGCCACGGTGGCAATGAGCCCACTGGGAATTTTCCACCGTATAAGGTGCTGATCTGGTGAAGAAGAATGATGAGGGTTTGCTTCTAGCGTTTCTTTAAGGAGGGCGCGGCTACGTTGAGCCGATGATGTGTGTACCCTTGCCCGCTGAGAACCGTAGCGGCGGCTCCTTAGTAGGCGCTCTGTCTCTGGGTCATCTAGAGATTTCTGTGGTCCTGTGCTCTCCGCAACATCATGTAGGATCCAGCCTGGACCATCTTCTCGCCTGCCATGTTTCATGACCCCAGGATAAGCGCGGGCGTAAGCCCTGAACTCTAGAACGAGAATCTGTGGATAAGAGCCACTCGGCTGACAGCTAATGTATCTCGCCAGTTCCCACCCACCTCGGTGAACCTGAGACGAGCCTTTAACCAGCCAGCTACATTCTATCCACAGTCTGATTCACCGATGTAGGGCCTAATACACCACTGCTGCCAGAGCGCCTAAACCTGAGTGGGCAGAGAGCACCGGTGGAAGGGGCAGTAGCTCAGCATCTTTGGCTGGCTCACCCAGCGATCGCTGAAATTCCTGGGCTTGCAAGAGATTACCGCAGTAGTGGACGGCGACGACCCGACCGGTAGGTGCTGGAACACCGGCGGCAAAACGATGAGAGCCCTTTGCCTGCTCAGCGCTGAAGTCTAGGGTAAGTTCGGTGAGCCGTTCAATAGCTTTTGGCGTGGTACGCGGCCTTTCTAAGTAAATCAGCTTGCCGTCAAGTACCGTGGCAACTGGCCGTATCTGAAACATCTGTGCCACCATTGCCAGGGCAGGAGCAACACGGCCGCCCCGTTTGAGGGCATCCAGTGTTGGGATAAAAAAGAACAGTTTGACAGCGGCGCACAGGTCTTCTGCGACCTCTACGGCAGTCTCTAAATCATCGGTATTTTCAGTAAAACGGTAGAGGTTCATAACGACCTGGCCGAGTGCCATAGCTAGATTTTCAGAATCAATAACGGCTACCGGTAGCTGAACCATATCAGCGGCAACTCGCGCCGCGTCGCAGGTGCCAGAGAGCGCCCCCGAGAGATGAATAGAAATGATACCCGCATACCCTTGGCTAGCAAGCCGTTCGTAAACTTCTATAAGCTCCCCCGGTGAAGCGCCTGAGGTGGTGACCTGTTCCCCCTGGACGTGGGCGGTGACGATAGCAGCATCAATCTCGGCGGAGCTCAAACTCTCCAGCGGCTGCCCAGCAATGGAAACAGGTAAATCAACCTGGGCCAAGCCACCTGAGGCTGTGGCTGCGGCAAAGAAATCGGCAGGCAAGGCAGCCGAAGAGTCAGTCACGATAGCTATAGAACGCACCGTTCCACTCTACCGCCTCCCGTGCGTAGAGAAGGGGGCAGCCAAGGTCATCATGACCTTGGCTACCCCTTCAGCTCAGAAATAAAACCCTAAATAACGATGTTCACGAGTTTGGGTGCTCGAACGATGACCTTGCGAATCTCGGCGTCCCCAATGGAACGCTGAACTGCCTCGGATTCCAACGCTAGCTTCTCAAGATCGCCTTCAGAGATGTCCTTAGAAACTTCCAGGCGATCCTTTACCTTGCCCTTGATCTGCACGATAGCTGTGACGGTATCGTCTACCAGCTGGGCCTCATCTACCTCGGGCCAGCCTGCAGTCAGCACGGGGGTCTTGTGACCCAACAGGTGCCAGGCATCCTCAGCGGTGTAGGGCGCGTAAAGGGAGAGTAGAATCGCGATAGCTTCAGCGGCTTCGCGGACGGCAGGGTCCCCAGCACCAGCACCGGAGTCAATGGTCTTGCGGGTGGCATTGACCAGCTCCATGGTCTTAGCAACCAGCACATTGAACTTGCCGGTTTCAGCCAGCTTGGCAGCATCAAACATGGTGCGGTGCACCAGCTTGTGCAGATCCTTATCACCTTCTGAGCCAACAACACCAGGGGCGCTGGTGACGTCGTTGGCAACGCGCCATGCGCGGGCCAGGAACTTCTGTGAACCTGCCGGTGACACGTCTGCCCAGTCAACGTCGTCCTCAGGGGGCGAGGCAAAGACCATGACGGTTCGCACGGCGTCCACACCGAACTTATCGAGCTGTTCACCCAGGTCAACGCCGTTACCCAGTGACTTGGACATAGCCTTGCCCTGGTTGAGCACCTGGCCCTGGTTCATGAGCGCCTTGAAGGGCTCAGAATGGTAAATGAGGCCAAGATCACGGATAACCTTAGTAAAGAAACGGGCGTAGAGCAGGTGTAGAATTGCGTGCTCAACACCGCCTACGTACATATCAACCTGGTTCCACTTCTTCATCTGCTCGGGGTCAAAGACGCCGGCATCAAAGTTGGGTGAAACATAGCGCATGAAGTACCAGGAGGAATCCACGAAGGTATCCATGGTGTCCGAATCGCGCTTGGCAGGTTTGCCACATTCGGGGCAGGCAACAGTGTTCCACTCATCGGCTGCGGCCAGAGGTGACTGTCCCTTGGGGGCCAGGTCTTCACCGGAGAGATTGTCGGGCAGACGAACGGGTAGCTGATCTTCTGGGACCAGAACTTCACCGTGCTCTTCACAGTGAATCACGGGAATGGGGCACCCCCAGAAACGCTGGCGGGAGAGCAACCAATCACGCAGGCGGAAGTTGACCTTACCCTTCCCTGTGCCCTGCTCTTCCAGCAGCTCGATAACCTTGCTAGTAGCCTCTGAACGGTTCAGCCCGTTCAGGGGGCCAGAGTTAATGTGGTTGCCGTCGCCAGCTGTCGCCACGCCGCTTTCAGCGGGATCTTCTTCACCGGTTTCGACCACGGTGATGACAGGGATATCGAATTTACGAGCGAAGTCCAGGTCTCGCTGGTCGTGGGCGGGTACAGCCATCAAGGCACCGGTCCCATAGTCAGCCAAAGCATAATCGGACGCCCAGATGGGCAGCTTATCGCCGGTCAGGGGGTTGATAGCGTAGCGACCCAAGAAGACACCGGTCTTCTCTCGGTCTGATGCCTGACGATCAATATCAGAGAGCACCTTGATGCTCTCGCGGTAGTGCTCCAAAGCCTCGCGCTGCTCATCGGTGACCAACTCGATTGCCAAATCAGCATCTGCTGCCACGATGAAGAAGGTAGCACCAAAGAGGGTATCCGGGCGGGTGGTGAAAACATCAACGGTAGATGCCTCCTTACCCTCGGCAGCCTCAACGGCAAAACTGACCTCGGCGCCCTCGGAGCGACCAATCCAATTACGCTGCATAGCCAGCACACGCTCGGGCCAGTGACACTCCAGATCCTTCATATCATCCAGCAGTTCCTGGGCGTAGTCAGTGATCTTGAAGTACCACTGGTTCAGAGACTTCTTTGTAACCTGGGTATGGCAGCGCTCGCACTCACCGTTGATGACCTGTTCGTTGGCCAGAACGGTCTGGTCCTTGGGGCACCAGTTGACCTGGGAGTATTTACGGTAGGCTAAACCCTTCTTGTAGAACTGCTGGAAGAGCCACTGGGTCCAGCGGTAGTACTCGGGGTCAGAGGTGTGCAGGCGGCGTGACCAGTCAGCCATAATGCCGTAGCGCTTGAAAGAACCCGCCTGAGTCTCGATGTTCTTGTAGGTCCACTCTTTGGGGTGGGTGTTGTTTTTGATAGCCGCGTTCTCTGCGGGTAGACCAAATGAATCCCAGCCGATGGGATGCAGAACGTTGTAGCCCTTTTGCTTCCAGTACCGGGCAGTGACGTCCCCAATAGCGAAAGCCTCGGCGTGACCCATGTGAAGGTCGCCTGATGGGTAGGGGAACATATCCGCTACATAGCGTGTCTCTTTGCCCTCTTCATTGGTGGGTTCAAAGACCTTGGTGTCTTCCCAGTAGGGCTGCCACTTAGTTTCCATCGCGCGAAAATCCCAGGTATTTTCGGTCTGTTCGGTAGTTTCTACCTCAGCAGTCACTTGACTTCCTGTCTGTACGAGTAGGTTGAGCTTTGAGTTTTGGGCACACGAAAGGCGCCGGTGTCAAAACCTTTGGGTACAGTCTATCGGTTCTCCCCATTTTTCGCCGGAGCGACCAGTTTTTGGACGGCGCTGGGCGGGAGCGTGCAGCGGGGCCGCGACCGCAGCGGTAGAGTAAAGGGGTGAGTGAGAAAGCTAGAGTATCGATGCCCCCTGCCAGCGTTTTTGAGCTACACCCTACCGTCACTTCCCATGGGAAGCTCCACGAAGCTACGGTGAACGGTTCACTCACCCGATGGTGGGAATACGGGGATAGCACCGCTGAAACCCTTGTCTTGATCCACGGTTTTAGGGGGGATCACCACGGGCTTGAGCTTCTGGCCCAGGGGCTGCTGGACTACCGCGTCCTCATCCCTGATTTGCCGGGTTTTGGCAGGTCTGAACCTATGCCGGCAGCAGAGCACACCGTGAACACCTATGCCGCCTGGCTAGCGGAATTTCTGAGGCTTACTGGTCAAAACCCTATCCATCTGGTGGGTCACTCATTTGGGTCTATCGTCAGCTCCTATCTCACAGCTACCCGGCCCCATCTGGTTCAGAGGCTGACACTCATTAATCCTATTTGTGAACCCGCCTTGGAGGGCAACCAGAAACTGATGAGCCGGCTAGCTGAGATGTACTATGCGGCCGGTGCTCTCCTGCCTGCTCCTCTTGGGTTCAGTCTGCTAAAATCGCACATCATCACCAGAATCAGTAGCGAATTCATGATGAAGAACAGCCATGCAGAACTTAGGAATTTTATTAACGGTCAGCACGCAGCCTACTTTGGTGCTTTCTCTTCACGCGCTGCTGTGCTTCAAGCCTACCGAGCTTCCATCTCATCAACCGCTGCGGAGTTCACCCCCACTATCGATCTACCGATACAGATGATAGTGGCGCAGGAAGATGACTTGGGGAGCATGGAGGGCCAGCGAGCCATGTTCGCCGCTCTTCGGCGGGGCCGTTTAGACGTAATTCCCGAGGTCGGGCACCTCATCCACTACGAAACTCCTCTCCGCGCTGCTGCTCTCATTGCTGATTTCCACCAGGAGCCCATCCGATGAAACTGATAATCGACGCCCGCTACACCCGCATCGGCGTACACGACGGTATCAGCCGCTACACGGCGTCCTTACTAACAGCGCTCAAAGAGTTGCAGGACGCTGGGCACCCCGCAGTACCGGAGGACCTTCAGCTGGCTATGGTGATTAGTGATGAGCGCCAGTTAGGGATGCTTCCCGAACTTCCTCACGTCAAGATTTGCTCACCCACTTCCCCTTTGGAACCCACGGCTGCTCTTCAAATCAACCGTTATCGGCCAGAGGTGGTCTTCTCCCCCATGCAGACCCTGGGGCTCGGGGGCTGGGGGCGGAAGTTCAAGCTGATACTCACCCTTCACGATCTGATTTACTACGCCCACCCTGATCCGCCGGGGTTCCTCCCTGCTCCTGTACGCGCGGGCTGGCGAGTCTTTCATACCACCTACGCTCCGCAGCGATTTTTGCTCAACCGGGCCGACGCCGTGGTAACGGTGTCTGAGACTACTGCAGGTCTGATGAGGCAACACAGCCTAACGAGCAAACCCCTTCACGTGGTGCCTAACGCCCCCCAGAGCAGGATAAAGAGTCAAGACCAAGCGCTGAGCCTACTTCCGCAGCGCACCAAAGATTTAATCTACATGGGGTCTTTTATGCCCTACAAAAACGTAGAGACACTAATAGCGGCGATGGGCTCCCTACCGGATTACACTCTGCACCTGCTCTCTAGGATTTCTCCCGCTCAACAGCGCGAACTAGAGCTAAAAGCTGGGCCCAACATTGTGTTTCACAACGGTGTCGATGAAGAGGCTTATACAGCCTTGCTGAGCACAGCCGCTGCTCTGCTGACCGCTTCAAAAGATGAAGGGTACGGTCTGCCGGTGGTAGAGGCGCAGTCGGCAGGGTGCCCCGTAGTGCTCAGCGATATTCCTATCTTTAGGGAAATCGCCCCCTCGGCGTTCTTTGCTAACGCTAACTCCCCCAGTGAATTTGCACGGGCAGTGCGAGATCTTGAAGATCCGCAGGAAGCGAAATATCGAGTTGAAGCTGGGCTAGCTGATGCTGCACGTTATAGCTGGCATACCTCAGCTATTAAGCTCCTCAACCTTCTTGGTGAGCTTTAGAGAATATCCAAACCATCGCAGCGCACCTGAACCGGTTCACTTTTTTTGAGTGCTGAAAGGGAGGCCTTGACAGCTCGAAGATGACGGGTGAAATCGTGCCCACGGGCATAGGTAAAGAAGAGAATAGCTCGGTAGATTTCACCGTCTATCTCTGGCTCAAAATAGTCACTAGGCTCCTGCAGGGGCACCGGCCCGCTGACCCGAACGTCCTCAGGGATTTCAAGAGAGGCCAGGAAAGTCTCGATACCCTTCTCGCTGCCGGTAATAGCCGCCGTACGGACGGCCGGCGGCAAGCCAATATCATGCCGTTCATCAATCTCCCACAGGGCGTAGCCCATCGGGTCCCACCTCACTAGCGCCTCAAGCACGGGTGAAGGGCTGGCAGTTGTCACTACACGGCCACCAACAGCAAAAGACCGCACCAGAGCTGCAGCGTTAAACCAGCGGCGCAAGGCAGTTTCTGGAGCCCGAAGAGAATCAGCCTGCATCATTCGATCAGCATCCAGCAGCAGAGCGGCTGAATACCCTCCCTCTGCAACTGGCTCTCCCCCGGGGGTAGCAATCACCAAAGCAGGTTCAGGGCCAATGGAAGATCTAATATTCTCCCCACTAGAGCTAATGATCGGCACATCAGGGAAAGCGCGGCCCAGTTCCTCAGCGGTGCGAAGGGCTCCTACCGCACCTGAGCGCCATCTCCGCTCGCCACAGTCCGTGCAGGCCCAGTTTTTAGCTATACGCCCGCACCACCCGCATTGGGGCAGTGCTTGACCATAAGCCAGTGAAAGGGGGCCACGGCAGTCGCGGCACCGCGCCGGCATGTGGCAGCGCTGGCAGCTGAGGCTAGGTATGTAGCCCGCTCGCGCAACCTGAACCAGCACCGGTCCCTGCTTGAGAGCGTCCTGGGCCACGGCAAAAGCTTGGTGCGGAATCCGAGCTATAGCAGCCAGGGGGTCCCTGGCCAGCTGGTAGTCATCGCCCGTTGGCAGCACCCGCGGAGTGAAAGAACGGACGACCGCGCGATCAGCTGATAGCAGGCTAGCCCAACGGCTCCGTACGAGTCGTGCAGCCTCGCTGCTGACGGCATACCCCATGAAAAGAGCCGCAGAATCCGTCAGTGTAGCACGCAAAAGGAGGACGTCACGGGCATGGCAGTAGGGCGCGCGCTGTTCAATCAGTGAAGAGTCCCCATCATCCCAACAGGCAACAAAACCAAGATTTTTTACAGGCGCATATGCTGCTGAGCGCGTTCCAATAACGATGTCTGCTAGCCCCTGCTTTGCACGCAGAAAACTTTCATAGCGCGGGGTAGGGGCATCATTGGCTGTCAGCCGGGTATAGCGTTCAGGCGAGGTAAGCTGAGCAAGCGCTGCTTCAAGACGCTCCAAACTTTTGAGATCAGGGACAACACCCAGCGCTCCCCTGCCGTGAGCCGCAGCTTGCACAAGGCTCACGGCCATGAGGTCTTCCCAGCCGTGTTCCGGGTGTGACGGCAGCACGCTCATTACGGCGCGAGCCGCGGCCCCAGCAGCAACATCATCGCAAAATTCTATGCCCTGGGTGTAGTCTTCGAAGGCCGAAATATCCGGTGTCTGAAGAGGCTCTGGCTCTGCCTCTAGGACCTCATCGGTCATAGTATCTGCTACCCGGCCTGGCTCTGGACTTCCCTCTGCGTCTTCACTCTCAGATGAACTGACAGACGACGCAGGCGCTAGGTACTGCTGCTCAACACTGGCGACTCGGGGCGGTACAGCTAGGCGCAGGACGTCGGGCACAAGGCCGGCATAACGATCAGCAAGAGCATCGGCCAGCTCAAAGATTTCAGCATCCACCACGGGCAGAGGAGAAACAATCTTATGCAGGGGCACAAGCCTGGTCGGGGAATCGGACCGGGCTACGCGCTCGCGAAGCCAGCCAGTCACCTCCCTGCCACCAAATTTGACCCTCACCCTCACCCCTGACTGAGCCTCGGCATCAAGCGCGGCAGGTACAGCGTAGTCAAAGAGTCGATCAAGATGGGGCACATGGGTATCAATATGAACCCGCGCAACGGGCAGGCTAACGGCGCTATCTTCTGCTTCGGTTGAACCTGCCTGAGAAGGCAAAGAAACACCGAACCCCTGCAACAGGTCTGGTTGCAGGGGTTCGGTGTTAAAGCTGGTCATGTAGCTAGTTTACTATAGGCCAACAGCGGCTTTCAGCTCGGCTACACGGTTGGTACGTTCCCAGGTGAAGTCAGCTCCCTCACGGCCAAAGTGGCCGTTAGCCGCAGTCTTCTTGTAGATAGGGCGGCGCAGCTCAAGATCACGAATGATGGCTAGTGGGCGCAAGTCAAAAACTTCACGGATTGCCGCCTCAATCTTGTAGACAGCAACCTTCTCTGTTCCAAAGGTCTCAACATAAATACCGACGGGAGTAGCCTGGCCGATGGCGTAGGCAACCTGAACCTCAGCACGGTCTGCTAGACCGGCTGCCACAATGTTCTTGGCTACCCATCGCATAGCGTAAGCAGCCGACCGGTCTACCTTTGAGGGGTCCTTACCGGAGAAAGCACCACCACCATGGCGGGACATGCCCCCATAGGTATCAACAATAATCTTGCGACCAGTCAGGCCAGCGTCGCCCACGGGGCCGCCCTGAACAAAACGCCCAGCAGGGTTAATAATGAGTTTGGCAGCGCTAGTGTCAAAATTGAAGTTAGCGAGGACGGGCTCAATCACGTGCTCACGGACGTCAGCAGCCAGCCGGTCTAGATCGTAATCGGCAGTGTGCTGGGTTGAAACTACCACCGTATCAATGGTGACGGGGGTGAAATCTTCGTTGTACCCCATAGTTACCTGAGTTTTACCGTCAGGGCGTAGGTCGGGCAGAGTGCCGTCCTTACGCACCTTGGTGAGCTGCTCAGCAAGACGGTGCGCCACAAAGATGGGAGCAGGCATCAAAGCCTTGGTCTCGTTAGTTGCGTACCCGAACATAATGCCCTGGTCGCCGGCGCCCTGCTTATCAAGCTCATCGACCGCTGTGCCCTGGCGTTCTTCGAGAGAGGTATAGACGCCTGCGTTGATATCACCGGACTGTTCACCGATAGAAACGGAAACACCGCAGAACTCCCCATCGAAACCGTGGGTTGAGGAGTTGTAGCCAATATCCAGGATGGTTCTGCGCACGATGCTGGGGATATCGACGTATCCGTTGGTGGTTACCTCACCGGCAACGTGTACCTGCCCGGTAGTGACCAAGGTTTCAACAGCAACGTTAGAGCGGGGGTCAGTCTCAAGGAGAGCGTCGAGGATGGCATCAGAAATCTGATCACAGATTTTGTCAGGGTGACCTTCGGTCACAGACTCACTGGTAAAAAGGCGAAGATGGTTATTTTCAGTCACGGTTCTACTGTACTTCTCTTGGTCTAACTGGAGGTAAAGATGATTAATTATTGAGGTGTTGCGCTACATGACGCAGGAGGTCTTCAGAAACTTCATATTTAGTTCCCTGAGTCACCAAGGGCTCAACCCCATTGTCAGAAAGGATGGTCAGAGTATTGACCTCAGTCCCAAAACCCTGGGTGGCGCTCACGGTATTAACCGCTAGATAGTCGCACCCCTTACGGGCTAACTTTGCACGTCCGTAGTCCAACGGACTGGAGCTCTCATCACCGGTTTCAGCTGCAAATCCAACGATAAGCTGTGGGCCAGTCTCTCGGTTAGCTGACCGATGTTCCACGAGCTCTCGCAGAATATCCGGGTTACGCACCAGATGTATGACGGGGTCCTGCCCCGGATCATCGGTCTTCTTAATCTTGAAGTCAGCGTAGTCAGCCGGTCGGAAATCCGCCACAGCAGCAGCCATAATCACAACGTCGGCCCCTGGTGCCGCTACTAAAGTAGCCTCGCGTAGCTCTCTTGCGCTAGACACACGGGTTACGGTATCGAGGCCGGTCGGAAGCTCCACTTCCACATGTGCCGCGATGAGGTGCACACTGGCTCCTAGCTGCTTCGCCGCACGCGCCAGGGCGAAACCCTGCTTACCTGAGGAACGGTTACCCAAAAAACGGACCGGATCTAAATTCTCACGTGTGCCCCCAGCGGTAACTACCACGCGGCGTCCTGACAAGGGCACATCAGCCGGGGCCGCTTCATCCACGTCCCACCCTAAAATTGCTTGTGCCTGCGCGAAAATATCATCGGGCTCTGGCAAGCGACCGATTCCGGAATCAGGCCCCGCCAGGCGCCCAACGGCTGGTTCAATAATGTGATAACCAAAACCGCGCAGAGTCTTAACATTAGACCTGGTAGCTGGGTGCTCCCACATTTGAGTATGCATCGCTGGGGCCAGAATCACCGGAGCATAGGTGGTGAGAACCGTTGCCGAGAGTAGGTCGTCAGCTCGACCACTGGCTAAGCGTGCCATCAAATCTGCCGTTGCCGGCGCAATGACAACAGCATCGGCTTTCTCTGCCTGGCGCACATGATTGACCTCGGGCACCCGGTCAAAAACATCAACCGACACAGGGTTACCGCTAAGAGCTTCAAGAGTGGGCCGGCCAATGAACTTAAGAGCCGCTTCGGTAGGAATAGCTACTACCTCGTGGCCAGCTTTAGAAAAAAGACGCAGGAGCATCGCTGCTTTATAAGCAGCGATGCCCCCGCCAATGCCGATAATGACGCGCATTGTTTTTAGAAACTATGCCTGTTCGGCGTCTTCAGCATCGACGTATTCCACGAAGGGCTCTTCGATGTAGAAATCTGCACCCAGGAAAGCGCTGGATTCGTCGTCGTGAATCAGGGTGCCGTTTTCATCAAACTTGCCATCGGGAACGTGGCGAGCTTGAACCAGATCTTCATTAATTTCACGCATAGCCACAGATAGTGACTTCTCGTTGGGCTCTGAATCAACCAGGGGACCTACGTAATCGTAGAGGTTCTCGTGCAGCTGTGAGTAGTAAGCGTTGATCTGACGGGCACGGCGAGCACCGAAAATCACCAGACCATACTTAGACTCAGCCTTCTTAATCAGAGCGTCTGCGCTGGGGTTGATGATACCTTGATCGTTGTGTGCGTTAGCCACGTAAGACTCCATCTTTACTGGACTGCGCCACCGCAATCCGGTGGCAAAAACTCTACTAATACTATCGGCGAACCGGTTTTTTGTCACGTAAAACGCAGGCGGCCCAGAGGTGATGTTCCACTAGTGCCGCCCGCGCTGACTCTTTAGCGCTCTACGCCCATGAGTTCAATAATCGCTTCGGCAGCTTCTGGCACCGAATCATTAATGACCGTATGGTCAAACTCGGGCTCAGCCTCCAGCTCAACTTTTGCTGTTTCAAGCCGCATCTGCTGTTCCCTGGCAGATTCAGTACCTCTACCGATGAGGCGGGATACCAATTCATCCCAGCTAGGAGGCGCCAAGAAGATCAGCTGAGCTTCTGGCATGGCGTTACGCACCTGACGTGCGCCCTGCAGGTCAATCTCAAGAAGTACGTTTTTCCCAGCTTTGAGCTGACGTTTAACCATAGAGCGGATGGTTCCGTACTTGTACGAGTTATGCACGGTTGCCCACTCCAGCATCTGACGGTTTTCGACCATTGAGTCAAACTCTTCATCAGAGACAAAGTAGTAGTGGACTCCGTCTTCTTCACCAGGTCTGGGATCACGCGTGGTAGCAGAAACCGAGAACCATACGTCCGGGTAGTTCTCACGAATGTAGGTAGACACGGTCCCCTTGCCTACAGCTGTTGGACCGGCCAAAACGGTGAGTGTGGGTATCTGGTGAGTTTCTGCCACGGTATCTAGCCCTTAACGGTCAAGAAGATTGATGAGTGCTCGACGCTGGTGGATGCCAAGACCACGCAAGCGGCGAGACGCAGCAATATTCAGATCTTTCAGAATATTTTCAGTCCGAACTTCGCCAACACCCGGTAGGGAGGTGAGAAGATCGGTTACCTTCAGTCTAGCGACAGCTTCATCAGTTTCAGCGCGCTGAAGGACCTCTGAAATGGTAATTTGCTTGTTCTTAACAGCCTCTTTGATTTCAGCACGGATAACACGGGCTTTTTTGGCCTTTTCACGGGCTGCGGCGCGCTGTTCTTCGGTGAGGGGTTTGAGGGGCATGATTGCCTTCCTTAGGTGCGAGGTGTTCACGGTGCGAACATGGAATATACAAATGTGGAATAGCTTTTTTCTTATAGGTAATATCCAGAGGGAAATTAAACGAAAGCTATTTGCGACCAAACAATTATAAATTAGCACGTCAGGCGGTTTTTTCAAAGTAAGTTACCCGCGGGTAATGTAATTAATATAAAAATGGCGGGGAGGCTTCCTTCCCCGCCATCTTATTCTCATCTAACCCTATCGTGAGGCCGAGTCCAGCTCCTCAGCAGCACGCTGTGCGGCGTCCCTCAAACCAGAACGATGAGGCCCGGCGCTCAGAACACCGCGGCTAGAGTTCACCAACACTTGGCGCTCAATGCCTTCAAAGACCCTGTAAAGATCGTCGGCTGTAGCACCCTGGGCCCCGTATCCGGGTGAAAGAATTGGCCCATTGAATGTTGAAAGATCTATGTTGAGCTTAGACAAGGCATGACCCACCGTAGCCCCAATGACCAGACCACAGGGGCCCATCTTCTGCCAGGCAGAAGATTCATTTTCACGCTGAGCTGCTTGAACAATTGAGCCCGCTACCGACTTTTCAGGCCCCCCAATGTGCTGCACACTCCTTCCTTCCGGGTTAGAAGTAAGAGCTAGCACAAAGGTGCCTCGCTGGTTCTTTGAGGCGAGGTCAAGGGCTGGTCGCAAAGATTCAAAGCCTAGATAGGGGCTCAAGGTTACTGAATCGGTGGCCAAGGGCGAGGCCTCTCCTAGCCAGGCATCGGCGTAGGCAGCCATGGTTGACCCAATATCTCCGCGTTTAGCATCTGCCACCACCAAAACGTCCTGCTGAGCAGCTTCAGCCTGAAACTTCTCTAGCACCGCAAGACCGGCTGAGCCGTGACGTTCGAATAGAGCTACCTGGGGTTTGAGAGCCGCCGAAACGTCACCGCAGGCGTCCAGAATGGTGAAGGCAAAGCGCTCCAAGGAGGCAGCTGTATCTTCAAGTTCCCACTGAGCTAGGAGCCCTGGGTGGGGGTCAACCCCCACGCACAAAGGGCCCTTCTGTGCCATTGCGCGTGAAAGTCGATCACCGAAAGGAAGCACATTGCTCATACGCTTAGGCGCTCTCACGCTGAGAAATCGCTTCACGGATCGACGCTCCGTGTTCCTGGAGGCTCATTACTTCCCAGCTATATTCACGCAGTGCGTTGATAGCCTGAACGGCAGCACCAAACTCTGAGACCGTGGTCATGATAGGGCAGCCCACCGAGGTTGCAGCTGCACGAATTTCATAGCCATCGCCTCGCGCCTGACCGCCCGAGGGAGTGTTGAGGATGAGGTTGATTTCACCATCGCGAACCATATCCACAATGGAGCGCTCACCCTTAGCTGTTTCAGCAATCTTTGAAACGACCTGAGCCTTTACCCCGTTGCGACGCAGAACCTCAGCGGTGCCACCGGTTGAGACAATGTCAAAGCCCAGCTGCTGGAGCATCTTTACGTAGATAATGCTGTTGCGTTTGTCGCGGTTAGCAACCGAGACAAAGACTTTGCCTTCGGTGGGCAAGAAGGAACCCACGGACGCTTCAGCCTTAGCAAAAGCGGTATCGAAATGCGGGTCAAGACCCATGACTTCACCTGTTGAGCGCATCTCGGGGCCGAGCAGTGAATCCACGACAACACCTTCCGGTGTGCGGAAACGGCTGAAAGGCAGAACCGCTTCTTTGACGGCGATTGCTGTATCTGCCGGAAGGCTGGCACCGTCCATTGATGTAGGTAGGTAGCCCTCTTCTTTAAGGTGGCTGATGGTTTGACCCGTGCCGATGAGTGCGGCTGCCTTAGCCATCTGGACGCCGGTTGCCTTGGAGACGAACGGAACGGTGCGTGATGCGCGGGGGTTGGCTTCGATGACATAGAGAATATCTGAAGCTACCGCGAACTGAATGTTGATCAGACCGCGAACACCTACGCCGGCTGCAATGCGTTCGGTGGCATCTGCAACCTTGGCAATGATGTCAGGGCTGAGGGTGATAGGTGGCAGGGTGCAGGCAGAGTCGCCCGAGTGAATGCCAGCTTCTTCAATATGTTCCATGACACCGCCGAGGTAAAGCTCGGTGCCGTCATAGAGAGCGTCAACGTCAATTTCAACGGCATCTTCAAGGAACTTATCAATGAGAGCCGGCTGGGAGGGGGAAACTTCAGTCGCATTTTCTAGGTAGCGAGCCAGCTGTTCTTCGCTGTAAACAATCTCCATACCGCGACCGCCCAAAACGTAGGAGGGGCGCACCAGAACCGGGTAGCCGATGTCATCAGCGATTCGCTTGGCGTTCTCAAAGGTCGAGGCGGTGCCGTTTTTAGGTGAGATAAGACCGGCGTTTTCCAGGACTCGCGAAAATTCACCGCGGTCTTCGGCGAGGTCAATAGCCTCGGGTGAGGTGCCTAGAATCGGAATTCCGGCTGCCTTGAGTTCCTGCGCGAGCTTCAGCGGGGTCTGCCCACCGAGCTGCACAAAGACGCCCATCAGTCCACCGGTGCGGCGTTCCGCTTCAACAACTTCAAGTACATCTTCCAGGGTGAGAGGCTCAAAGTAGAGCCGGGTTGAGATATCGTAGTCGGTTGAAACTGTCTCAGGGTTACAGTTGACCATAACGGTCTCGTAACCGGCTTCGCGCAACACCATCGAAGCGTGCACACAGGAGTAGTCGAACTCGATGCCCTGACCGATACGGTTGGGCCCAGAACCCAGAATCATGATGGAGGGCTTCTCGTGGTGTGCGACCTCATCCTCCATGTCATAGGAGGAATAGTGGTAGGGAGTAAATGCCTCAAACTCGGCTGCACAGGTATCCACGGTCTTGAAGACGGGGCGAATATCCAGTGCGTGGCGAATACCGCGCACCACAGCCTCGTCCATGTTGAGAATCTCGCCAATCTGGGCATCAGAGAAACCGTGTCGTTTCGCCAGGCGTAGGGACTCCTCATTGAGGTTTTTAGAAGCAGCAATTTCGCCGGCTACCTCGTTGAGTAGCACCAGCTGGTCGAGGAACCAAGGGTCAATTTTGGTTGCCTCAAACATCTGCTCAACGGTAGCTCCCGCAAGAAGTGCCCGCTGTACCTGGTGAATACGGTCCGTAGTGGCAGTCTTAGACTTCTCAATGAGGTCACCCAACTCCTCTGCTGACAACTCAGGGTTAGCGTAGGAGAAGGCTCCACCCTTCTGCTCCAGGGAGCGCATAGCCTTCTGCAGTGCCTCGGTAAAGTTTCGACCCAGAGCCATAGCCTCACCCACGGACTTCATAGTGGTGGTCAGCGTGGGGTCAGCTGCGGGGAACTTCTCAAAGGCGAAGCGAGGAACCTTGACTACAACGTAGTCGAGGGTAGGTTCAAAGGACGCCGGGGTCTTCTGGGTGATGTCGTTGGGGATTTCGTCCAGGGTGTAGCCCAAAGAAAGCTTGGTGGCGATCTTTGCAATCGGGAAACCTGTTGCCTTGGACGCCAGCGCCGATGAACGGGATACTCGGGGGTTCATCTCAATGACGATAACGCGCCCGGTGGCCGGATCAACTGCGAACTGAATGTTACAGCCACCGGTGTCGACGCCAACTTCGCGGATTACGTTAATAGAAATGTCGCGAAGTTTCTGGTATTCGCGGTCCGTGAGGGTGAGTGCCGGGGCAACGGTGATGGAGTCACCGGTGTGCACACCAACGGGGTCGAAGTTTTCGATAGAGCAAACGACCACTACGTTGTCGTTCTTGTCTCGCATCATTTCAAGTTCGTATTCTTTCCAGCCCAAAATAGATTCTTCGAGCAGAACCTCGCTGGTGGGGCTGTACTGAATACCGGCACCGGCGATACGGTGGAGGTCTTCCTCGTTGTAGGCCATACCTGAGCCCAGGCCACCCATGGTGAAGGACGGGCGCACCACCATGGGGTAGCCAAGGATCTTGGCAGCCTCTAGGGCTTCATCCATGGTGTGAACGATGACTGACTTGGCAGACTCGCCGCCAGCACGTTCAACAACGCCCTTGAAGGCTTCACGGTCTTCGCCGAGGTTAATTGCCTCGATGTTAGCGCCAATGAGTTCGACCTTGTACTTCTCTAATATTCCCTCCTCGTCGAGAGCAATCGCAGCATTGAGGGCGGTCTGTCCACCCAGGGTAGGGAGAATCGCATCCGGCTTTTCCTTAGCGATAATCTTTTCAATCACTTCGGTAGTAATCGGCTCGATGTAGGTCGCATCAGCAAACTCGGGGTCCGTCATAATGGTAGCCGGGTTGGAGTTAACCAGGATGACGCGAACGCCTTCCTCCTTGAGAACTCGCAGAGCCTGGGTGCCGGAGTAATCGAATTCGGCAGCCTGACCAATAACGATGGGGCCAGAACCAATAACGAGAATAGAGTTGAGATCTTGACGTTTGGGCATGGTTCTTCCTTAGTTCTTCTTCGCAAGCATGAGGTCAATAAAACGGTCAAAGAGGTAGGCTGCGTCGTGAGGACCAGCGGCTGCCTCTGGGTGGTACTGCACAGAGAAAGCTGGGATATCTAGGCAGCGTAACCCTTCAACTACCTGGTCGTTGAGACCGATGTGTGAAACTTCAACCCTGCCGAACTCAGCGTGGGGGGCTTCAACTGCGCCGTCCAGGGGTGCATCCACAGCAAAGCCGTGGTTCTGGGCGGTAATTTCGACTTTACCGGTGGTACGATCCATAACCGGCTGGTTGATACCCCGGTGACCGAAGGGAAGCTTGTAGGTTCCAAAGCCTAGGGCTCGACCCAGCAACTGGTTGCCGAAGCAGATACCGAAGAAGGGGGTACCGGTGCGCAGGACGCTCTGAAGCAAGGCAACCTGGTCGTCAGCGGTCGACGGGTCACCGGGGCCGTTGGAAAAGAAGACCCCATCCGGCTGGTAGGACTTAATGTCCTCTAGGGTGGCAGTTGCCGGTAAGACGTGTACGCGCACGCCTCGTTCAGCAAAACGCTTGGGGGTCATGGCTTTGATGCCCAAATCCAGGGCAACCAGGGTTGCTTTAGGCTCCCCCTCCCAGCCCTGGTCGGCTGGTTCGATGGTGTAAGCCTGATTGATGGATACCGTATCAGCCAGTTTCTGCCCCTGCATCTGGGCACTCGCCTTGACCTTTTCCACCAGTGTCTCGGTTGATGCGAGAGCCTCTTTGCCGGTAAAGATACCGGCACGCATAGCTCCTGCGCTCCGCAGGTGGCGGGTCAGTGCACGGGTGTCGATACCTTGAATGCCAACAATTCCCTGCTCCACAAGCTCCTGATCTAGGGTGCGCTCAGAGCGCCAATTAGAGGCTCGACGTGCGGCATCTCTCACAGCGTAGCCTGAAACCCAAATCTTACGAGATTCGGCATCTTCTTCATTGACACCTGTGTTGCCGATGTGGGGCGCAGTCTGTACCACAATCTGGCCCGCGTATGAGGGGTCAGTTAGGGTTTCTTGATAACCTGTCATACCGGTGGAGAATACTGCTTCACCGAGGGTACTTCCGGTAGCTCCGTAGCTCTGGCCGCGGAACACTGTGCCGTCCTCTAATACGAGAACCGCTACACGCTCGCTAGATGCTAACTGGGTCATTCACGTACTTCCTGTCGTAGGTTGGTCGGGTGTAGGGGTTTAGCCCCAAAGATTTATAGATTTAGGCAGAAGGTGCCGGTAGCTCTTCTAATGCCTGGGGTGCAATCTGCTGAATAGTGTCAAGAACAGTCTTTTTATCGGCTGCAAAACGGGTGCGGAATCCGGTATCAACGGGCGTGCCGTTGAGATCCCAGGACAGCATCACGAGACCGTTTTTCTCCACGAACTTACCGGCCATGCCGGCCTCTGTTCGCACCGCAATGATGTCGCTGGCTGGAACCCAGAGGTCCTGAGCGCCATCTCTAGCGATAACTACAGCGTCTTCGAAGATAAAGAGAGTGCCGGCTGCCTTAACACCGAGAGTGTTAGTAGCGATACGGTCCAACCAGTCCCCCATACGGGTGGTGGCAATGTAAACACCGGGGACCGCAAGCAGGCTTTCGGTGTCCTCGTATCGGTCAGGGACAGGAGTAAGAACCCCCGTGCCTTTCTGACGTTTTTGACGCCCCTGCCAGCCAGCCCACATGCCCCAAAAAATTAGGGCACAGAGCAGTACTAGAAGAGATAGGGGTAGGAGTCTGTCCACGAATCTACCTTAGATTCCCTAGTTGCCAGCGTGGACCACGGGAGTGGTCAGCTTGCCGTCTTTAACCACCGGGTGACCCCCATAGAAGGTTGCCACGACGGCACCCGGGACTTCCAAACCCCGGTAGGGGTTGTTTTTGCCCTTGGTCGCTTGAGCCTGTGGGTCAATGGTGCGAGTCGCGGCGGGGTCAACTAAAACCAGGTTGGCTGGTTCACCGGTTTCCAGTGGACGCCCCTGCCCCGTTGCCAGGCCGATTTCAGCCGGTTTAGTGCTCATGATACGAGCCACATCAGCCCAGGAAATAAGCCCGGTATCAACCAGAGTTTTCTGGACAATCGATAGAGCCTGTTCTAGCCCGGTCATACCATTGGCAGCACACGCCCACTCGCAATCTTTGGATTCGGTGGGGTGAGGCGCATGATCGGTGCCGATAATATCGATTATTCCGTCCGCAATAGCCTGACGCAGAGCCATCACATCTTCTTCAGTGCGTAGGGGCGGGTTGACCTTATAGACAGGGTCGTAGGTGCGCACGAGTTCATCGGTCAGTAGCAGGTGGTGGGGGGTTGCCTCAGCGGTAACGTCAATACCGCGTTCTTTGGCCCACCGAACGATCTCAACCGATCCCTTAGTGGAAAGGTGGCAAATATGCAGACGTGAACCCACATGCTCCGCCAATAAAACATCCCTGGCAATAATCGACTCTTCTGCCACAGCAGGCCAGCCGGCAAGGCCAAGCTCTGCAGAGACTTTGCCTTCGTTCATCTGAGCGCCCTCGGTTAGACGGGGCTCCTGGGCATGCTGGGCAACAACACCGTTGAAAGTTTTGACGTATTCAAGGGCTCGGCGCATGAGGGCCGGGTCCCACACGCACATGCCATCATCAGAGAATACTCGCACTTTGGCGCGAGATTCTGCCATAGCTCCAATCTCAGACAGGCGCTCACCGGCGAGACCTGTAGTAACGGCACCGATGGGCTGCACCTCGGTCCAACCTGACTTCCTGCCCAGCTCGTAAACCTGTTCAACCACACCGGCAGTGTCGGCTACCGGGTTGGAATTAGCCATAGCAAATACAGCGGTGTAACCGCCCAGTGCCGCAGCACGGCTACCGGTTTCTACGGTCTCAGCATCTTCTAAGCCTGGCTCCCGCAAATGGGTGTGTAGATCAACGAGACCGGGCAGAGCAATAAGACCCTTAGCATCAATGATGTCTGCTTCAGACGATGACACGTCAGCCCCTACTTCAGTAATCAGACCGTCACGAATGAGGATGTCCGCCTCGCGTTCGCCCAGCAGTGAAGCGCCCTTGATTAGATAGGTAGATGATTTAGTCACGGTGTTCTCTTTTCTTCATTCTCACGTTTAGGCGCCAGGGTAAAAGTCGGTTGCTTTGCCACCGGTCATCAGGAGGTAGAGCGCTGCCATGCGCACAGAAACCCCGTTAGTGACCTGTCGTAGTACCCATGAACGGTCTGAGTCAGCTGCTTCAGCGCTAATTTCTAAACCGCGGTTCATTGGTCCAGGGTGAAGCACAGCGGTCTCATGCTCCGCTGCATCCAGACGAGCAAAGCGCTCTGGTGTCAGTCCCCACAGTCTGGAGTATTCCTCACTGCTGGGGAAGAAGGCGTTATGCATGCGCTCTTTTTGGATGCGTAGCATCATGACAGCATCAACCCCAGATTCAATGGCTTCATCGAAGTCATAGAAAATTTCGCAGGGCCAGTCTTCTGTTTCTACCGGTAAAAGAGTGGGTGGAGCGACGAACTTAACCTGCGCCCCGAGAGTTGTCAGAAGCCAGAGGTTAGAACGCGCCACCCTAGAATGCAGGATGTCGCCCACTATAGCGACGCGCATCCCCTCAAGAGTGAGCCCCCTGGTTTCGGCCCCCGTGATTTGAGCACGGAACTGGCGCAGGGTCATAGCGTCAAGCAGTGCCTGGGTAGGGTGGGCATGGGTTCCATCGCCGGCGTTGAGAACAGGAACATCAATCCACCCAGCCTCAGCTAGACGCTGAGGAGCACCAGAAGCGCTATGCCTAATTACAACAGCATCTGCATTGATTGCAGCCAGGGTCTGAGCAGTATCTTTAAGCGATTCACCTTTAGAAACAGATGAACCTTTAGCTGAGAAGTTAATGATGTCAGCTGACAGCCGCTTCTCTGCCGCTTCAAAGGAAAGGCGGGTTCGGGTGGAGTCCTCAAAGAAGAGGTTGACCACGGTACGGCCCTGAAGAACCGGCAATTTTTTTACTTCACGGTGACCAATTTCACCCATGTAGTCGGCTGTATCAAGGATGTTCAGAGCATCAGCCAGGCTGAGGTCTTTAGTATCGAGCAAATGACGCATTAGAGCTGTTCCCCTGTACCTTCAACCGGCTGAATAATAACCACCTGATCGGCTACACCGTCAATGGGTTCCAGGAGAACTTTGACCGATTCATCTGAGTTAGTGGGTAGGTTTTTGCCTACGTGATCCGCCCTGATAGGCAGTTGGCGGTGGCCCCTATCAACGAGAACCGCCAGGCGCACGCAGGCGGGGCGTCCGTAATCCTGCAAAGCATCAAGAGCTGCACGAATAGTACGACCTGAGAAAAGCACATCATCAATCAGGTAAACGTTCTTACCATCAAGACCAAGGGGTGGCAGATGTGTAGGTTCGAGGGTTCGCCCTGGCTTAGAACGTAAATCATCACGATACATTGTTATATCGAGCTGACCCAGCGACATTGCCGGGCTGAAGGATGCATCAGTATCAGAGATTTTTTGGGCTAGTCGCTGTGCTAGCGGGTAACCGCGGCGCGGTATACCCAAGATGACCAGGTTCTGGGCACCCCTATTAGCCTCAAGAATTTCATGCGCTATCCGAGTTAGCGCGCGGTCGATGTCGGCAGACTCCAGAATCACACGTCGTGACGCTGCTGAAGACACACTTCTGGTATCGCTCATTGGTTGCCGGCCTCCTTCCCCGCCTCACAGGACGGACTTAAAGGTTGCTGTCGTAGACCAAACTTATCACGGGCGTCTCTCTTCACACAAAGTGTTGCTCGCTGTATAAAACACCACGTCACACCTTGAGGAGTATTAAGACACAAAAAGTGCCGCACCGAAAAAGGTGCGGCACTCATGATTAGTTAAGCAAGGAGAGTTGGTTTAACCTGGCGCAGTCGGTCTAGCAGACCGTTGACGAACTTGGGTGAGTCGTCGGTGGAGAGCATGCGTGCCAAACCAGTTGCTTCTGAGATGGCAACGGCATCAGGAATCTCATCGTTGAAGAGCAGTTCCCAAGCACCAATCAGTAGAACAATACGGTCCACGCTGGGCATACGGTCCATGGTCCAGTCCTGTGAGTATGTCTCAATGTACTCACGGATTTCCTCTTCACGGTCACGAACCCCTCGAACAATCTGCTCAGAGTAGAGGGATATTTGCGCTGAGGTGTGAAGCCTGCGACTGGTGAGAACGTCAATTACGCCCTCACCGCGCTGTTCAGCCTCAAAAAGAACCTCTAGCGCGCGAAGTCTAGCTTTAGTTCTTGAATTCATTAGTCGTTAACGCGACCGAGGTAATCGCCGGTGCGGGTATCAACTTTAACCTTGGTGCCGGTCTCTAGGAAAAGAGGGACCTGAATTTCAGCACCGGTTTCAACGGTTGCGGGCTTGGTACCACCGGTTGAGCGGTCGCCCTGCAGTCCGGGTTCGGTGTAGGTGATTTCGAGAACGACTGAGGCGGGAAGCTCAATGTAGAGAGGCGAGCCTTCATGCATTGCGATAGTTGCAGTCTGGTTCTCCAGCATGAACTTAGCGGCATCGCCAACAACAGTCTCTGAAACGTTAATCTGGTCGTAGGTCTTCATATCCATGAACACGTAGTCGGTACCATCCTGGTAGAGGTACTGGTAGTCAGAGCGATCAACGGTTGCAGTTTCGATTTTTGCGCCAGCGTTGAAAGTCTTATCAACTACCTTGCCGGAGGTTATGTTACGCATCTTGGTGCGCACGAATGCGCCACCCTTACCGGGCTTCACGTGCTGAAACTCGATGATGGACCAGAGGTTGCCATCAATCTTGAGAACAACACCGTTCTTGATATCTGCGGTAGTAGCCAACAGACTCTCCTCACAATAAATTTTCAATAAGCATGGGGTAAACCGTGGTCAAGTCTACCTGCTCACTTCCCTGCTCGCTTCAATCAGAGGTGAGTTTTTCACCTCAGAGCTGTTCCCCTACTACAGATACGCTAATCGCCTTGCGGGTGCAACCTATTTCTACTCAGCTATTTCTTGGTAGGTTGCAAAAAGGATTGACTCATCAGGTACTTCATAGATGCGGGGCTTACCCAGACCTTCCAGCACAACAAACCTCAGCAGGTTACCGCGAGTTTTCTTGTCACGACGCATCGTTTCAAGAAGCTTGCTCCAGCGATCTGCCGGGTAGCTGACCGGTAACCCTAACGACTCGCAGATGGCCCGTGTACGGTCCACCGTGGCTTCGTCCAGGTAACCGGCTGCCAGAGACAGCTCCGCTGCAAAGACCATGCCCACAGCAACCGCGGCACCGTGTCGCCACTGGTAGCGCTCGGCATGTTCGATAGCGTGGCCCAGCGTGTGACCGTAGTTCAAGAACTCCCTACGACCGCTCTCTTTAAGGTCTTCAGAGACAACATCAGCTTTTACACTGATAGACCGTTCGATCAGCTCGCGAACCACTAGAGACTGAGAATCCCTTATTTTCTCGGGGTTATCTTCAATCAGTTTCAGGATCTCTGGGTCAGCAATAAACCCACATTTGACGACCTCAGCCATGCCGGTGAGCAGTTCGTTTTCAGGCAGGGTCCTTAGCACACCCAATTCGCAGAGAACAGCAGCGGGCGGGTAAAAGGCGCCCACCAGGTTCTTGCCCTCAGCGGTATTGATGCCTGTTTTACCGCCTACTGCAGCGTCCACCATGCCTAGGAGTGTAGTGGGGATATGAATAACCCTGATCCCCCTGAGCCAGGTGGCTGCAACGAAACCCGCGACATCGCTCACGGACCCGCCACCCACTGAAATAATGGCATCGGTGCGGGTGAAATCGTTCTGCCCCAGTACCTGCCAGCAGAAGGCGGCAACCTGAATATGTTTGCCCTCCTCAGCGTCTGGAATTTCTGCTGAAAAGGCTTCAAAACCAGCCTTGCGCATATCTTCCATCACGAGCTCACCGGTCGACCGCAGAGCACGCGGGTGGATCACCAAAATACGCTGGGTGCGCTGGCCTAAGATACCCGGGATTTCTCCCAGCAAATTATGCCCTACCAGCACATCGTAATTTTCTGATGCTTGGCTGCCGGTCACGCTGATGCGGGTGCTGGCCTCTGTGCTCATACCTGCCCTTTTCTTGATCGAAGGATAAAGTTCTGAATTTCAGCCGCCATATCTGAGATACTGCGACCACCCCTGGCGTCCAAAGTGTAGCTAGCCAGTTCTTCAAAGCGCTCACGACGAGCTTCAAAAATTTCCGACCATTTTTCAATTGGATTGGGTTGCAAAAGCGGGCGTGCCCGCCCGTGGATAATACGCGGTGCAACGGTTTCTGCATCAACCTTGATGTAAATAACCGTTTCTTCCCGCAGAAGCTCCGCCGTTTCAGGCGCCATAGGAGCTCCCCCACCCAAAGAGAAAATAGTGTTCCTTCTGGACGGGGACGTCAGGACCTCACGAATAACTTCAGCCTCGATGCGCCTAAACTCATCTTCGCCGAAGTCAGTGAAGATTTGAGAAACTTCACCGTATTTATCAACGATGAGGTGATCAGAGTCAATGAACTCATAACCATAAAAGCGCGCGAGGTGCGTACCGATGTAGGATTTACCGGCTGCCATAGGACCGATAATAACCACCGGTCGGGATTTCTCGATGTAGGTTTCTTGCACCTCGCGCACCTGGTTGGGCGCAAGCCCTCCGGTCATATCGATCGCGTGTTCACGGGATCGGGGGGTCATGGTTTAGCTGTCCCATCCAGCCACGTTAGACTCCCAGGCTAGAGACTCAGGGATAGCTGATAGGTAGGACTCCATGTTGCGGCGGGTCTCAGCGATATTGTCGCCACCGAACTTTTCAAGAGCCGCGTCAGCCAGCACCAGAGCCACCATAGCTTCGGCAACCACGCCTGCAGCAGGAACAGCACAAACGTCTGAGCGCTGGTGGTGGGCTGTAGCTGCCTCACCCGTTGAAGTGTCGATAGTAGAAAGTGCCTTGGGTACGGTAGCGATTGGCTTCATGGCAGCGCGTACGCGCAGAAGGTCACCAATGCTCATACCACCTTCGATGCCACCGGCACGATTTGACTGGCGGATGACGCCATTCTCACCCGGCACAATTTCGTCGTGAGCGCGGGTTCCGGGGCGGGCAGCGGTGAGGAAACCGTCGCCAACTTCAACGCCCTTGATTGCCTGAATACCCATGAGCGCTGCAGCCAGACGAGCATCGAGTCGCCGATCCCAGTGGACGTAAGAACCTAGGCCCGGGGGCATACCGTAGGCAAGAACCTCGACCACGCCACCCAGTGTTTCTCCGTCTTTGTGGGCACGGTCGATGGTCTCAACCATGGCATCACTGGTTTCCTTATCGAAGCAACGAAGTGGGTCAGCATCCAGGTATTCACGGTCCGAAGGGAGCGGACGCGGCGCGTCCACGGGTGCAGCCACCTCAGCGATAGCGGTGGTATGGCTCACCAGCGAGATGCCAAGTGCCTTCAACATTTGAGAGGCAACGACGCCCAGAGCAACACGGGTTGCGGTTTCGCGGGCTGAAGCGCGCTCCAGTACGGGGCGGGACTCAGCGAAGCCATACTTTTGCATACCGGCGAAATCGGCGTGGCCGGGGCGCGGGCGCGTCAGCGCAGCATTACGGGCACGGCCTTCGATCAGGGAAGGGTCAACAGTGTCAGATGACATCACATCTGACCACTTGGGCCACTCGGTATTAGCAATTTCAAGGGCAACCGGGCCGCCCTGGGTCGTCCCATGACGGACGCCGCCAAGAATGCGTACACGGTCCTCTTCGAATTTCATGCGGGCACCACGGCCGTACCCCAGCCGTCGGCGGGCCAGAGCGTCACTTACCATAGCGCTGGTGAGCTCGACTCCAGCTGGTACACCCTCGATGATTCCTACCAGTGCCTCACCGTGTGATTCACCGGCTGATAGCCAACGTAGCATCTGCCACCTTCATTCGTCTGTCGTATGTATTGCTTCTAAGATTTTCAAACTTAACCGGTTGGCGCAAACCGGGGCCGTTATATGGGACTTTTTAGGTGCAAATTAGCTTGAGGGGATCCCAGACCATCTGCGGTGAAACCTTAGCTGGAGGTAGTCCAACGGAACTACGCATCGCCTCTATCACCTTATCTTCGCTCGGTAACCGCTCTTCTAAACTACGCCCCGTGAATAGCTTTACCTGGTCAACGGCCTGATACATTAGCATTTCTAGGCCAGAGGTTACCTTTCCACCTCTTTCTTGCCAGAGCTGAGCAAGAGATGAGGGCCAAGGATCATAGGTGACGTCGAGCAGAATTCCCAGTTGCGTCTTCTGGGACGAGGTGGTATCAGACATGAGGTGGTCAGCCGCCCCGGCTGGCAGAGTACAAATATTTACCTCGTAGAGTGAACACTGGTGAGAAAAAGCTTCTAAAGGCTCAAACTGCACAGTGACGCCTAGCCTCTTAGCTGTTTCCACAACACTTTGAGCACGAGCAGGATTTCGCACAAAAACGTCTACCCTCTTAAGCCCCAAGTAGGCTAAAGCGGCGAGGGCCGCGGTCGCAGTGCCTCCCCCGCCAACAATTGCTCCGGCCCGCAATTCTGCCGGGGCACCAGCGGTCTTCAGGGCATTCACGATTCCTGAGACATCGGTATTGTGCCCCCAAATGCTCCACCCTTTGACTCCCTCCCTCCAGTAAACCGTGTTGACTACACCGACTGCCAGGGCAAAGGGAGTTAGCTCGTCCAGGTAGTCTAGGATGGCTGTTTTGAGTGGCATGGTCACAGAGAAACCACAGGTGTCATCGTGGGGACCGTGCTGGGCAAAAACTGCAGGCAGATCTTCCCCCTGAGTTTCTTTACGCTGGTAATCAATAGGTTCGCCCAGGGCATTGTAAGCAGCGCGGTGGAGGAGCGGAGACTTGCTATGGCTAATGGGAGACCCCAAGACAAACGCCTTGGGGCCCACACCTGATAGAAGGGTCATTTACTGGCACACATTCTTGTTATTTGCACAGAACTCATCGTAAACTTCCACATTCTCCAGATGCTCTTCATACGTTTCAGCAAAGAGCGTCTCACCGGTGAAGAGGTCCACAGTCACCCAGAAGTAGTAGTCATTCTTCTCGGGGTTAGCAGCAGCCTTGATAGCGGCTTCACCGGGTGAACCGATCGGGCCCTCAGGCAATCCCTTGTAGTAGAAAGTGTTGTACTTGTTCGAGGAGTCCGCTTTCTGCTCATTGGAAATGTGGTAGCTCTTAATCCCTAGGCCGTAGGCCACGGTGGCGTCAGACTGCAGATAGCCAGATGTCTCACCGTCTGGGTTATTCATGCGGTTTTCAATAGCGCCGGCGATGGGTGCGTAGTCTTTCTCGATACCTTCAAACTCTAGGATGGAGGCAACAGTCAGTACATGGAAAATACGGTCGTCACCGGTCACTCCATTAGCCTCAAGCTGTTCCTTGGTTTGATCAACCATGGTCTGCAGAATCTCTTCGGCGGTAGCATCCTTGGGGAAGCGATATTCACCGGGGTACAAGAAACCCTCAATCGTTGGGAAGTTAGAAGGAATACCAAAGACATCAGGTGAATTACCCAGAGACTCAAATTCACCGGCACTGATACCTGTGCCCTTTGCCAGGGCGTCAAATGTTTCGTCCATACGCCAGGTGCGGGAAACAGCAACATAATTGGTGTTCGCCTCATCCAGGTTAAGTAGCTCGTTGAGAGCAGCAGAGCTACTCATCTCCTTTTGAAGCTCGTACTCCCCTGGCTGGAAAAACTGATCAGAAGTTGTCTCCGAGTAGACTTCCAAGAACCTGCCGGCATTAGCGATAACTCCCTGTTCTTCCAGAGAGTTAGCGATACCAATATTCGAAGAGCCTTCAGCAATAGTGAAGGTGACGGTGGTCCCGTTCCCCTCGCCGCTGTAATCTTTTCTTTCAAACCATCCCAGGCGAGGAGAAATAATTGCCACGACCATTACCAGCGCAACGGCAAAGACGAGTGCAGCCGAAGTAACAGCATTGCGGCTACGGCGTTTTACGCGCTGACGTTCTTCTGAAGTAACTTCATCCTGCTCAACCTCAATCCCCATGAAACCATCGTGGGCAGTTTCGGAGGATCGCCCAAGGATACCCCCCAAATCGGTTTGATGATCTCTGGTGGGTAGTGAGGGGCGCGGCGGGCGGTTAGAACTCGAGTTTTCAGACATTCGGGTTCTCCGTTTCGTCGTTATATACGGTTGAGTCTTGTGAGTTGAGAGATCCCTTTGGGTCCACCCGGTAGCCAGCTAGTTGTTGTCCGGCTTTGATGGTATCTAAGGCTGACTGCAGGATGTTGACCGCAGCTACTTGATCAACCATCGTCTTGAAGTCCCGAGATGATACCCCGGCCTCGTGCAGCGCTCGATGAGCGCTCACCGTAGTCAGTCTTTCATCGATGAGCCATATGGGAGTTAGTCGGTCTTCCGCGGCTAGCTCAACAGCAAGCTGCTCTGCATAGTCGCGCGCCATCACAGTGGATGGGCTTTCCCCACCTTTCATGGTGCGCGGCAGGCCCACGAAAACCTCGGTTACTTCGTGAACCTCAATGAGTTTCATCAGCACTCTGCGGTCGGAATCCTTCTTAAGATCCCGACGCAGAGTTTTCAGAGGCGTCGCAAGAATCCCATCTGGATCGCACAGGGCCAGGCCGACGCGGGCATTACCCACGTCGACTCCCATACGACGGCCCCTAGTAAAACTCACGAGGTTAGGACCCAAGCTCTGTGATTGCTGAGCGGATTGCCGTGAAGGCGGCATCAATCTTGGAGGCATCCTGCCCGCCACCTTGAGCGACATCGTCCTTACCTCCGCCGCCGCCACCGAGTATACCGGCAGCAATACGTACCAGCGCACCGGCCTTAACGCCGGCATCGCGGGCAGCCTGGTTGGTAGCAACCAGAATCACGGGGCGGTCATTATTGACGCCGGCTACAGCAACAGTTGCCGCATCTTCACCCAGGCGTGAGCGAAGGTCAAGGGCTAGGTCACGAACGCCGTTAGCATCAAGTTCACCGGCATTGTGCAAGAGAGTGCGCACGCCGCCCAGCATTTCTGCGGACTCGGTGAGTCTGCCGGCCTCTGCCTGCAACTTTTCCTTGCGAAGCTTAGTCAGTTCCTTCTCAGCTTCCTTCAGCTTAGCCAGAGTCTGGCTCAACTTTTCGGGGAGGTCTGCTGAGGACTGGACCTTCATCATGCCGGTCAACTGATTGACTAGGGTGCGTTCAGCTGCCAGGTGATTGAAAGAGTCCAAACCAACGAGAGCCTCAACGCGGCGGTTGCCCGAACCAACAGACTGCTCGGTGAGCAAGGTCAGTGAGCCAATCTGAGCGGTCGAACCAACGTGGGTACCACCGCACAGTTCGCGAGAGAACTCCCCGCCCATTTCAACCACGCGCACGGAATCGCCGTACTTTTCACCGAAGAGCATGGTGGCGCCCAGGTTCTTAGCCTCATCCAGTGACATTTCTCGGGTGATGGTCTCAAAGTTATCGCGGATTGCGGTGTTGGCGACCTCTTCTACCTCATGCCTAGCAGCATCTGATAGGCCTTCACCCCAGGCAAAGTCAAAGCGCAGGTAGCCCTCCTTGTTATAGGAGCCGCGCTGGGTTGCCTCATTACCGAGCACCTGGTGCAAAGCCGCGTGGATAATGTGCGTGCCAGAGTGAGCTTTTTCGCCATCAGCACGGCGCTGCACATCGACCTGAGCCACAACAGCGGTGCCAGCGACTACCTCGCCCTCACGCACGGTGGCGCGGTGAACGGAGAGTCCCTTGACCGGCTGCTGAACATCCGAAACATCAATCACAAAACCATTGCCGGTAATAACACCGGTATCGGCAGCCTGGCCACCAGCTTCAGCATAGAAGGGGGTCTCATCAAGAACGATCTCAACCTGATCCCCCGCACGAGCGGCAGGGACGCTGACTCCGTCCACCAGGATAGCTCGCAGGGTGGTTTCGGTGCGCAGTTCGTTATAACCGGTAAAGATTGAGGGACGCTCATCGACTAGCTCGCGCAAGGCCGAAAGATCAGCGAAGGAACCCTTCTTTGCTTTGGCGTCAGCCTGAGCGCGGTGGCGCTGTTCCTCCATCAAAGAGCGGAACTGTGCCTCGTCAACTTTGACCCCGGCTTCTTCAGCCATTTCCAGGGTCAGATCGATGGGGAAACCATAGGTATCGTGCAGGGCAAAAGCGTCTGCACCAGACACCTCGCCCTTGCCAGCGCTCTTAGCAATCTTGACAGCTTCTTCAAGGCGCTCAGTGCCTGACTCGATAGTTTTCAGGAAGGCCTTTTCCTCTGCATAGGCAATGCGGGAAATACGTTCGAAGTCTTCAGCAACCACGGGGTAAGCACCAGCCATGGCATCGCGAGAAGCGGGGAAAAGCACGGGTAGGCAGGGATCGGTAACACCCAGCAGGCGCATCGCGCGGATGGCGCGGCGCATCAGACGGCGCAGGATGTAACCGCGGCCTTCGTTGGAGGGAGTTACACCATCGGCGATGAGCATGAGAGATGAGCGGATGTGGTCGGCAACCACGCGCATACGCACATCGTTGATATAACCCTCATCTTCAGCGTTTTCTGAGCCGTGGTACTTTTTACCGGAAAGCTTAGAGGCTGCATCGAGCACGGGGCGCACCTGGTCAGTTTCGTAGAAGTTTTCTACCCCCTGCAGCAGCATAGCCAGACGCTCTACACCCAGACCGGTATCGATGTTCTTCTTGGGAAGATCGCCCAAAATTTCGAAGCTGTCCTTGCCGGTGCCTTCACCGCGCTGGTACTGCATAAAAACCAGGTTCCAGATTTCGATGTAGCGATCATCGTCTGCAGCAGGGCCGCCTTCTTTACCGTATTCCGGGCCGCGGTCGTAGAAGATTTCAGAATCAGGGCCCGCGGGGCCGGGCTGACCGGTAGACCAGTAGTTCTCAGCCATACCCATTTTCTGGATACGCTCGGCGGGGAACTTCACATCGTTGACCCAGATATCGTAGGCTTCCTCGTCCCCCTCGTAGACAGTAACCCAGAGACGGTCAGCATCTAGACCATAGCCGCCGTCTTGAACTGAGGAGGTTAGCAGCTCGTAGGCCCAGGGAATAACCTCTTTCTTGAAGTAGTCACCAAACGAGAAATTACCGGCCATCTGAAAGAAGGTTCCGTGGCGGGCGGTCTTACCGACCTCTTCAATATCCAGGGTGCGGATACACTTCTGGACGCTGGTTGCGCGGGAGAAGCTGGGGGTTTCGCGCCCCAGGAAGTAAGGAATAAAGGGCACCATACCGGCGATAGTAAACATTGCGCCGGGCTCGTTTGATACCAGCGAAGCTGAGGGAACTACGGTGTGCCCGCGCTTCTCGAAAAATTCGATCCAGCGCTTTGAGATTTCCTGTGAAAGCATCGAAGCTGTTTTCCTAACGTTCGTTACCTAAAATGATGAATAAGTTTATGAGAAGAAGTCTGTGCCGAGATCGGCGTCTCGTGCCAGACGCCTCTTACGGGCATCAGCTTCAGGTTCGGGTGCGGGGCTTAGCGAACCCTCCAAAACACCGTCGCTGCCATAGGTCTCAATGCGTCGGTTGGAGTCTTGGCCCTGCTCCCAGGTATCGATTGAGCCCGGACGTGTTTCTTGTTTTTGTTCTTCAAAACGCTGCTTGAGCTCGGCTTCTTTTTCATCCATGCCAGCTTTGACGTTAGCGGCGAAGCGCACGAGATTCAGCGCCGAGGCCTTGAAAGGAGCCCCATATTTGGAGTCAAAAAATTGAGCCACAGCTGCATCCTTACCGACAAAATTTTGCAGAGCACGCTCAGAGCGCAGCGTTAACTCTGCTGATTGACCAGATACCTTCTCTTGGGAGCGAGAAGCTAAATAGCCAGCAGCAGCGCCACCGGCAATGAGCAGAGCGTTCTTCCACAAGGACACTTTTACTCAGCCTCCGGGTGGCGAGGCTGGCTAGCTGGCCCATCGCCTTTAACAGCTTTACGTAACCCGTGAGAGAAGGAGGCCACTTTAATCAGCGGCTGACCTACGGTTGAGGTTACCAAGGATGAGAGCGCTGAGACGTTAGCTGAGGCATCAGAAACATTGCTTGTAATGCTATCGACCTTATCCAGCTGAGCATTAGTGCTAGCAACCGTTTTGGTTACCTCACCAATGAGGGGTGTGGTTTCGTTGTTCAGGCTTCTGATGGTGAGCGTAAGTTCGTCAAAAACCTTACCCAGTTTCAGGATGGGTAACGCCAGCAAGGCAACTAGTACAGCAAAAACACCTGCTGCTATGAGACCTGCTATGTCTGCACCACTCACGGGCACCTCTTTCTCGACTGGCTAACTGCTCTCAAAAGAGCACGAATTGATAACAATACTACTTGACCTATGGCGAGAAGCGTTATTTTTTGGTGCTCCCAAAAGGTATGTCCCCATCACATCACCCAAGGTTTAGTTTCACTTCTGCAAACCAATTACTGGTAAACCTCACAAAAAAGGCCCGCACCACAGCTGAGTGGTACGGACCTCTAGAAGCTATTGCTTATGCAAGGCGTGAGTAGTATTCAACAACCAGCTGCTCTTCGCAGATGACGGGAATTTCTTCGCGCTTGGGTGCACGCTCAAGCTTAGCGTGGAGCTTCTCGATCTCAACGTTCAGGTAAGGAGGAGTATTGGGCAGAACATCCTGGTGTGCGCCGGTGGCTGCAACCTGGAAGGGTGCCATCTTCTCGCTCTTGGGGTGAACGTGGATCAGCTGGCCGGGCTTGACACGGAATGAGGGGCGGTCAACGCGAACGCCATCAACCATGATGTGACGGTGAACGACTGCCTGGCGAGCCTGAGCGATGGTGCGGGTGAAACCTGAGCGCAGGACAAGTGCGTCGAGGCGGGTTTCGAGGATTTCGACCAGGTTCTTACCGGTCTGACCCTCAATGCGCTTAGCTTCGAGGTAAACGCGACGCATCTGAGCTTCACGGATGTTGTACTGTGCGCGCAGACGCTGCTTTTCCTTCAGCTGTACTGCATAGTTCGAGTCAGCCTTCTTACGGGCGCGACCGTGCTGGCCGGGGCCGTAAGGGCGACGCTCGAAGTACTTTTCTGCCTTGGGGGTCAGTGCAATGCCGAGTGCACGTGACTGGCGCACGGTACGGCGGGTACGGTTGTGGTTTGCCACAGCTGTTACCTTTCATTAGCGGTTAGTTCCTCCTGCGTGGAAGGAACCATTTGTTCTGTTGTCTTGGCCTCCGGTAACCACCCACGGTTTGGGTGGTGGAGAGTTGCGAGCAGCCGCACTCAAACAACTACGATCTACCCGGTGATCAGGTTTCTTTTCAGAAGCCCGCGTTTTGGGTAGCCTGCCAGACCGTACTAACTGTACCTCACGCCTTTACCCTCTGCTACGAGCTCTTCACTTGTGTTGTTGTGTTCTTGCTGACCCCGGAGTCCCTACCGCTCATTTTTGCCCAGAATTTGATTGATGGCGTCCAGACGATCTTTGAGCGCGCGTTCGTGGCCAAAGGACGTGGGTGCATAGTACCGAGTGCCACCGAGAGTGTCAGGCAGATAGGACTGAGCGGCGACACCGTTCGATTCATGGTGGGGGTAAATATAGCCACGCCCGTGCCCCAGTTGGCTTGCGCCGGGGTAATGGGCATCTCGCAGGTGAAGGGGGACCACACCCGCATTACCGTTTTTGACATCAGCTATGGCCGAGTCAATCGCCGATATGACCGCATTTGACTTAGGTGCTGTAGCTAGGTGAATGGTGGCCTGAGCCAGGTTAATCCTCGACTCGGGTAGACCCACTAGTTGGACGGCTTGAGCCGCGTTGACAGCAGCGGTTAGTGCGCTCGGATCTGCCATGCCGATGTCCTCACTGGCATGAATGATGAGCCGCCGCGCAATAAAACGCGGGTCCTCACCAGCCACAATCATGCGCGCTAGGTAATGCAGGGCCGCATCGGGGTCTGAACCACGAATTGATTTGATGAAGGCACTGGTGACGTCGTAGTGCTGGTCCCCATTTCGGTCATAGCGCAGTGCACTCTGATTGAGTGCCTGCTCAGCGTGCTCGATGGTGAGCTTTAATGGTTTCTGGACGCTGTAGTCCCGGTTCTCGGCCTCGGCCTGCCCAAAAGCCTGGGCGGCAGCAGCCTCTAGGCTGGTCAGAGCCTTGCGGGCATCGCCCATAGCCAGCTTTACTAGGTGATCTTTCGCGTCAGCTTCGAGAGTGAGGGTTCCACTAAAACCGCGCGGGTCCCTCAAAGCCCTGTCCAGCAGATCAGCAATATCCCCATCAGTCAGACCCTGCAAGGTCAGCAGAATGGAGCGGGAGAGCAGGGGCGATATGACGCTGAAGGAGGGGTTCTCCGTGGTGGCTGCAATGAGAACTACCCAACGGTTCTCAACCCCCGGTAGCAGGGCATCCTGTTGAGCCTTGGTAAAGCGGTGAATCTCGTCCAAGAACAAAATGGTGGTGATACCGCGGTAGTCTCTGTCTTCAAGCGCCTGTTCCATGACCGCGCGGACGTCTTTGACCCCCGCAGTGATTGCAGAGAGTTCAACGAACTTGCGGCCAACGCCACGAGCTATCACGTTAGCTAGGGTTGTTTTGCCGGTACCGGGTGGACCCCAGAGAATGACGGAAGATGGCCCACCTGGACCCGCGGACTCCCCCGCTAGAACCCGCAAAGGTGAGCCCGCCTTAAGCAAGTGACTCTGCCCCACCACCTCGTCCAGAGTTCGAGGTCGCATGCGCACAGCTAGCGGAGCTCGTTCGCGGCGGGTCAGGTTGCCCTGGGACTCGTTGCCGTCATCGGGCTGGTCGTTGAACGTAAAAAGGGAGCTATCCACGGCGTCCTCATATCTGCTGTTGGCTGCTGGTGTGGCTACAGCTGGTCGGTATCAAGAATAAGGGTCACAGGGCCATCGTTGGTGAGACTTACCTGCATCTGGGCACCGAAGACACCCGTCTCGACTTTGAGCCCTAGGGCCCGTAAAGCCTCAACATAGCTATTAAAAAGGGGCTCAGATACCGGGGCTGGGGCAGCTTTAGACCATGAGGGGCGCCGCCCTTTCTTGGAATCAGCGTAGAGGGTGAACTGGCTGACCGCCAGCACCGGGGCACCAGTATCCAGACAAGAGACCTCGCCCTCTAGAAGCCTAAGCTGGGCGGTTTTCTCAGCAAGTTTCTGCACCTGTGCCTCGCCGTCATCGTGGGTGATACCCACTAATGCCAGCAAGCCTGGCCGGTCGATAGAGCCTACCGTTTGCCCATCAACGGTCACTGCTGCTGAGGTGACTCTTTGAAGAACTACGCGCATTATTCCCCTGCCTTTGACTCTGCCTTACTCCCCTATTTTGTCATGTTCTACCACCCCGGTCTTCTTATATGGTTAAAGAAAGAAGCGCCGTCCCGGCATCTTGTGAGAAAGAGCAGGGGCAGCGCCTCTTTGTGGGGCTTAAAGCCTAGAAGTTACTTAGCTTCAGCTTTCTTAGCCTCAGGTTTGAAGTCAACGCCGGCTTCCTTGCGCTGCTGCGCGGTGATGGGCGCAGGAGCAGCGGTGAGCGGGTCAAAGCCGCCACCGGTCTTGGGGAAGGCGATGACGTCGCGGATTGAGTCGGTGCCGCCGATGAGCTGCAGAACGCGGTCCCAACCGAAGGCAATGCCACCCATAGGGGGTGCTCCAAAGCTGAAGGCCTCGAGGAGGAAGCCGAACTTCTCGGCAGCTTCTTCTTCGCTGATACCCATGACCTTGAAGACACGTTCCTGGACGTCCTTCTGGTGGATACGAATTGAGCCGCCGCCGATTTCGTTACCGTTGCAGACGATGTCGTAGGCGTAGGCTAGAGCCTCACCGGTGACCTCTTCCTGGTCAAAGGTGTCAAGGTACTCGGGTTTGGGCGAGGTGAAGGCGTGGTGCACTGCGGTCCACTTGGAGGAGCCCAGCGCCACATCGCCGGAGGCGGTGGCGTCTGCTGCTGACTCGAAGAGGGGTGCATCTACAACCCAGACGAAGGACCAGGTGCCATCCTTGATGAGGCCGGTGCGGTGACCAATTTCAACGCGGGCAGCACCCAGCAGAGCACGCGAGGACTTGGCGTCCCCTGCGGCAAAGAAGATGCAGTCGCCGGGCTTAGCGCCGGTTGCCGCTGCCAGGCCGGCGCGCTCTTCTTCAGTGATGTTCTTGGCAACGGGGCCGGTCAGCTCGCCGTCCTCCTGAATCAACACGTAGGCAAGACCCTTAGCGCCGCGCTGCTTGGCCCATTCCTGCCAGGCGTCCAGGGTGCGACGTGCCTGTGAGGCACCACCTGGCATCACCACAGCGCCCACGTAGGGGGCCTTGAAGACGCGGAAGGTGGTGTCTTTGAAGTAGTCGGTCAGCTCGGTCAGCTCGAGACCGAAGCGCAGGTCGGGCTTGTCCGAGCCGTACTTCTCCATGGCATCCTTGTAGGTGATGCGCTCGATGGGGCGGGGAACCTTGACGTCAATTAAGTTCCAGACAGCCTCAACGATACGCTCGCCCAGGTCAATAATGTCTTCCTGGTCTACGAAGGATGCCTCGATGTCCAGCTGGGTGAACTCGGGCTGGCGATCGGCGCGGAAGTCTTCGTCACGGTAGCAACGGGCAAGCTGGTAGTACTTTTCAATGCCGCCCACCTGCAACAGCTGTTTGAAGAGCTGGGGTGACTGGGGCAGTGCATACCAGGAGCCAGGTGCCAGACGTGCCGGGACCAGGAAGTCACGAGCACCTTCGGGGGTTGAACGGGTCAGGGTGGGTGTCTCAACCTCGGTGAATTTCTGACCGTGCAAAACCTCGCGAGCCGCACGGTTAGCCTCTGAACGTAGGCGCATCAAGCGGGCAGGTTCGGGGCGTCGCAGGTCAAGGTAACGGTACTTCAGGCGGGCTTCTTCGCCTACTTCTACGTGCTCATCAATCTGGAAGGGTAGGGGCGCTGCGGTGTTGAGCACCTCAGTTTCCTTGACCATAACCTCGATGTCACCGGTGACCAGGTTGGGATTCTCGTTGCCCTCGGGGCGGCGGGTGACTTCACCCACGACCTTGAGTACGTACTCGTTGCGCAGGTGTTCGAAGTCAGCTTCGTTATGGAAGACCACCTGAGTGACGCCTTCACGGTCTCGCAGGTCTACGAAGGCAACACCACCGTGGTCGCGGCGCCTTGAAACCCAACCAGATAGGGTAACGGTTTCTCCGATGTTCTCAGCGGTTAGCTCGCCAAGGGTGTGAGTGCGTAGCACGCTCTTCCTTTCCATCATCACAGCTGTTTTTCTGTGAAAAGAATTTTATGTCTAAGTATAGGTTGCACCGTGGACTGCGGGACAGCCACGGTGGGTTTAGTGGGAGTCTGCAGGGACGATCCGCACCTGCAGATCCTCTGCCGGAGGCATCCAGTTTTCGGGTGAAGCTTCTCCCTGCTCCCCGGTGCGGATGTCCTTGACCTCGTGCTTGAGGCTGCCATCTTCGTTGGTTGAGGTAAACCACACGAAGGGTATGCCGCGTTTTTCGGCGTACTTAATCTGCTTACCGAACTTAGCTGCGGTTGCTGAGACCTCGCAGGCGATTCCGCGGGCACGCAGCTGATCAGCGACGTCCTGAGCGCCTGACCACATCTCATCGTTGGTCAGGGCGATGAGAACGGCTGAGGGCACCTTGCGGGTAGGAGCGGCGAAGCCCTGGGACAGGATGCGGGATACCACGCGGGTGACGCCAATAGAGAGGCCAACACCGGGGTAGGTTTTCTTTCCGTTGGACGCCAGTGATTCGTAGCGACCACCCGAGCAGATGGAGCCCAGCTGCTCGTGACCCACCAGCACCGTTTCGTAGACGGTACCGGTGTAGTAGTCCAAGCCGCGGGCAATGGAGAGATCAGCAATGACCTTGCCGGGGGCACGACGTGCAGCTTCACCTATCACCTCAGTGAGTTCAGCCAAGCCCTCTTCCATGAGGTCATCGGAGACACCCAAAGCGCGAACCTGGTCGGCGAAAGAAGTATCTTCCGCCCTAATGGAGGCCAAGGACAGCGCAGCCTGAGCCTGCTCGTCCGTCGCACCCAGCTCCTCTTTGAGGAGCTGGGCCACGGCGTCCGGGCCAATCTTTTCTAGCTTGTCGATATTGCGCAGCACTCCCGCAGTATCGGTGAGCCCGATGCCGCGATAGAACCCTTCTGAAAGCTTGCGGTTATTGACGCGCAGTTTGAAGTCAGGGATAGGCAGCTTTGAAAGGGACTCCACAATGATGAGAGCCAGTTCAACGTCATAGCGGAAAGGCAGAGCGCCATCCCCCACTACGTCAATATCGGCCTGAGTGAATTCACGGGCACGACCTTCTTGAGGACGTTCACCGCGCCATACCTTCTGAATCTGATAGCGCATGAAGGGGAAGTTCAGGTAGCCAGCATTTTCCACCACGTAGCGCGCAAACGGTACGGTGAGGTCGAAGTGCAGTGCCAGTTTCTCTTTTTTGGCTGCGCTGCGGGCATCTTCCGCATCATCGAGCAGACGTGAAACCGCGTAGACCTCTTTGTCGATGTCGCCCTTGCGCAGTAGTTGGTCGATGGTCTCAACCGAGCGGGTTTCGATGGAAGAGAAGCCGTGCAGCTCAAAGGTTTCGCGCAGAGTATCGAGAACGTAATTCTCCACCAAACGTTCTTCAGGTAGGTGCTCTGGGAATCCAGAAAGCGATTGCTTGCGAGCCATTAGCTCCCCTCACGTCAACAAAATAGGTACTTGGTGCGCAGCTTTTACCGCACAGTCTTCTTAATACTAAACGGTGAGCACGGAGCACCGGTAATTATAGGCGGGGTCTGCTGCTGAGATACACCACATTACTGCCCACGTAATACCCTGGTGTCCTTTAGATGCTAAAACCCCCTAAGAACGATATGCTGGTGAGTGCACCAACCGTGCTCGATAGATTATTAGTTGTTGACTGATGACAGCTAACCAGCCCTATCGTCTGATTGCACGTGGCTGGTGCGCTTTGTTTTACACCTGCGCTAACGCGCCTCAACGTGAAAGAGTTATAGCGGTGACTACCCAACCCGACGACACCCTCGCAACCGTAGACCTCGAAAAGGCTCGTAAATTCGGCAAAGTTGATGCTGAAGGCCACGTCTTTGTCATCGTGGACGGTGAAGAATATGCAGTAGGCCAGGTGCCCGGCGCCTCAGCTGATGAAGCCCTCGCCTACTTCGCCCGTAAGTTTGAAAATGTAGAAGCACAGGTTGCCCTGCTCGAAGAGCGCGTAGCTCGTAAAGCTAAGGCAGCCGATCTGCAGAAGTCTGCAGCGCACCTGGGCCAACAGGTAGCAGTTCGCAACATGGTGGGCGATTACGCTGCGCTTCAGGAGCGTCTGGTGGCTCTGGTTGCCAAGATTAATGAACGCGAAGAAGCCGAAAAGGCAGAATCAGTCGAATCACGTGAAGCTGCGCTAGCAGCCCGTGAGGCAATCGTTGCCGAAGCTGAGACCCTAGCTGACCAGGATGAAACCAAGATTCACTGGAAGAACTCACACTCACGCATGAACGAGCTGTTCGATGAGTGGAAGAAAACCCAGCGCGAGCATCACCTGGCTAAGAGCGTAGAGGACGACCTCTGGAAGCGTTTCCGCGCTGCCCGGACCACTTTTGACCGCCGCCGCCGCGCTCACTTCTCACAGCTTGATGAAAAGAACGCCAAGGCTAAACGCGTCAAAGAGGCTCTCATTGCCGAAGCTGAGGCGCTAAGCACCTCCACTGATTGGGCGGAGACTGCCGCCAAGTACCGCACTCTGATGGATCAGTGGAAAGCCGCACCTCGCGGCGGACGCAAAGAAGACGATGCGCTGTGGGGTCGTTTCCGCGCAGCACAGGATGTCTTTTTTGACGCCCGTTCCGCTATCAACGCTGAGCTCGATAAGGAATTCGAAGCTAACCTGGTAGCAAAGGAAGCGTTGCTTGAAGAAGCGCGTGCCATCCTGCCTGTCACCGACATTAAGGCCGCTAAGGCACAACTCGAGGGCATTCTTGATCGTTGGGACACTATCGGGCGCGTTCCCCGCGCCGCTGTGCGTCGTGTGGAGCAGGATCTGAAGAAAGTTCAGGACGAAATCCATCAGGCCGAAAACGCTAAGTGGCAGAAGACTGACCCCGAGAAACAGGCTCGTGCCAACTCCATGCTGACCCAGTTGGAAGAGACGATTGCTGATCTCGAAGCTGATCTTGAAAAGGCTCAAGCTGGCGGCAACGCACAGAAAATCAAGAAGGCAGAAGAAGCACTGGCAGCTCGCAAGCAGTGGCTGGAAACCTTGAAGGCTTCCTCAGCTGAGTTTGGTGCTTAGCAGGTTTGACGGTTTAGCCGTGCATCGAATGTGTGGATAAACCGTCTATGTGAAGTGATTATTTCTTCTCTTCAGCTCAACTCCCCGCAGAGACTACAGTTTCTGCGGGGATTTTGCTGTTCGAGACAGAAGTTATCCACAGGTGTGAAAATCAATTCCTTGATGGTGCCTTGGTTTGGTAAAACTTAGGTATGCCAGCTCACAGTATCACCCATAAACTCAGTGCTCTCCCCTTCCCACTCCTCCCGCCGGAGCAGAAAAGCTCCTCAACCCTTGAATACATAGCTCAGGCTCAAGGGGGCTTCCAGTCCACGGCTTTCACCGATCCAGGGCTCCGCAATCATGACCCCCGGGCTACTGAAGAAATGAGGAGGCTACTTTGCACCGCTGAATCAGAGGGAGTCAGCACTGCCGAGTTTAGAGAAGTCGTTGAGTTCGAAGCTTTAGTTCACCTGCACCACGGAATTTACTCTCCACCCCATGTCAAAGATACCGCCCTGCTGCGAGCTGTCAGCTGTGGCATGCTTATCCCTGAGGGTTACCATCACCGCTTACGCATTTCTCGCCGCGCAGCAGCCTGGGTTCTGGGGTTCGGGCAGGCGCCGCAGGGCAGTATTGATATCGATTATGACCGTAATAACAGAGTTCATTTGCCGCGCAAGGCTGCACGATTGTGCTCAGCTCATCAGTCCACCTTCAAAGCCTACGAGGCACTTAGTATTGGCGGCGTCCTGGTCACCAATCATCTGCGGACGGCGCTAGATCTTCTCATCTTCGATGAAGAATATGATGCTCTAGAGATTGTAGGGCAGATTCTCCTCAGCCCGGATAATAACCTGACACCGCACTTACTCATGTCACATGTGCAGGAAGCATCCTTTATACGTCAGCGTCAAGCAGTTCTTGCTCGAGCAAAAAATGTCTGCACCGAGGTTACCCTGCGGAGACAAGGGCTATGGTAGAGCCGGGATGCTGATACATGTGAACCTACCGTTTAATGTCACTCCTACTATTCGTATCGAGGTAGGTCTCTCTTCGAGAGAGGTTTGGCCCCGGTTAGCCTGTAAGCGCTATAGATACCAGGTACGTTCATAATCTGGTTGAGAAGATGGTCGAGCATAAAGCGGTCACTGACCTCAACCGTGTAACGGTTGACGGCAAAACGATCGTCACTGGTGTGAACCTTCGCATCGACGATATTGCTACCGGATTCAGAAATGACCCGAATGACGTCCACCAGCAGCAGCTTGCGATCAATACCTTCCACCTGGATGCTCACCCTGAAATTATTATTGGTGCTGGTAGCCCACTCAACAGTGGTCTGGCGGGGGTCATCCTGAGCATTCAGCACGTTGGGGCAGTCGATACGGTGCACAGATATACCCTGTAAGCGGGTCACGATGCCAACGATCTCGTCCGGCGGAACAGGAGTGCAGCATCGAGCAATCTTAGTCAGAATACCCTCAGCGCCAGGCACCACCACCCCGTTATCATCGCCCGTAGTTGGGCGGGTATTGAACAGTGAGGTATCAAAGCTATTGACCTCTTCGGATGCTTGATCGTCGCTATCCCCGTAGTAGAGATCGACCAGAGTAGAGATAACATTTTGAGGTTCAAGATCGTTCTCTCCAACCGCATGGTAGAGACTTGCCACATCGTTTTTATGGTGCGCATGCGCTACCTGAAGCATGAGCTCAGGAGTCAACATTTTGGTGAGCGGAAGTTCATGCTGTCGCATGGCCTTCACTAAACGTTCCTTGCCGCGGCTGAGCGCCTCAAGTCTGCGCCCCTTAGCAAAATGTTGCCTAATTTTGGTGCGGGCCTTTGAGGTACGCACAAACTTGAGCCAGTCCTCGCTCGGCTCGTGATTCTCGTCCTTAGTGGTCATAATTTCCACTGTGGAAGCGGTCTCAAGCTTCGTATGCAGGGGCACGAGCTTGCCATTGACCTTGGCCCCAATCGTGCGGTCGCCCACCTCAGAGTGAATAGCGTAGGCAAAGTCAACGGGCGTTGAACCGGACGGCAAACTGATGGGCTTACCCTGCGGGGTAAGAACCACAATCTCATCTGACTCTAGAGTTTCGGCCAGCTCCTCATAGAACTTGCTCGATTCGGGGTTAGAACTAGAAATTTCAGAGATTGATTGCAAAATCCCGATGCTAAAGGCAGCAGTGTGGGTGGTGGGCTCCTTGACCGCGGTCTCCACCTTCTCACCACGAGAAGCCGCCTTATACCGCCAGTGTGCTGCCACACCGTATTCAGCCTCTTCGTGCATCTTGTAGGTGCGAATCTGAATTTCAAGCGGTAGCCCACCTGGCCCGTGCACCGTCATATGAAGGGACTGATAGTGGTTATTCTTGGGCGACTTAATGTAATCCTTAAAGCGCCCGGCCATGGACGGCCACAGCGACAGCACATGACCTAAAGCGGCATAGCAGTCATCAATGTTCTCAACCATGATACGTACAGCCAAGATGTCATTGATTTCATCAAAGCTCTTACCCTTGGTCTTCATCTTTTGATGGATGGAATAGTAGTGCTTGGGGCGGCCAGTAACCGTGCCCTCAAGACCAACCTGCTGCAAGCGATCTTCGATAGTCACCCGAGCTTCAGCCAAATACTTTTCAAGTTTGGGGGTTCGCTCGCCGACCAGACGCACAATTTCCCGATAAATATCGGGGCTCATTGCGGCAAATGAAAGATCCTCAAGCTCCCATTTAATGGTGTTAAGACCGAGGCGGTGTGCCAGCGGGGCATAGATTTGTAGGGTCTCTTCAGCCTTCTTGGCCGCTGAGGCTCCTGACACAAAGCGCCAGGTACGTGCATTATGTAGACGGTCCGCCAGCTTAATCAGAAGTACGCGGATGTCCTTGCTCATGGACAGCACCAGTTTACGGATGGTTTCAATGGGAGCATTAGCGCCGTAGCTGACCTTATCGAGCTTGGTCACCCCGTCCACCAAGTAAGCAACTTCTTCACCGAAGTCGGCAATGAGTTGCTCCATGGTGTAGTCAGTATCTTCAACGGTGTCATGCAGAAGTCCAGCAACAAGAACGGGGCCGGTAGCTCCAATCTCTGCCAAGATAGTGGTCACAGCTACCGGGTGGGTGATGTAGGGGTCCCCACTCTTACGCTTTTGCCCGCGGTGGTAGCGGCTGGCTACTTTAAAGGCCCGCTGCAGCACATCAAGGTCTTCATCAGGGTGAAACTTGGTCACAGTGCGGATGACAGGGGCAAGAACCGGCGAGAACCGCGGGCTTGGGCCAACTTCACGACCAAAGACCTGGCGGGCCGGTACCCGACCTGATGCCGACATGACACGGTGTGAACCACGCAGAGGTCGCTTAATGTCCTGAGTGCTGTGAGTGTTCTTTTCTGAAGCGCTCATATCTGAACTCCCCCTTGCCTCGTCCGTGTGCTATATGTTGCTCTATCATAGTTCAAAATAGCTGATAGGTAGAACACAGTGACCAGGCATGACTAAGCCAGCCTACTTTAATGTGAAGGTGCCGCCTGGTTTTACCGGGCGGCACCTTCTTTATCTATGAATATCGAGCCGGTACTCGGCTCTCGTTGTCCCTACTGGTTATTGGTCGGAAAGTTAAACTCTCGGACGGTGATAGCAGGGATGCCCGGGGACTGGCCGGTATCAGCAGTTTCTTCTTCGGAAACAATACCTACACGGGCGTCCCGTACTCTGCGCTCCTGGTCCTTGACGCTTTGCTCTCTTAAGCGCAGCGCAGCATAGGCGGGAGCAGCCACAAAGAGGGTGCCAATGGTGCCTACGATGATACCTACGAACAAGGCCAGCGAAAGATCCTTGAGAGTGCCAGCGCCCAGCAACAGAGCACCAATAAAGAGAATAGAACCCACGGGCAGAATACCAACAATAGATGTATTGATGGATCGGACCAGGGTCTGGTTAACCGCCAGGTTTACCTGCTCACCGAAAGTGACATCACGTCTGCCCTCAATACCCTCAGTATTCTCTCGAATCTTGTCAAAGACCACCACAGTGTCATACAGCGAGTAGCTGAGCACGGTGAGGAAGCCAATGATAGCGCTGGGTGTAATCTCAAAGCCGACAAGAGCATACAGCCCCACGGTGGTGACAATGGTGAAAACCAGACCGGCAATTGCTGATAGCGACATCTTCCAGGTTCGGAAGTAGAGCGCCATGCCAATCATTACTAGTACTACGAACCATGCTAGACCGATGAGGGCTTGCTTGGTGACGCCGGCACCCCAGGTAGGGCCGACGAAAGATGAAGTGACATCGTCGCTCTCAACATCGTAGGCAGCTCTCAGAGCGTCGCCGACTGCCAAGGTTTCATCGTCGCTCAGCTCGCTCATCTGCGCACGCACGGTGCCCGATGAAATGTTGGTGACCCGTACGTCAGTCGCCTCAGGTGCTGCTAAGCTGATGGCGTCCTGGCCGATGGTCACATCTTCATTCGCCACCGATGAGACAGTGAATTCTGATCCACCGCGAAATTCGATGCCCAGATTGAAGCCGCCTTTGAACACCGGAACCATCGCAGCAAGAAGCACGACGATCAGGGCGAGGCTAAGCCAGCGCTTACGATGAGGCACAAATCCATAAGATTTTTTGCCTGAATGCAGGTCATTACCGAACTGCGCAAGCTTATTCGCCACGGCTTTGCTCCTTAATATCAGTTGCAGACATCTCTTCTTCAGCAGCGGCTAAACGCTCACGGCGCTTACGCTCAGCAAGAGAGAGGCGAGCTTCGGTTTCTTCAACACTACGGACGCGCCCGGCACCTCGGTAGAGCGGTGTGGCTCCCAGTGCCGCGGGATCCATACCGGACCACTTGCCGCCGTTTCTAAAGTAATCGCGCTGTCCCAGCAAAACCATCAGCGGGTGAATGAAGAGGAAAGTAATGATTAGGTCAGCAATAGCTGTGAGGCCCAAAGTGAAAGCGAAACCTCTCACGTTACCTACCGAAGCGAAGTAGAGCACTAGGGCAGCTAGAAGGTTCACGGCCTTAGAGGCCATAATCGTCCGCTTTGCACGGTTCCAACCGTGGTCAATAGCAGCAGGTATGGTTCGCCCAGCCCTAATCTCGTCCCTAATACGTTCAAAGTAAACGATGAAAGAGTCAGCCATCAGACCAATCGACACGATGAGGCCCGCAACGCCAGCCAGCGAAAGTCGGTAGTTCATGAGGTGGCCCAGCAGAATAATCACGCCGTAGGAGAAGCCCGCAGCAACCAAAATTGAGCTGATATTGACTAGACCAACCAGGCGGTACTGGAACAGGGAGTAAATAAAGACCAGAATCAGACCAATCAGACCGGCCAAAAGACCCATCTTGAGCTGATCAGCACCCAAAGTTGCTGAAATCTGTTGCTCCGACTGGATGGTAAAGCTAATGGGCAGAGCACCGTATTTGAGCTGCTCAGCGAGCTGGGATGCTTCTTGCTCAGTAAAGTTACCGGTAATCTGCGGCTGACCGTTGGTAATCACTGCTTGGGTTACCGGAGATGAGAGAACGGCGCCGTCTAGCATAATAGCGAAACGGGCACGTGGGTCAGAGGGGTCAGCACCACGGATTGAGTTCAGACGAGTGGTGACATCCTTGAAGGTTGCTGTTCCAGATTCATTGAACTCAATGTTGACTCCCCACTGGCCCGTTGAATACCCTGTACTACCGGTCACCTGAGAGAAGCCAGCATTTTCAATTTCTGTTCCATAAATTTCGATAGGCCCGAGGATGTACTTCTCCTGCCCGTCAGTTGAACATGCAACGATTGCCGCGTTGGGGTCCTGCTCAGCCTCGTCCACACTGGACGGAATGCTACAGTCAAGAGCCTCGTACTCCCGCCAGAGCTCAGGGGTGACCCAGTTGTAGTCTGAACCGTCAGTAGGTTCAGCTGTGGGGGCAGGTAGCGATTCCTCAGCGGCTACCTCATCACCCGTTATCGGGGTGGGGGGCCCAGAGTTGAGGACGGCGCGGAAGGACATCTGTGCTGATGTTTGGATGAGTTCTCGGGTTTCAGGGCTCAGCACACCGGGTACTGACACCACAACGTTCTGCCCAGACTGAGTGGTGACTTCAGCTTCAGCTACTCCGGAACCGTCCACGCGCTGGCGAATAATTTCTACTGCTTGCTCTAATTGTTCATCCGTGATCTGCCCACCGTCGGCGTCATTCACCTGGGGTGAAAGAATGAGCTGACTGCCGCCTGAAAGATCAAGCGCGAGCTTGGGTGACCAGGAACCCCCAGCGAAGGTGGTGCCGAAGATACCCCCGGTTACTAAAAGCAGTAAGAGCACCATGGAGACCAGCGCTCCGCGTGCTTTTGCACTGTGGCCTGTAGTAGCCATCAACGCCCCTTTACAGTTTTGTGTCAAACGTGAAAAGGCGCGCGGCCCTTAGGCTGCGCACCTATTTCGTAGGAGAAAGTTTATTTGGTGGGTTCGTCTGCGATTTCACCGTTGATGGTGGGCTGATGCTCCCCTGCCGAGGCTGCTGATCCGGTTGCGGGACCAGTTTCTTCGATCTGGGTAACGGTCATGAGATGAACCTTAACAACAGTGCCAGGAGCAATTTGGAGCTCAGCGGTGTTGTTTTCTTTGTTGATGCTAGCCACAGTGCCGTAGAGACCGAAGTTGGTCATAACGGGAGTTCCTGGCATCATCTGGTCTTGGCGTTCTTTGAGCTGTGTCTGAGCTTTTTTTGTACGGCGAGCAGGCAGTACGATAAGCACAATCATCATGATGGCTAGTAGTGCGAGCAAGAATAGGGGTGAACCGCTGTTCACGAATAATCCCTCAAATCAGGTGTTGGTGATAGTCTTCCGCCCCAGTTTACGCGATGAGTCTGTGAATATGGCTCTAAGTTGCTGTAGGCAGGTTTTTCTGAGCTGAGAGTTTTATGGGAATTCTGGGGCTTCTAATCCTAAATGTTCCCAGGCTGCCGGATGAACCATGATTTTCCGAGCGCGCGAGGAAGCAAAAATCGTGGTGAATCTCTGCGCGTCAGCGCAGGGCGCTTACGGCAGCTCTGGGGCTGCTAACCCTAAATGTTGCCAGGCTGCCGGATGAACCATGATTTTCCGAGCGCGCGAGGAAGCAAAAATCGTGGTGAATCTCTGCGCGTCAGCGCAGGGCGCTTACGGCAGCTCTGGGGCTTCTAACCCTAAATGTTGCCAGGCTGCCGGAAGCGCCACGCGCCCTCTCGGTGTCCTGCCGATGAGGCCTTCGCGCACGAGGTAGGGTTCTGCAACGGTTTCGACGGTTTCGGTTTCTTCGCCGACGGCTATGGCGAGGGTGGAGAGACCTACGGGGCCTCCTCCAAATTTGTTGATGAGGGCTTCAAGGACGGCGCGGTCGAGGCGGTCGAGCCCGCGTTCGTCCACTTCGTACATGTCGAGGGCGGTGGCGGCGCTGGTGGCGTCAATCCGGTTAATGCCGTTGACCAGTGCCCAGTCGCGGACGCGGCGGAGCAGACGGTTGGCGATACGGGGTGTGCCACGGGAACGTCCGGCGATTTCGGTGAAACCTTCGGGGCTGATCGATAGTTCCATGAGACCTGCTGAGCGGCGAATGACGCTTTCAAGTTCAGTTACGGAGTAGAACTCTAGGTGGCCGGTAAAGCCGAAGCGGTCGCGCAGGGGCCCTGGTAGAAGCCCTGCACGGGTGGTGGCCCCGACCAGGGTGAAGGGCGGGAGTTCTAGGGGGATGGAGGTAGCACCGGCCCCCTTGCCCACCACGATATCAACGCGGAAGTCCTCCATTGCCATGTACAGCATTTCCTCAGCCGGGCGGCTCATGCGGTGAATTTCATCGAGGAAGAGCACTTCGCCGGGCGTTAGGGAAGAGAGAATGGCGGCCAGGTCACCCGAGTGCTGGATGGCTGGGCCGGAGGTGATGCGCAGGGGCGCGTCCATCTCGGCAGCAATAATCATGGCAAGGGTGGTTTTGCCTAGCCCCGGAGGGCCAGAAAGCAGCACGTGGTCGGCGCTACGGCCGCGCATGCGGGAGGCCTCAAGCACCAGGGAAAGTTGCTGACGAACGCGGTGCTGGCCCACAAAATCATCGAGAGATTTGGGGCGCAGCGCCGCCTCAATCATTTTTTCTTCGGGCTCTTCGTCCATAGACACGAGGCGCTGACCGGGGATCTGGCCGTCAGCGTTAGGCAACTGGCTCATAGGGAGTGATTCTACCTTCGGTGGCGGTTCTTTTAGCGGCTAACGGTGTTCTGGCTACCCAGTGAGGCGAGCACTGAGCGCAACGCTTCTGCCACGCCCATAGTTTCTGCGCGGGGGTTGTGATCAATGAAAGCGGCGATAGCTGCCTCGGCGTCCTTCTCGCTCCACCCCAGGCTGGTGAGGGCGTCGAGCACTTGCGGTTTCCAGGCGATACCCTGGTTGATGGGTAGCTGGTCGCTGGTCTCGTGGTCTGCAAGAATCAGCTTGCCGGCTAGCTCAAGGACAATGCGGCGGGCACCCTTAGGGCCAATACCGGGAACCTTGGTGAAGGCCTTATCGTCTCCGGTGGCAACGGCCCTCTCTACTTCAGCTGCGGTGTGGACGCTGAGCACAGCCAGGGCAATACGCGGACCGATGCCAGAGACTGAAAGCATAATGTCAAAGACTTCGCGTTCGGCGGCGTCTGCGAAGCCGTAGAGCGTCATGGAATCTTCGCGCACGATAAGAGTGGTGGTGATGGTGGCGCTCTCCCCCAGTCTGAGCTTTGAGGCAGTACGCGCATTGAGGTGTATCAGCATGCCAAAGCCGTTAACATCAATCACGGCGTTATCGAGGCCTAGGTGGGTCACTGTTCCGGTGAGAGAGCTAATCATAGTGCCTAGTCTAATCGAACGTATGTACTAATACAATTAGCGACGGGCTTTTGCTTCGGCTTCTGCCCAGGCCCGCTGCGCCGGGGTAAGTGTCCTGGTTCGTGCGGTGCCCGTCGGGCTAGAGCCCTGGTGGGTTTGGGTATGAGCTGACATGTCCAGGCCGCCTGAAACAGTGCCGCCGCGCCAACCGTGGCAAATAGCAATAGCTAGTGCGTCAGCGGCGTCCGCAGGTTTAGGCATAGCGGTAAGCCCTAGAATACGCGTCACCATACGGCCTACCGAGGCCTTGTCTGCCCGCCCAGAGCCGGTCACGGCAGCCTTCACCTCAGAGGGTGTATGAAAGTAGACTGGGACGCCGCGGGCAGCCGCAGCAGCGATTACCACCCCCGAAGCGTGGGCGGTACCGATCACCGTGTTGACCTGTTCTTGGGCAAAGACACGCTCGATAGCTAGAGCATCCGGCTGGTAGACATCCAACCAGCTTTCGGCGGCTCGAAGAATTTTGAGGATACGCTGATCCAGGCTTTCAGCCGCGGCAGTACCGGCAATTCCAACCTGCACTAGGGCGGCCTTGCGGTTGGGGCTCATGTCAATCATGCCGAAGCCGCAACGGGTAAGCCCCGGGTCAACGCCCAAGATACGGGCAGCGCCCGGGACTCGCGGGGTAGCGTGTTCCGGGCGCGGTAGCGAGGTCACTGTGATGCGCCCCTTCCCTTGTGGTTTTACTTATTCAGCTTCGAGTTCCGCCATGACGGATTCGTTGATATCAGCGTTGGAGTAGACGTTCTGAACATCGTCCAGCTCTTCAATGGCATCAGCCAGCTTGAGGAACTTACGGGCGCCTTCAGCGTCGATTTCAACCTGCATGGTGGGGCGGAAGACAGGCTCATCGTTGTTGTAGTCGAGCTCGGCTTCGTCCAGTGCCTTACGAATGGCAGGCAGGTCGGTTGCCTCTGATACCACGGTGAAGACCTCGCCGTCGTCAATAACCTCATCAGCACCTGCGTCCAGGACGGCCATCAGGACATCATCTTCGGTGAGGCTGTCGGTCTTGGTAACTTCGACAACACCCTTGCGCTCGAAGAGGAAGGCTACTGAGCCGGAGTCTGCCATGGTGCCGCCGTTGCGGGTTACCGCGGTGCGAACTTCAGCCGCTGCACGGTTGCGGTTATCGGTCAGACACTCGATGTAGAGAGCGGTTCCCTGGGGGCCGCGTGCCTCGTACATGATTTCGGTGTAGTCGATGGTTTCACCGGTCAGACCGGCACCACGCTTGATCGCGCGGTCAATGTTGTCGTTGGGCACCGAGTTCTTTTTAGCCTTGGATACCGCAAGGTCAAGGGCGGGGTTGCCCGAGATATCGGCGCCGCCCATACGAGCAGCTACTTCAATGCCCTTGATGTACTTGGCAAATGCCTTGGCGCGCTTGGCATCCAGGGCAGCTTTCTTGTGCTTGGTGGTTGCCCATTTGGAGTGACCTGACATGAGTCTCCTTCTAAAAATTCTGGTGCTCACCGGCAGGTGGCACGTTTTACCGCCTTCTATTCTAGCGGTTCTAGCAAAATGGGGTTAGCGGGGGCGAGCCGCGGCAGAGGCACGCGCCTTTTCTACCAGTGAATCGTCAATCACCACGGGGGTGAATTCACCGTATTTTTTGATCGCTGCGTGCTTGATGAGGTAGTCCGAGACTGCCGGGTTCTTGGGCAACAGTGACCCGTGCAGGTAGGTGCCAATCACGTGATGGACGTGCGCACCTTCCCCGTCGTCCTTGGTGTTGTTGCCTTCGCCCTTGGTGACGCGGGCCAAAGGCTTGGTGTCGCCCGAGAGGTAGGTGAGGCCCGAGTGGTTTTCAAAGCCGATTAGGGTGCCGAACTCTTCTGATTCTTCAACGATGTTGCCAATCAAGCGTTCTTCGCCGCCCACGGTTTTAGCGTCAAAGATGCGCACGCCGTTAAGGGTCTCCCCGCCCACGGTCTTGAATTCTTTGCCGAAGAGCTGGTAAAGACCGCAGATTACCAGCATGGGGGTGCCGTCCTGGGCCAGCATGCGCAAAGTTTCGGCGTTCGCCAGCAGGTCATCCTGAACTACTGACTGGCCTGAGTCCTGACCGCCGCCACCGATAAAAATATCGCCGTCAAGGGGGAACTCGTCCCCGGGGTTGTAGTCAACGATTTCGGTGGTGAAACCGTGGGCCTGGGCACGGCGGGATAGAGAGAGGGTATTACCCCAGTCGCCGTAAATGTTCATGTCGCGGGGGTAGAGCTGCACGATTTTCAGGCTCTTGTTGTTACCGGTCTGGGTGATGATTTCCTCGCCCAGTTCTTCGGTGAGGTTCTGGGGCTGGCTCACAATACGTCCTCCACATCGGTAATCTTTGACAGTTCTTTACGGATCGCCAGCATGGCGGTGTAGGTGCAGAAAATACGCATGGGCTTGCCGTTGGATTTTCTGATGAAATCGGCCAAGGCTTCTTCCAGGTCTTCGTTAACGGTCTCTACATAGACATCATCGTGGGCCAGGCGCAGTGCCATGTCGTAACCACGGACACCCGAGACCATCGTTACCCCGCCCTGGATGAGAGAGTGAAAGTCCACATCCCAGAGCCAGGAAACGTCGCGGCCGTCGGCATACTGGTCGTTGATAGTGATCATGGTGGCGTAATCTTTGGCATCAGCAGATGCCAGTGACAGGCGGAAACCGCTGGGGTTCTTCACCAGAAGCAGCTGCAACGTCTGCCCGTTAACGGTCAAGGTTTCGCCACGGCCAAAAGCTGGAGCAATTTTTTCAAGCTCTGACAGCAGCGCAGTTTCGTTGAGCTTCTCTCCTAGAACCTCCTGGGTCAGGGCGATAGCGGCTGCGGCGTTGAAGATGTTGTAGATGCCGTAGAGGTTAACGGTGCCGGTCACCTCGCGGCCTTCTAGACCGAAAGTTGCCTGGGTGCCGGCAAAGTCACTGAGCACGACGGAAGCTGCCGGCAATTCCGGTGCGGTGACCGCTTCATCAACATCAGTGGAGCCGCGCATCTCGTCATCCGAGGGGAAGAGGGAGCGGAGCTTATCTGATAGACCGAAGTAGCTGACCTTGGTGCCTGACTGGGCGTTGCTGGCAAGAGAGCGGATGCGTGGGTCTTCGCGGTTTAGCACGATGGTGCCGCTGGTAGCGCCGGCAACGCTAGAGAGCATACGGCGGGTGGTGTCGATTTCACCGAAGCGGTCTAGCTGATCGCGCAGGACGTTGAGCAACAGGGAGTAGCGGGGCCTGACCATTTTGACGAAGTGCACAGCGTGAGCCTCGTCGAGTTCCAGCACGGCAATATCAGCGTCGAGCTTGCCCGTCAGTGACATTTCACCCAGCAGGGCCGCAGCAACGCCACGCACAAAGTTAGAACCGGTGCGGTTGGTAAAGACGCGCAAGCCTTGGGATTCCAGCAACTGAACGACCATTTTGGTGGTGGTGGTCTTACCGTTCGTGCCTGAGACCACCACAACGCCCTGATGTAGCTTTGCCAGCTCCTCTACAACGAACTGGGGGTGCAATTTTTCCATCACCAAACCGGGGAAAGCCGAGCCTCCACCGCGCAGTTTGGTTGCGTATCGAATGCCTTGGCCGACAAGGCGGGTTATGGGTCTTGACATACACCCCATCTTACGTGCTCAGCACACCCGAAGTGACAACGCGGCTTTAGGGTGTCTGGCATAATCTGAGCGGTGAGTATGCAGAACATTTTAGAACAGGTAGCACCGCAAGGCTCCTTCATATGGAGGGACCTCAAGTGGATCAATAGGGCACCCGAGGTTCAGGTAGAACCTTGTATAGATGGCACCCCAGATGGCACCCTGCTCTCGGTGCCGCTGACCCCCGAGAGCTTCTTGGGAGTAGCGATTATCCCCGAGGACTCTGCCAGCGGTGGCCGCTACTGCAGTGGCTTTGCTCTTGCGCGCACCGATACCGCGGGTTTTAGGCACCTTCCCTGCCCCACCTCTCAACCTATCGTTAAAGGTAGACAGTGTGATCGTTGCTTGGCGCGCGATGAATTTGCCCCTATCCACCGAGTTCACATGGGCGCCCGCATGACGGAGGCAGCGCTCGCCTACGTTAACCTTGAACATTACCTTTACATTGCGACTTTTCCGGATGGCACCTCTAAGGTCGGTACCGCGTCGGCTCATTCCAACCCACGGCGTCTGGACGAGCAGGCCGTAGCGTTCGCTACCTTTGTTGCCCGCGCTGATGATGGGCGCATCGTCAGGGTACTAGAAGACCTGGTATCGCGGGAAAGTAACCTTACACAGTTCAAACGGGCCTCTACTAAGTACCGTGCCTGGATTGACCCTTTACCCGCTGACCAGTTGAAATCTGAGCATTACATGGCAGTCGAATCTGCTACCTGGGCACTGGAGGACGCAGGACTAGAAGGATTTGAGCCTCTGCAAGACCGGTGGCAACCTTCGGCCGCTATGTCCCGCGCCTATGCATCCTTACGGGCTGATGACCGCCTGCCACTGGCCGGGTATGAGTCTCTGGCCGCTGGCTCGCACGGCTTTTTTGTCACCGGTGGGGCGGGCAAGTTTCTCACGGCTCACTGCGGTGACCCAGAAGCCAGTTTCTTGGTCAATACCGCTGATTTAGCTAATCGTGCCTGCGCCCTCTTTGATGGGCTGACTCCCCCGGCGTCCTTTCAGACCTCGCTCTTCTAGCCCCTGCTAGACGTGATGGTAGGGGCGGTTATTGGCAATTTCTCCTGCCCGATAAATCTGCTCCGTCAAAATTAGGCGCACCAGTTGGTGAGGGAAGACCAGCTTGGACAGGCTCCACACAGTGTTGGCTCGTGACCGGACGCTCTCGTCCACCCCGTAAGCACCGCCAATGACCAGCACTACCTGCTTGAAGCCTAGATTTGAGTTCAGCAAGGCTGACAGTTCTGGTGAGGTTAGGTTTTTGCCGCGCTCGTCCAGAAGAATTAGGTAGTCGTCGGAAGATACTTTTTCGAGAATCCGCTTGGATTCCTCAGCTCGCGCCTGCTCTTCAGCCAGGGAAGAATGGGGCAGGTAGACCCAGCTGACGTCCCACGGCTTGCGGAGCCTGCTTTCGTAGCGGTCAATACCCTGGGTGACCCATTTTTCGTGCTTCTTGCCCACGGCAATGATTTTGATGGTCATGGTTAGGCGTCGCTACTTTCTGTGCTTTCTAAAGTTGCACCCCAGGCTTCAGCAATGAGAGTTCTAATGTCCCCTAAAGTTTGGGTGACGGTTTTCGTGCCCGCGATGATAGGCAGGAAGTTGGTGTCACCACCCCAGCGAGGCACGATGTGCTGATGCAAGTGATCTGCTACTCCGGCGCCACCAATTTTGCCCTGGTTCATGCCGATGTTGAAACCAGCGGCACGGCTAACCTTCCGCAGAATCTTCATAGCCCGCTGGGTGAGTGCAGCGATTTCTGCGGCTTCATCCGCTGAGGCGTCGTCATAGTTAGGGATGTGCCGGTAGGGGCAGATCAGCAGATGCCCGGGGTTATACGGGTAGAGGTTAAGAATCACAAAAGCATACTCACCGCGGTGGACAATCAGCGAGTCAGCGTCCTGGCGCTGGGGTGCTACGCAGAAGGGGCAGGAGTTCTCGCTGTAATCCTGCTGGCCACCTCTGACGTAGGCGCGGCGGTGGGGCGTCCAGAGGCGCTGGAAGGCATCGGGCACACCCGGCAGTTCGAAGTCGTCGCTGGTGTAGTCAGGTAGCTGCATGGTTAGTCGCTCTCGGTAAAGGTGGCGAAGGTGTAGAGGCCTCGTGAGTCCGTGGCAAAGAGTTCTAGCCCCAGGTCTGTGGTTGCCTGGGCGAGTGTGCATTCAAAGCCGCTGGGGTCTTGATGTTCCGCTGCCTCACCAAAGAGGGCCAAGGCTAGAGAGTCGCCGGGCGAGAAGCGCGGCCGGTAGGTCAGGGCGTCGAAACCCGCTGCGCAGAAGGCGCTGGCCCAGGCTTGGGGTACGTCGTAGTGAGGCATACTGGTGAGTTCGCCGGTGATGCCCAGTGTGAAGGCGTCATCGTGGGAAACGTTGGCTGATCGCACGGGGGCGGGTAGCGGCATGCGGGAAATAACCCGACCCTCGGTGAGACTGATGGGGATGCGCCGGCCCTGGCTGAGCCTGTCCCCCAGCACCTCGCGGACGGCGGCACCCGGGTTGCTGGCTAAATAGCAGGTGCCTTTGGGTGCGGGCAAATCAAACCTGCCCTGCATTGATGATGAATAGAACCAGGGGCCAAATTGCTGGCTGTGGGCTCTAAAAAATTCGTGCCCCTGCTCGTATTCAGCAACCGGCGCTAGGGCCAGGTGGGCACCCGGAGTGGGGCCGTGTTGCACCATTCTTTGACGGTTCATACAGTCTGCCAGCCAGGGGCAAGAGAGCGCGCTTCTGCCAGCACGCGGGCAAGCTGGCCCTGGTCAATAAGTTCAAGCGGAGTGGTGCCATCCAGCGGTGTATTGAACCATTGCGCTACGGCAAAGGGGTCGGCAGCGCCAAAGGCAAGGAGCACCTGCTGAACGTCCTCGCACACGGCCCGTCCGGCAAACTGAAAAGCGGGGAAAATTGATTCGCCGTTCTCTATGGTTAACCGCAGTAGTTTGTGCTGTTTGACCTGCTTACTGATGGCCGCGCGGGTTGTGACCTTGAGCAGTTTCATGGTGTTTTCAAGGTCGTAGACCGGGCCGATGAGATCGCCGTAGCCGCGCACGCTGGCGCGGGCAAGAACTGACCGCATACGGCTTTTAACGTCTTCGAGATCGTCAATAGAAGCAAGGAATTCTGGTGGCAGACTCTTGAGGTCTCTGGTGAACTCTGCGATCAGCTGGTCAATCACCGCCTGAGTGCCGGCGTCCTGCTGGGTAAGGGCCTGCGACATGGGAGCCTCCTTAGCTACGCCCTGTTTCTCCCATCCTAAACCCCGGCGTCAACTGCGTCAACCATCTTTGGTTGTTCCGCGAGGACGCCGGGGCGCAAGGCCGAGCGCAAGGAGCTAGCGGCGGGTGTTCCAGGCACGCAGGTACTGGGAGGGTACGTAATCCACATCAACCTTCAGTTCCTTAGCCCAACTGAGGGCAAAGGAGTTATTGCGTAGAGCTTCGCGTCCGACCAGCACCACATCTGCCTGTTCCGAACCCACGATGTATTCAGCAAGGCGGGGTGAGTTAATCATGCCAACGGCCGCAACGGGAATGTCAGCTTCACGCTTGACCTGTGCGGCCATGGGGGTCTGGTAGCCAGCGTAGACCTTGATAGGTGCGGGGTAGTTGCCGCTGGTCGAAATATCAGCCATATCCACACCGTCTTCTTTCAGCCAGGCAGCTACCTGGGCGGTTTCTTCAACAGTGATGCCGCCCTCCACGAACTCGGTGGCTGAGAGTCGCACCAGCAGGGGCATGTCCGCGGGCATCTGGGCGCGCATGGCACGGGCAACCCTGCGGACGAGGCGGGCGCGGTTTTCGAGCGAGCCGCCGTATTCGTCGGTGCGCTGGTTGGATAGCGGTGAGAGGAACTGGGTGATGAGGTAGCCGTGGGCGCCGTGGATTTCAAGGAAGTCGTAGCCAGCCTTTACCGCGCGTTGGGCGGCAGCTCCGAAAGCTTCAACGATTTCGCCAATGCGTTCTTCGGTGAGCGCGGTGGTTTCTTTGAGGCCGGGGTAGGCGATAGCTGAGGGGGCGAAGGTTTCCCAGCCGCCCTCTTCAATGCTGAGGGAACCGCCGTCGCGGGAGATGCGCTCAGCAACGGTGGATGCCTTTCGACCAGCGTGAGCAATCTGCATACCAGCTTTCGCGCCGCCGTCATGGATAGCCTGAACGATGCGGGCGTGAGCTGCGGTGTGTTCATCCGACCAGAGCCCCACGCAGAGGGGGCTGATACGACCTTCGGGCAGGACGCTAGTCATCTCAACGATAACCGCACCGGCGCCACCGCGTGAGAGGGCGTTGTAGTGATGTTCATGGTAGTTGGTGGGAATACCGTCTTTTTCTTCGACCGAGTACTGGCACATGGGTGGAACCCAGAGACGGTTGCGGGTGGTCATAGAGCGAACGGTAAAGGGCTCAAAGATGGGGGATGTCATAATATTGCTTCCAAGAATAAGGGGATGCTTCTCCCCCTCGTAACAGCGTCACCTGACCTCTTATTCCGTATAAGCCCTTAGCCTGAGTTAGAGAAGCGGCTTTCTAGGGTTCTTTGCTCGATGAGAGGGTTAGTAGAATTGCAGGTATGCAAGAACTTTCTGAGCCGACCATTCGCTCTAGCTTTGTTAACTGTTCGAAGGGCGAAGCTAAACGCCTGAACCTGCCCAACCTCAATGAAGTCGCATGGGGGAACCAGGTTTTCCTATCGTGGTTAGACCCTAAAAGCCCGTTGAAGGGCTGCCTGGTCGTGGAGCAGGACGGTGTAGTTCAGGGTGTTCTGTTGCAGAAATCTAAGGCACAGAGCAAGGCTGCCCAGATGTGTCAGTTTTGTCTGACGTTGCACCCCGGCTCGGGTATTTCGCTTTACACGGCTGCCCGTCGTGGTGAGTCTGGCAGGCGCGGTAACACCATCGGCACTTATCTTTGCGCCAATCTGGCGTGCACCGACTATGTGCTGGGTAAGAAAAAGCCGGTGGGCATCCGCCAGATGGACGAGACACTCAGCCTTGAAGATCGGTTGTTGCGCACCAAAAATAATGCCATGGGTTTTATTGAGCGTTTGAAGAACGAAAGCTGATCGTGGAGGTTCTTTAGAATGTTTAGCTTGGATGACCTTGAAATCCCGCTGGTAGGTGCCCCTATGGCGGGTGGGCCGAGTACGCCCCAGCTTGCTGCCGCGGTGTCTAACACCGGTGGGTTGGGCATGTTAGCGGCTGGCTACCTGAATGCTGACCAGCTGGCTGAACAAGTGAAGCAAATTCGTGAACTGACTGATCAACCTTTTGGGGTGAACCTGTTCTGCCCGGCTGACCCCAATGATAATCCTGCTAATGCTGAAGCGCTTCTGCAAGACTACCGTCTGGCACTAGCGCCACTCGGCAGGGAATATGGCCTTGATATTCTCAATGATGAGATAGTTCTACCCGACCACTTTCATTCTTTGCTGGACTGGCTGCTTGCCAACCCTGTGCCCGTAGTGACCTTTACCTTTGGTTGCCCTAGTGCCGAGCAAATCGAGCGACTGCAGGCGGTTAGCACCTATGTGGGGGTAACTGTCACCAATCCTCAGGACGCTGCTCTCGCCGCCCAGGCTAGTGTTGATTTTCTGTGTGTTCAGGGACCGGACGCCGGTGGCCACCAATCAACGTTTAGAGTGCAGGACGAGGTCAACCAGCTACCCTTGTCGCAGCTTGTTCCTGATGTTCAAGCTGTCACTAATTTGCCCCTGATAGCCGGTGGCGGAGTCGGTAGCAACCAGGATGTGCGGTCGCTTCTCGCTTTAGGTGTTGAGGCAGTTCAGGTTGGCACGCTTCTACTGCTTAGCGACGAGGCAGGCACCAGCCAGGCTCATCGCGATGCCTTGCAATCAGGAATCGCAGAAACCCAGCTCACTCGTGCTTTTACGGGACGTCCCGCCCGAGCCATTGTCAATGATTTTGTAACCGAGTTCGACGCGCTCGCTCCTGCGGTTTACCCCCAGATGCATTACCTTACGGCTCCCCTACGCGCTAAAGCTAAGGAAGCCGAAGCCTGGCAGCGCGTCAATGCTTGGGCCGGGGCTAGGTTCAGTCAGACGCAGACCGACCCAACCGCCAAAATTATCTCAACCCTGTTTGGGACCTAACTTTGTACTCAGTCAGCTTATGCTGATATTCGATAGCCCTTTTATTAATGAGGGGAATCAGCATTCTCCATAAGCAGGATTGTTGTTGATCAGGTAGAAATAATCGTAATGAAAGATAGATATAGTTTCATAGCAAAACGGGGTAGGAACTAAAGTTCTACCCCGTTAAATCACGATATTCCCTGCAAAGACAGTATTATCATAGATACCGCGATACCAACAGCTTTAATTATTGAAGGTACTTCAGAAATTAAAGCTACTAGGATTTTGGTCTGATACTTTTTCAAGACCAGAACCTCCTTTATATATAATCTACCAATGTGCTGTACGCACCGCGTTTAACACGGATAGACTAATTAAAGGCTAATTCATCATACCTCAACTTCATCATTTTCGCAAGCCTGGGCAAAGTCTTCTAGTGACTCAAGGAAAATTTCTAAATCTTCGACGCCAATTAGAAAGTGAGCGATATATTCACTGTAGGTCGAATCGAAGAAAAAGTTGCCAATTTCCCTGGTGAGCGGAACTCTGAGAATATCCCGATTGTTTACCCACAACTCGTCGGTAACCATATCATGGAGCTTGAAAATATCTTTAGCAATTTTGAAGAATTCGTAGGAAATAAATGAAGAATTGTTTTGGAAAATTGTACCCGTATAAAAATCGGAATATCTATGTTCCCTGACAAGCAAAGTTTCGACATTGGAAAAACTAGTTTTTTGCGAAACGAAGTTTGATAAATCGATGATAAATTTATCCTCAGAATTAGCTAAATGAATAAGATGTTCACAACTGCTCATCTCATTGTTTTTTACCGAGCTTTGCAGATTACACCACCTACTCCATAGGTCACTTGATTCATCCATCGATATTCGTTCATTTAATACATCTTCAAGAAAAATATACCGAGATGAAGACGTTGATGAAAAATCTAGGAAATCAACCAAGTTATTGTAGTTGACGTCGAAATTAGGCTCAAATTCAAACCCCTCTGGCAAATTGAGACCTTTAATTTCATTCATCATTTTTTTAATTGAATGACCATATTTTCGCAAATGAAGATTTTCTCCATTTAAATCATTATTATTTAACTTAAGCAAACCTGTAATTGTTAGTTTACATATTCTTTCTAGTCCTGAATTATATTGCATTAAACCCATGGTAAGTATTTGACGAAAGCTATTAACTCCCACGTAGGTAGTCAATGGCGTTTGACTGTCGGGCACCGTAGCAATTTTTCTGAGGCCCGAAGTGACCTGACCAGCCGCTTGATAGTATTCAGATAACCAATTATTAAAACCTATAGTTTTCATCATTTAAAAATCCTTTGGGGTTTAAGGTAGCTGTACTGGGTACAAATAATATACGTGAACTTTTTTAGTGGGGATCCGCATTATTCCGTGACTTGATGTGCTCGACAATCCTAGCCACGGCTTCGTCCACGGGCACGCCGTTTTCCTGGGAGCCGTCGCGGAAGCGGAAGGACACCGCGCCGTTCTCGGCGTCCTCGCCACCAGCAATCAGGATGAAGGGCACCTTTTCCTTGGATGCGGTGCGGATCTTCTTGGGGAAGCGGTCAGTGCCGTAGTCCACCTCAACACGCACACCCTGAGCAGCCAACTTAGCGGCAACCTCGCCCATGTAGTCGTTGAAAGCCTCAGCAACGGGAACACCTACCACCTGAACAGGAGCCAACCACGCCGGGAACATACCGGCATAGTGTTCGGTCAGCACGCCAAAGAAACGCTCCAGCGAACCGAACTTAGCCGAGTGAATCATAACGGGTTCCTGGCGGGAGCCATCGGATGCCTGGTATTCCAGACCGAAGCGCGCAGGCTGGTTGAAGTCGTACTGTACGGTAGACATCTGCCAGGTACGGCCGATTGCGTCCTTCGCCTGAACCGAAATCTTGGGGCCGTAGAAGGCAGCTCCACCGGGGTCAGCTACCAGTTCAAGACCGGTCTCAGCAGCAACCTGCTCCAGAACAGCGGTTGCTTCTTCCCACTGCTCGTCGGTGCCAATGAACTTATCCTTCTTATCACCCTCGGTGTCGCGGGTGGAAAGTTCCAGGTAGAAGTCGGTCATACCGAAGTCCTCAAGCAGGCTCAGCATGAACTTCAGCAGGTGACGCACCTCGTCCGGTGCCTGCTCCTTGGTGACATAGCTGTGGGAGTCGTCCTGGGTAATCATGCGCACGCGGGTCAGACCCTGCAGCACACCGGACTTCTCATCACGGTAGACGGTGCCGAACTCAAAGAGACGCAGGGGCAGCTCGCGGTAAGAACGGCCGCGTGAACGGAAAATCTCGTTGTGCATGGGGCAGTTCATTGCCTTGAGGCGGTAAGCCTGCCCCTCGTCCTCCATCGGGGGGAACATGCCGTCTGAGTAGTACGGCAGGTGGCCGGAGGTGTAGAAGAGATCTTCCTTCGAGATATGCGGGGTTTTGACGTACTGGAAGCCCTCAGCGATGTGGCGTTCGCGCACGTAGTTTTCCATCTCGCGTAAGATGATGCCGCCCTTGGGGTGGAATACAGGCAGACCGGGGCCGATGGTCTTGGGGAAGCTGAAGAGGTCAAGCTCTTCGCCCAGACGGCGGTGGTCGCGACGCTCAGCCTCAGCGATGCGGTCCTTGTAGGCAACCAGCTCTTCCTTGGAAGGCCAGGCGGTGCCGTAGATACGCTGCAGCATGGGGTTCTTTTCTGAACCGCGCCAGTAAGCGCCACCGGTGCGCATCAGTGCGTAGCCGTTGGCAAGAATCTTGGTGGAGGGCACGTGCGGGCCGCGGCAGAGATCTTTCCAGACGGTCTCGCCCTTGCGGTTAACGTTGTCGTAGATGGTGATTTCGCCAGCGCCCACCTCAACGGATGCACCTTCAGCGGCGTCCGCGCCTGAGCCGGGGCCCTGAGCAAGTTCTAGCAGTTCCAGCTTGTAGGGCTCGTCCGCCATTTCAGCGCATGCCTGCTCGTGGGTGACCACGCGACGCTGGAAGGTCTGGCCGCTCTTAATAATCTTCACCATGGACTTCTCAATCTTCTTGAGATCCTCAGGGGTAAAGGGCTCCTCAACATCAAAGTCAAAGTAGAAGCCGTCGGTGATATAGGGGCCGATGCCCAGCTTGGCGTCCTTGCGGTATTCCTGCACCGCCTGTGCCATGACGTGTGCAACCGAGTGGCGCAGCACTTCAAGACCTTCTTGGTCGTGAACGCTCACGGGCTCTACAGTGTCGCCTGCGGTTAGTTCGGTGGAGAGATCGACCAGGGTGCCGTTGATACGAGCAACAACAATGTCGCTCTTCTCAGCGAACAGGTCAGCGGCTTTGCTGCCAGCTTCTACGTTGACGTTTTCGCCAGCAACGGTGATGTTGAGGGTAGACAAAGAGTGTCTCCTAAAGTTTGGTGCTCACCCCTACGATGGGTGGGCCGGGCTTACACCCGCGCGATACAGGGGCGCAGGCTAAGCATAAGTTTACCCGTTGTCGCAGTGCCGAGCGACAGCGAAACTATAGGTAGAGACGTGAAAAGTTTTGCACGGATAGGCGTTAGTAAAGACGCCGAGGAGTGCCCATCAAGCCCTTACGAGGCTTTGGTGACACCTTCAACCCGAGGTGCAGTCAGTGCCTTTGCCCGGGACTTCTTGAAATCAACGTCCAGACCGTCAATACTGCGCAGACGTTTGCGCATGACCTTGACAGCCTCGGGGTTCTGATCGATGAGCAGGAACTTGCGGTCAAGCTGGGCAGCGGCGTGGCCGGTGGTGCCTGAGCCTCCAAAGAAGTCCAGCACCCAATCCCCTTCAGCACTAGATGCCTGGAGGATACGGCGCAGAATACCCAGGGGTTTCTGGGTGGCGTAACCGGTTTTCTCTTTGCCGCTGGGCGAAACGATGGTGTGCCACCAGACGTCCGTGGGTAGTTTGCCAGCCAGCGCCTTCTCTTCGGTGACCAGACCGGGTGCCATGTAGGGCTCGCGGTCTACCGCCTCAGAGTTGAAGTAGTAGTTCTGGGGGTCTTTGACGTAGACCAGGATGTTGTCGTGCTTAGCCGGCCACTTCTTCTTTGATTTGGCACCATAGTCGTAAGCCCAAATGAGTTCATTGAGGAAGCATTCACGGCCAAAGAGGGCGTCCAGCACCACCTTGGCATAGTGCACCTCGCGGTAATCAAGGTGAAGATAGAGGGTGCCGCTGGGCTTGAGCAGGCGCCACGCCTGAATCAGGCGAGGCTCTAAGAACTCCCAATAATCCTCAAAGGAGTCGTTGTAGCCGTAGACATCGCCCTTAATGGTCTCGTAGGTGTGCCCCTTGTAGCCCACCCGTGAGCCACCTTCGGTGCGCACCGTCTTAATGCTCTGACGGCGCTGCACCTTGCCCGTATTAAAGGGTGGGTCAATATAAATGAGCTGAAACGACTCATCGGGCAGGTTTTTAAGTACGGCAAGGTTATCTCCGTGGACCACCATGCTGGCGCCACTTGCTGACCAAATAGAACGTTTCGACACATCGTCCAGAATACCCCACGCTCCCCCGGTGCGTTGCTCCCCACCAGTGAGGGTTAAGCCACGCCCTCGCTGGAGCAGACGTTGGTGAGGCGGCCAATGCCCTCAATCTCTGTCACCACGGTTTGCCCCGGTGCCAGCCACTTACGCGGACGCAGGGAAAGGCCAACCCCTGCCGGTGTGCCCAGCGCGATAAGATCCCCGGGCTGCAAAGTCATGAAGGTTGAAATATATGAAATCACTTCAGCCGGTCTAAAAATGAGGTTGGCGGTGCTACCCTGCTGCCGTGTCTCGCCGTCCACGGTGCAAGTCATTGCCAACCCGCCAGCAATATCTAGCTCGTCGGGGCTGACGATGACCGGGCCGAAGGGGGTCATTGAGTCCCAGTTCTTCCCCTGGAACCACTCGCTGGTGCGCCCCTGCCAGTCCCGCACCGATACGTCATTGAGGACGGTGTAACCCAGCAGATATTCCTCAGCTTCTTCAACCGGGATGCGGCGCCCCTCCTTGCCAACTACGGCGCAGAGTTCAACTTCCCAGTCAATTTTATTGCTCTCAGCTGGTATCTGAATTTGCTCACCAGGGCCAATGAGCGCATTTCCGAACTTGGTGAAAATAGTGGGGTGGGAGGGGGTTTCAGCGCCCACTTCTTTGGCATGGTCGGTGAAGTTAAGGCCTACGCACAGCACCCGGGAGACGTTGCTTAAGGGGCGGATGAAGTCGTCCTCACTCAGATCTAACGGTTGAGCACCTATCTGCTCGGCAGAAATGACCTGAACCTTGCTGGTCGCCAAGTAGTCAGCCAAGGGTTTATCCAGCTGATACCAGCGTGATCCTTGCTCGATAACAGCAACTGGTTTTCCTCGTAAAAGTATCTGAGCGAACTTCATATTTCTACTCCTCTAAAAACTTTAGTTCTTTTAGTATCATCAACGAATCTGCAGGTCAAACACTCTTTAATTGATAAGAAATACAAAGAAAAGCAGATGAATTTATAACAAATACCTTACATAACTATTAGCAAACAGAGTACTCTGTACCTCACAGTGTAATTTATTTCAGATACTAAGGAGGCTCGCGATGAGCGGCTTTATCACCCTCGTTTCCCAGACATCCAAAGCAACGAAGCCCATCACCGTCAGCACTCGCCCTGCCCAGGTTGAAGACGCTGAGGCTTTAGCCCGTCTCTACTTCGCCTCCTACGAAGGCGACCGCTTCAGCTCCCAGGCTGAAGCAGCCACCGAGATGGAAAAGATTTTGCGCGGTGAACACGGTGAGTTCTACACCGATGCATCCCCCGTCGTCGTTGATGAACACGACCGCATTATTGCCGCGTCCCTCTGCCTCAAGCACAGCCCTGTGAGTGAACCCAAAGATCTGCCGACCATCTATGAGCTCTTTACCGCAGCATCCCGCCGCCGTGAGGGTCTTGCTGAACAGTTGATTCGCAGGTCTATTAATCAGATGTTCGAGGACGGCTACGAGCAGGTTACCGTACGCATCCAGGCCAACAACTCTGCAGCACTAGCCCTCTACCTCACCCTCGATTTCAACCGTTGGTACCCTGAGGCAGAAGACATCCTCTAAGGTCTAAGACAAGGGGCTAACCGCAAACAGCGGTTAGCCCCTTTTTCTCTGCTTTCTGCGTGCCTAGAGCCCTGTCAGTAGGTCTTCGGCGGGTTCAATCAGGTAGGGTGCGTTGTTACTGACGTTCCCGACATCCTTGCAGACCGGGTGCATCGCCCAGCCCGCAGTCTGAGCGAATGCCTGCTCCCGAAGTTGAGCTAGTGCTGCTTCTGCACTCTGACGTTGATGCAATTTAGACGCGGCGTCGGCTGGTTTACGGGTGCCAGCGGCTCTCCCCGAACGCAGCCAGAAGGTCAGATTGTCGCTTTCGCTTATATTCCGGTCATCGGCTACGCTCAGGGGAATCGGCAGACGGTTATGCAGCTGCCCCAGCTGCTCTTCGATCTGGTTGGCGTAGGGCGCTTCGCCACCCAAATCAGCCAGAATGCCGCTATCAAATTCACCGTTTCCCGGTGAATCCATGGTGATGATGGAGCAACTCAGCAACCATTCGCCGCCCTGCCCTTCAAAACCGGAACCAGGGCCAGCAAACTCTTCGGGGATCTTCCACCACTCGTACAGCCCAGCAAAGTAGATGGGCCGACCGTCTGCGCGGTGCACAAAATAGGGGGTTTTAGCTGTTTTACCGGCAGCAGTTGTCTCGGTTTTCCACTCGTAGTAGCCGCTAACCGGTACAGCGCAGTGCCCTGCCACCGCCGCTTCACGGAAGGTGGGCTTGGTGAAGATCGTCTCACTGCGCGCGTTGAAAGCACGTGATGCAAAGGAAGGGTCTTTAGCCCAGCCCGGCAACAGGCCCCAGCGGGCTGCGTGCATCTCACGTACAAACCTGCCCTGGGCTGGTGCGGACGGCGCGGCGTCCGGGCTAGCGTGCGGAGCAAAAGATGCGGTGCTACCTGGCATAACTTCCAGGGTTTCGTCCCCAAACAGCCTATCCACCAGAATGGGCACCGTATGGGTGGGTGCCACGTTGTAATTGGCTATTGGTTCTGTGAGCTGGACTCCTGCTAGGTACTGGGTATGCTCTAAAGCTAGTTCAAGAGCGTAACGGCCGCACATTAGAAACCCTCACTTTCATAGGCCTCGATAACAGCGTCTTCAATATCGTCAACGGTCATGAGCGGTTCAATATCGGTCAGAGCCCCTACCGTTGCCAGTTCTAAGGGCAGGCCAAGGGCACGATAGACATCTTCGGTCACTGCGCGTAGCGGATCAGGGTTCTCCACGACGATACCGCTGGAGAACCACCAGGCACCCGAAACCACGCGCTGCGCGGTACCAATAATTTTTACCCGGTAACCGCCGGGAATCTGGCCCCAGACCGAGTATTCGCCGGGGCAGTATTCGCCGGGTAGCTCCCCCACGCCCGCTTGAATGCCGAGACTTTCTAAAGCCTCTGCAAACATGCTTCCAAAAATGCCGTAACGCTCGTGATTACCGCTGACGGCATCCGGGGCGTACTGAAAATGATCCACCACCAGGCACCCGCGATGGTAGGCAGCAGCATGCCCGCCAACGGTGCGCACCAAAGGTTCGAAACCCTGGTCGATACAGGCCTGGCGCGCGGCCGAAAATTGCGGGTTAAGCTCGTCCCGGCGCCCAAAAGCAACCGTGGGTGCCGGGCGGTAGAGCCGCAGGGTTGAGGGTTGCTCTCCCCTGCCGACAGCACGCACCGTCTTCATGGCGCTATCGATCATCTCGGTCATGGTGGCGGTATGATCACTGCCGAATCGTTGAAGTTGCACGGTGCACCTAGTCCACAGAAATTTCGTTGAGGCTGGTGGAAACAAACTCCCACCAGGTGGGTTGCAGACCGGCGTTGAGCGCTACTCTTTGTGAAATGATGTGCGAGGGGCTGGTGCCGTAGAAGGGTAAAAAGCCTTCGGCGATAATGGCCTCTGCCAGCGTCCTGACCAGGGTGCCGGCTAACCCTGCACCACGGTGCTGAGGTAGCACATCGATGCCAATCTGCTGCATGAGGTTGGAGTCCTCGCTGGCCCCGGCAAGGGCTACAGTTTCACCGTCGGCAAGTGCGGCTAGCACTTGCACATCTGGGCGTAGTTCTTTGAAGCCCAGGGCATTGCTGAAACGCTCATCGTTGCGGAAAGCTTCAAGCTCCTGCGGTTCTAACCAGCGCAGCTCGTACCCCTCTATCTGCGGCAACTTAACGTCCTGCGCGGACGCCGCCGGTTGGTGCTGCCAGAAAATGCGACCGGGGGTGTAAAAGAGTGAGGTGCTCGAGACCTGCAGGGCGAAGGGGGTGAGATAGTCGTTGAGTTTGCGCAGCTCGGAGTAGTCGCCCACCCAGTTGCCATTGTCCCCTGCCAGCAGTGCTTGGGCGGCGTCCAGGACGCGCGGGTGGGCGGCAGAGACTGCAGTGAGCCCGCGGTAGTTGATGAGGCGAAGCTCCCAGTGGTCACGGTAGCGGCGGCGGTCAGCGTCCATCTCTTCGAGGGGTAGACGCTGACTGGTGAGCAGCGTCGAGCCGTGCTGGAAGGCGAGATCAAATGACGCTGGTGGCAGGCACATATCCACCGACAGCTGCCGGTTGAGCAGAGCCAGGGCGTCCTCATAGCTGACGATTGGTGTGGGCATAGCTCACTTTCTGGGGTGCAGGTATACCTATCTAGGGTACTCTGCCTGCTCGCCCGAGGGCAGATTATGTGCCGCGGTTAAACTGAGAGCATGAAGATTGTGGTTCTTGGTTTGAGCGGTGCAGGAAAATCGACCTGGGCACGTACCCTGGCTGATAGGCACCAGGTGCCGGTTTTGCACCTGGATAGGGTTCATTGGTTGCCGGGTTGGGATGAGCGAACCCTTGAGGACGAACGTGCTCTTGTGCGGGACTTCATGGACTCGCATGACGCCTGGGTGATTGAGGGCGGGTACTCTAACGTGGAGTTTGAGCGGCGCCTGGATGAGGCAGATCAGATTTATATTTTGTTGGCTCCGCGTTTGGTGCGGTTGTGGCGGGTTGGACGCCGGTGGTTGCGTTTTCACGGCACTGCCCGCCCCGATATGGCCGAGGGATGTCCCGAGAAAATCGACGGGGAATTCGTGGAGTGGATCCTTTGGAAAGGAACCAGCCCAAAAAAGCTAGCTGCCCTGTGGGCCGTGCAGAAACGCTACCCCCATAAGACCAAGATTTATAAGTGGTGGAGGCATAAAGCACCACAACAATACCCCCCCCCCGCATGACCTAATCAAGGCTAGCCGGCCAGATGATAGAAGTTGACCCGACGGAACACAGGCTCTAAATAGCACCGCCAATAAGACTGCACATCAAATTGTTGAAACTACGCAGGCCAAGAATAGGCTCAACACTGCCAAATGACCAGCCGTCTAGACCCTGAGTAGGAGCCCGACGGTAAGCTCAATTAGCTAATCAATGTGCTGGCTGAACTGTTCTTTTTGGCCTATAAGAAAGACCCATCGAAAAGGTCCTGTCATGGGTTGAAGTCGATGAGGCCATCAGATCAGAAATCGCGAAGGTACTTACTAACCAAGCTCTTTCATCCCCAAAAAAGCTGCTGTACTCGTAAGAGCATATGGGGCAAGAGGATGTTTCAAAAATTCTTCATTGAATTTTCGAAAAGCCTCCTTAAAAGTCCCATTTGTACTTCGCTCAGCGGCCGCCGAAACATAAACACCAAGTAGTCTAACTGATTCAGAAAAATCGAAGTAACCTGCATCCTCAATATTCCGGATATTTTCTTGAATATGCTTACAAAGCATAACGGCATGATTCCTAAAAGTTGGGTCCAAAGAATCATCATCAAGGAAAGATTGGATTAGAGAGGCTACCTGGCTATCGAGACTTTCAGCATGCTCTTCAATATCTACTCGTATCTTTAGTGCTTGCCCAGTAAGAGAATCAATAACATCAGCGAGAAATGGCATTAGATTTCGAGCAAAAGCGTCGATTTGACTTAAATTATTACATGAATCAAAAACTGCTTTTATGTAATTAGACATTTTTAAGCGATATTTTTTGACATCTCTGCCTTGGTGTTCCATCAGATCAAAATAATGATCAAGCTCAACAAGCGATCGAACCGCTGTATGAAGTTCGGCTAATGCTTCTTTTCGTATTTCCTGTCGGCCGGTTACTATCCTGTTCCCAAGCTTTTCTCCATTTGACCATTTTGTGTACAGATTATCCAGGGTTCTAGCTGGGTTCATTTCTATTCCGTTCTATTTATCTATTAAAAATTTATGAGTTGACCCGGGAGCCGCTGCAGACGGCAATAACCCAGGGGCTTTTGATCTTCCAGAAAGGTGACTAATCCATGCCACATCTTACCCGAGCCAGTCTCGCCGAACGCAGAACACAACGAGCCAGAAAAGAACTCGCCGAGCAGCTCACCGAAGAAATCACTGACAACAAACGTAAATCCATTGCACGCTTACACTTCAATGCAAAGTCTCAGTGGTACGTCGGGACCTTCGATGCTGATAAAAAGGAAACTAGGCATCCCATTAATGACTTAGAGGACATCTACGCTTTCGCAGATATAATCCGAGCTACAGTTCGTTCCTTAGAGGCATAACCAACAACAATCTCACCCCAAAGCGCAAGATGCAGGGGCTGGATTTTAGATTGAAGTGCTACGACCAATCCCTATTTGCCACTATAAGCATGACAAAGCTGTCCTAGACAGTTAAGTCCGTATCCAAGCGGTGGCGGCACCAGGGACCCCAACAATAAACCCCCGCAGTTTCCCTCTCAACAGCTACGCTATGTTGCTGTTCTAAGGATAAAACTACGGGGGTCCAAGTCAGGAATGGTTTAGAAATCCCAGTCCTCGTCCTCGGTGTTCACGGCCTTGCCAATCACGTAGGAAGAGCCGGAGCCTGAGAAGAAGTCGTGGTTCTCGTCCGCGTTCGGTGAAAGCGCTGAGAGAATTGCCGGGGACACATTGGTGACGCTAGCGGGGAACATCGCCTCGTAGCCCAGGTTCATCAGTGCCTTGTTAGCGTTGTAATGCAAGAACTTCTTGACGTCCTCAGTCAGCCCAACACCATCGTAAAGTGAAGCGGTGTAAGCCACTTCGTTCTCGTACAGTTCGTAGAGCAGGTTAAAGGTGTATTCTTTGAGCTCCGCCTGACGTTCCGGGCTTTCCTTTTCCAGGGCGCGCTGGAACTTGTAACCAATGTAGTAGCCGTGCACAGCCTCATCGCGAATGATGAGACGGATCAAGTCAGCAGTGTTAGTCAGCTTGGCGTGCGATGACCAGTACATGGGCAGGTAGAAGCCCGAGTAGAAGAGGAAGGATTCCAGCAGGGTTGAGGCAACCTTCTTCTTCAGCGGATCATCGCCCTGGTAGTAATCCATCACGATGTTGGCCTTCTTCTGAAGGTGATCATTCTCGGTGGACCAGCGGAAAACCTCATCGATTTCCTTGGTGCTGCAGAGGGTGGAGAAGATAGAAGAATAGCTCTTAGCGTGCACCGACTCCATGAAAGCAATGTTGGTGTACACCGCTTCTTCGTGAGCAGTCACAGCATCGGGCAGCAGAGACACAGCGCCCACAGTGCCCTGAATGGTATCAAGCAGGGTCAGGCCGGTGAAAACGCGCATGGTCAGCTGCTTCTCTTCATCGGTCAGTGTCTTCCAGGACTGCACATCATTAGACAGGGGCACCTTCTCAGGTAGCCAGAAGTTAGAGGTCAGACGGTCCCAAACCTCAAGATCTTTTTCGTCCTCAATACGGTTCCAGTTGATTGCTTCAACGTGGTGAACCAGCTTGACCTTTTCACTCATAACGGTGGGAAACTCCTCGTTCAAAATTCTTTCGCGCAAAAATGCGCATCGTCTTCTATTCTTCCATTCTTCCGGCCCTAATGACACTACCTAACTACATAGCGCACGTCTCATATCGAAGTTGGCCCCTTCCACTGCGGCGTACTAAACCCCCGCCTCCTCCTCATGTTCATCCGGAACTTCACTTTCATGCTCGTCTGAACCCAAGCGTGACGCGCGGTCCACCATGGTACGCAGTACCGGCAATGCTTTGACCAGCATCTGAGTTTCTTCTTCACTCAGTGCCTCTGCAACTCTGCCCACCAGCCACTCTTCGCGCTCAGCCTGAATGGACGTGATCATTCGGGTTCCCTGCTCGGTGAGATAGAGCTCTTTGCGGCGTTTATCTAGCAGATTCTTACCCGATGATAGGTAACCTCGTGCCAACAGTGAGTTGACAATGACATTCATAGACTGCGGTGTGATCTGCTGAAAACGAGCCAGCTCCGCCCCCGTCTGCCGAGGCTGCACCAGTAGCTGAGCCAGCACCGTTTCCTCAGAAAAAGTGAAGGGCGAAGAACTAGCTGACTCATTCCTCAGCCGTCGATGCATTCTGAACACCGAATGGTGGAGGCTGCGCGCGTGTTCTGCTAAAAAATTTTCCAAAAGGCGCCATCCGAAAATAATCAGTTTAACTTATTAGTTATTTAATAATAGAACAGGTGGGTGAGCAAACTTTGCTCACCCACCCTATCTATAGCAGAATACGGTTACTTTGATTCTTTTACCGTAGTATCCGGGTTCCCCTTGCCGTACTTTTTAGTAACGTAGCGGCCGGTCTTAGCAGAGCGGTATTTTCCTCCACCAGACTTGCTGCCCTTGGTAGAACCTTTACTTGCCATTTATATCATCCTATCTAGGTGATTCATGACTCAGCTAAGGTCGCTCAAACCTTGTGTTCAAGCTATTCAAAACCCGTTAGAATGAAACGACAATCCAATTGTGCCTCAGACTTGCTGAGTCTTTGTTGAGGGAGTTACGCGCCAACGTAGCTCCCTCAAGTCTTTAAGCTTTAGAGCATGCAGCTGACGCAGCCCTCAATCTCGGTGCCTTCAAGAGCCATCTGACGAATACGTGAGTAGTAGATGGTCTTGATGCCCTTACGCCAAGCGTAAATCTGGGCCCGGTTGACGTCGCGGGTGGTCGCAGTGTCCTTGAAGAAGAGGGTCAGTGACAGGCCCTGATCCACGTGCTGGGTTGCCACAGCGTAGGTATCAATGATCTTCTCGTAACCAATTTCGTAGGAGTCCTGGTAGTAGTCCAGGTTCTCATTGGTCATAAAGGGTGCCGGATAGTAGACGCGGCCCAGCTTGCCTTCCTTACGGATCTCGATCTTCGATGCAATGGGGTGGATCGATGAGGTGGAGCCGTTGATGTAAGAGATAGAACCGGTGGGCGGTACAGCCTGCAGGTTCTGGTTATACATACCGTGCTCAGCAACCTCAGCTGCCAGCTGCTTCCAGTCCTCAGCACCGGGCACAAAGTGACCGGCAAAGAGTTCGCGGGCGCGCTCGGTTTCGAAATCCCAGGTGCCGTTGATGTACTTCTCGAAGTACTCCCCCGACGCGTACTTTGACTTCTCAAAGCCCACAAAGGTTTCCTTGCGCTCCTTGGCGATTTCCATGGACGCGCGGATGGCGTGGTAGGTCACCGTGTAGAAGTACATGTTGGTGAAGTCCAGTGCTTCTTCTGAACCGTAGTAGACGTGCTCACGGGCCAGGTAGCCGTGCAGGTTCATCTGCCCCAGACCCACAGCGTGGCTCATGGAGTTACCGCGCTCAATGGAGGGCACGGAGGTGATGTCTGACTGGTCAGAGACAGAGGTGAGTGCACGAATAGAGGTGCCGACAGTCTGGGCCAGGTCGCCGCCGTCCATCGCCAGGGCGATGTTCAGTGAACCCAGGTTACAGGAGATGTCCTTACCTACGGTTGCGTAGCTAAGGTCAGCGTTGTAAACGGAAGGCTCTGAGACCTGAAGGATTTCCGAGCAGAGGTTAGACATAATAATCTTGCCCTCGATCGGGTTTGCCTTGTTCACGGTGTCTTCGAACATGACGTAGGGGTAGCCGGACTCAAACTGAATTTCAGCCAGGGTCTGGAAGAACTCGCGGGCGTTAATCTTGGTCTTCTTGATGCGGGCATCATCGACCATCTCGTAGTACTTCTCGGTGACGTTGATATCTGAGAAGGGTACGCCGTAGATGCGCTCAACGTCGTAGGGCGAGAAGAGGTACATGTCCTCATTCTTCTTGGCCAGCTCAAAGGTGATATCTGGGATGACGACGCCCAGTGAGAGGGTCTTGATGCGGATCTTTTCGTCCGCGTTCTCGCGCTTGGTGTCCAGGAAGGAGTAGATGTCGGGGTGGTGAGCGTGCAGGTAAACTGCACCGGCGCCCTGACGTGCGCCCAACTGATTAGCGTATGAGAAGGAGTCTTCAAGCAGCTTCATTACAGGGATGACGCCGGAGGACTGGTTCTCAATCTTCTTGATCGGCGCACCAGCTTCACGCAGGTTAGTGAGGGCGAATGCCACACCGCCGCCGCGCTTGGAGAGCTGCAGAGCTGAGTTGATGGAGCGACCGATGGACTCCATATTGTCTTCGATGCGGAGCAGGAAGCAAGAGACCAGCTCACCGCGCTGCTTCTTACCGGCGTTGAGGAAGGTGGGGGTGGCAGGCTGGAAACGGCCCGAAATGAGCTCGTCCACGATGCTTTCTGCCAGCTGCTCGTTGCCTTCACCTAGCAGCAACGCAGTCATAACCACACGGTCTTCAAAACGTTCCAGGTAACGCTGGCCGTCAAAGGTTTTCAGCGCGTAGGAAGTGTAGAACTTGAAGGCACCCAAGAAGGTGGGGAAACGGAACTTCTGAGCGTAGGCACGCTTGGAGAGCGCCTTGACGAAGTCAAAGGAGTAGCGCTCAAAGACCTCGGGCTCGTAGTACTGGTGCTTGACCAGGTAGTCAATCTTCTCTTCAAGGTCGTGGAAAAACACGGTGTTGTTATTGACGTGCTGCAGGAAGTACTGGCGGGCTGCCTGTCGGTCAGCCTCAAACTGAATCTGGCCGTTCTCATCATAGAGGTTCAGTAGTGCATTGAGCTCATGGTAGCCCATGCCGCGGTATTTATCGGGGGTGCTGGGGTCTTCGTGACCGGGTTCTACGCTGAGGCCGGGTACAGAGAGTTTTGATTCCAAAATTCTTCCAATCCTTCTTGAACTTTTTGTACATCTTCTTGGGTTCCCATGAGCTCAAATTTGAAGAGCAGGGGAACTCCACATTTAGTGGCAACCTTCTCCGCTGCTATGCAGTAGAGGTCACCAAAGTTTGTATTGCCCGCACCGATAACACCTACCAGGTGCTCACGGTTTTGGGGCTGGTTGAGAAATTTAACTGCCTGTGGTGGTATTGATCCCGCTCCCCCAGGACGCCCGTAACTAGGCACGCAGAGCACATAGGGTGCGTGCATAATCGGTGGCTCTTCCGCAGTTTTAAGGGGGATCCGCACATTCGCTACGCCAGTTTTTTGCACGAACTTATGAGTATTTTCTGAGACCGACGAGAAGTAAACGATGGTCGGTTGACCTGTCGCCAGCATTTCTTCTGGGGGTTTAGTCTCCATAGCTCATCATCTCCGCAAGGGGTGTTCTGGTCTCTTGATGTACCGGCGGTTCGCCAGCACATGCTGAAGCCCGGGCAATTCACTCTGGAATTTTCGCCCGGGCTATCGTAAAGCGTTAGGCTGCGGCAGCTGCAAGAGCGTTGATTTTATCGGGCTGGAACCCGGACCAGTGGTCATCGCCAGCGATAACAACCGGTGCCTGCAGGTAACCCAGGCCCTTGATGCGAGCCAGCGCATCGGCGTCCTCGGTGATGTCCACGGTGTTGTAGTTAACGCCGAGCTTATCGAGTGCGCGGTAGGTCATGTTGCACTGGACGCAGGCTGGCTTGGTGTACACCGTTACGGTCATGATGGAGCTCTCCTTGGGGTACCCCTCAGACGGGGATATGGGAAGTGGCGTGTCTGCTGGTTGGGGTTTTGAAGGCTAAAGCTCTTGTGCCCCGAACCGAGATTTAATACTACATCTAGTGTCACCTCCTCGCGCAACCCCCTAGATAGTGTGGTCTCTTACCAATTTTTTACAGACACGCGGCTATCCACAGCTTGGTTCCGCTTGTTCTCGCGGTTTCTGAGAGTTATCCACACCGGGCTCTTTTAAGAGAAGCTGAAAGCTGGTTACTGTGAGCTTAAAAGCAGGTGTTTTGTGCTCCGGTGGGAATAGATTTTCTTAACCCGCAAGATTCCGCGGTTTAAACAGGAATCAGGGATTCAACGTAAACTTTAGGCTTGAGATCAGCGCTGTCTCCCCTTAAATTTTGGGCAGTTTTTTCGCCTCGGAGTGTCGGCTTCGCCGGTGCGTCTGACACTTGACAAGCCGAGTTTTTTGGTGGGCAAGAACGAGGCGTAGATAAGAACGCCGGCCCAGGCGGCAACCACTGTGGGCTACTGCTGGGGCCGGCGTCCTGAGACAGGGCTGAGGTGTGTGACTCTAAACTAGACCGCGCTCTTTGAGTTGCTCGTAGAGGGCAGTGCCGTCGTTGCCTTCAAGCCAGAGCGCTCCCTTGGTGATTTCCTGGGCGCGTTTGTCACCCCAGACACGACCAGAGGACAGCACCGATTCACCAAAAGTGAGGTTGCGGATCAAAATCGCTTCAACGTTGTGAGGGTAGCGCACCGCGAACCCATTATAAATTTCGGGGTCACGCTGACCGTCATCACCGATAAGAATCCATGTGATGTGAGGAAATTCAGCGGCCAGCCGCTTAAGAGTGCTGACCTTATGTTGCTGGCCTGATCGGAACCAGCGGTCTGGGGTGGGGCCCCAGTCAGTGAGCAGGAAGGTTCCCTTGGGGTAGCCGTTGCGGTGCAGGAAACGGCGCAGAGTGGGCGCAACATTCCACGCCCCAGTCGAAAGGTACATGAAGGGGGCTGAGGGGTAGGTGCGGTGCAGGCGATCCATCATGACTGCCATGCCGGGTGTAGCGCTGCGTGCATGCTCGTTGAGCACAAAAGAGTTCCACGCTGCCAGTAGTGGCCGGGGAAGTGCGGTGTTCATGACGGTGTCATCGACATCGCAGATAATTCCGATTTGCTGGTCTTTGGGAACAATATAAACGCTGGTTTTGGCTGGGTGTCCACCATCAGTACGCATGGTGACATTGTGCATACCGGGTTCGAGCTGCTGCTCAAGACGGACGTCCACGACCCCGCCGCGGTCCGCCTGAACTTCGTGGGTAACCCCTGCAATTTCAACGGTAATCTTTGCATATGAAATTGCCACAGAAGTGAAGGAGCGCCAGCCTCGCACCGGCTCAACGGCAGGATCGCCTTTTTCAACGGAGTCAAAAAATTCTTCAAAGAGATCGGTTTTGTAGAGCACCCGCCCCAGCACGCGTACCCAGCCTTCGCTGCCGTAGCCCACGCTGGGCACAATGACCGGCTCAAGCTGGTTCCGCTCCGCTCTGCGCTCACGGTGAGCGTGGATTCTATTACCGATACGGAAACCCATATTAACAGCTTCGCCGGCTGCCTCTCGGGCTATATTCATGAATTCTTGTGCGCCTGAAGTGCTCATAATCCTTATTTTTTCATACTCTATGCCCTGACACGCCAGGGTAGAACAGTGGCGAGGCCAGATAGAGGGTGAGTCAAGACAAGGGGTGGGCATCTACCGGTGATGCCCACCCCTGAGGTGTGTGTCTTGGTGTGGAGCTTGCTCGCTAGTCGACGTTCAGCACGCAGGATGCGCTGCCAGTGCCTTCAGCTTCGGTGGAGTGCAGTGGGTGGGTGAGACCGGTGCCCTTAAGGCCGCAGGCTACCTCAGCGTTGGGGTCTTCTGCTTCAACGGAGATACGGATCTGAGAGTCGGAGAGGTCAGCCAGGTCATCTACGGTGAGCTTGTAGAAAGCTTCGCCGGTGAATTCAGCAGTGTTGCCGTCAAAAGACATTTGATCCTGGTAAACAGTGACCTTGGCGGGTGCTTCATTGCCCTCCAGCGATGCCATTACCTGAAAGGTGATGTCGTCACGGCCACCCCAGTCGCTAATTTCTTCGATGCCCATGCCGGGAACAACGGTCTGAGCGCAGCCTGCTAGAAGAGCGGACGCCGCGAGGGCGGTTGCGAGGGTAACTTTTTTCTTTGCCATACATAAAAATATAGCGTGCTCCCAGGTTCTTGGGGTAATGCTACGCCGGTGTTTGTGACAGTTTGTGCGTAAAACTGCAGCTACAGAGCAGGCAAGCGCCACCGACATCTAAGGTCGGTGGCGCTTAGAGTGAGACTCCCCTTTTAGTTACTGGTGTCCAGCGAGAAGCTCGGGTTGGTAGTAACCAGGATCTTGACAGCCGTTTCGTTGCGGTTGATGAGGGTGTCAAACCCTTCGTCCACGAGATGGTCGACCAAGATTTTTCCGGTGATAAACGGTTTGAGGTTGATTTTGCCTGATTCCACAAGCTTGATGGTTTCAGGGTGGTTGTTGACGTAGGCGATAGTGCCGCGTAGGTCTACTTCTTTGAGGACAAGTTTTTGCATGTCCAGGCTGGCAGGTTTGCCCCAGATAGAGACAACAACGATGACACCCTGAGGCTTGATGGCATCGAAGAGGGTATCAAGGACGACATTGACGGAGGTGCATTCAAAGGCGAGGTCAGCACCTTTGCCGTTGGTAAGCTTTTTAACTTCTTCGGGGATATCTACTTCAGTGGGTGAGAGCGCGTAATCGGCTACCCCTGAGTCGAGTGCTTTTTGGCGGCGCAGGCTGGAAGTTTCACTGATGATAACTATTGCGCCCTGAGCTTTGAGGACGGCAGCAGTGAGTAGTCCGATAGGGCCGGCTCCACCGACAAGAGCAATGTCGCCTTCTTTGACTCCGCCAGCGCGTTCCACGGCGTGGTAGCCGACAGAAAGAGGTTCGATAAGGGCTGCTTCATCGAGCGGGAGGTCTTTAGAGATTTTATGAACCCAACGACGTTTGACAGCAATTTTTTCGGCAAGCCCGCCACCTCGCCCGGCGAGGCCGATGAAGTTCATATTTTCTGAGAGGTGGTAATCCTTTGAGGTGGGGCCGGTATCAACGCTCTCATCGATGATGTAGGGCTCAACTACTACGTGGTCTCCAACCTCGAGGTCAGTGACGCCTGAACCCAGTGCTGCAACAACACCTGAGAATTCGTGCCCCAGAGTAACAGGGGCGGTTTCTCCGGAGATGGGGTGTGGGGTGGTGTGAGTGGGGCAGAAGATGGGGCCTTCGAGATATTCGTGAAGGTCGGTGCCGCAAATGCCACACCAGGCGACGCTGATGAGCACTTCTCCTTCGACGGGTGTAGGTTCTTCTATTTCTTCGATGCGGATGTCGTTACGGTCGTAGAAACGAGCTGCCTTCATAGTTTTTAACCTTAAATAGTTTTTGGTGCGGATGCCCGAGTGCTGTTCACCCGCTGATATAAGTTTATTTCTCTTTAGTGTGAGCTGTACTACCGTGTCCTGTTTATTTCCCGTCCTTTCTCTAACTGCGAACCGCTCTTGCACCTATATCTACGGTAGAAGCGGGTGATGAGTATTTACGGATTAGGCGGGTCATATAATCGGAAGGGTTGAAAGGTTGTGATCCGGTGAGTCGAGCGTTTGTAGTGTGGTTGGTGGCGGTTTCCGTTTACCTGGTGGCGATCACCGGGCGAACGTCCTTTGGTGTCTCAGGCGTTTTCGCACTGGAACGTTTTGATGTAGGTGCCTCGCAACTTGCCGTCTTCACGTCCTTGCAGGTGGGTGTCTATGCGCTGTCGCAGATTGTGATGGGCCTTCTCATTGACCGCTTCGGCCCCCGCCGGCTCATGTCAATTGGTGCCGTCATCATGGCATGCGGGCAGATTCTTTTGGGCATCACTGCCTCTTTCTCTGTCGCTCTGGGCGCCAGAGCACTCATTGGGGTGGGCGATGCCACCGCTTTTCTTTCCCTCATGAGGCTGATCCCCGAGTGGTTCCCCCTCAAAAGGGCTCCACTCATTGCCCAAACATCAGCAGCTATTGGGCAGCTGGGCCAATTTTTGTCAGCTATACCTTTCCTTTCACTCCTGAAAGTGCAGGGCTGGACGGTGGCCTTTGTGTCGCTGGGTTCAGTGGGCATTCTTGTCGGCTTAGCCGCCTGGGTAGCGCTAAGAGACTCACCGCGTCCACCCCTCACCACGCCCATCCCCCTAGGCTCCTTTTCAGCGCGTCTAGGGTCGGTGCTGAAGTCACCGGTCTGCTGGCAAGCTTTCTTCGTGCACTGGATGGGCCTGGTGCCGCTGATCGTTTTCACCCTTATTTGGGGTGTACCCATGATGACGTTGGGGCTGGGTCTACCGGCTCAGACCGCAGGTATGGCACTGGTGCTCTGCACAGCGGTCAATATTGTCTCTGGCCCGCTTCTGGGAGCCGTCTCCCCCAGATTTGGTGCCAAACGTGAGTACGCGGCAATTACCATGTCTGGTCTGATCGTGCTGAGCTTCCTGGTCTTCTTCCAGGCAGGCGGATCCTTCTGGCTGCTGCTGGTAGCTGTTGCTCTGCTGGGTATGTTCGTTCCAGCGTCCAACTACGGTTTTGATACCGTGCGCGAGCGCTTATCGCCGGGTGTTTTGGCGGCTGGTACTGGGTTGGCGAATATGGGTGGTTTTACTGCGGGTATGGTGGCTGCGCAGTTGATGGGTGTGTGGTTGGAGCGTTCTGGGGAGTTTTCTTTGGTGTCTTTTGGGCAGGCTTGGTTGGCTGTGCCGTTGGTGTGGTTGCTTGGTTTGGTGGGTTTTGTGGTGAGCCGCCGGGCGATGGTGAAAGGCTAAGCTAAGTTTGGTCGTCATAGCATACAGCCCCTGCCGGTTGGCAGGGGCTTTGTGCTGTGGTGAGCCTGCGGGTGAGCCGCTCTTTGGTGTTCAGGGGTCTATGTTTAGAGGCGGTTGGGTGCAGGTGGGGCGTGTTAGCGGGAGGAGGTTAGCAGCCGTCGGGACCACAGCTTGCTCCGCCTTCTGCTCCGGGGGCGGTGAGTAGCGTGGGCCTGGGTTGTGCGGGGTGTAGTTGCTCCCAGACCTGGCGTAGTCCACTGAGAATGAAGTCAATGGGCTGGGCGCCGTTGATGGCCCACTTCCCTTCAATGAGGAAGAAGGGGACCCCGCTGATGCCGTAGTTACGGGCTTGGGCTTCGTCGGCGCGCACGGCATCTGCGTAGAGGTCGGTGGTGAGAACATCTTCTACCTCATGTGCGGGCAGCCCTAACTCGAGGGCGATCTCGCGGATGACGGCGGGGTCAGCTACTGATTTGCCGTCGGTAAAGTAGGCGGTCTTGAAGGCTTGCTGGGCTTCACCGGCCTTCCCGTGAGCAGCCGCAAGATGGATCATGCGGTGGGCGTCAAAGGTGTTTCCGTACTGGGCTTTTTGCCAGTTGAAAGTTAGTCCGACGGCTTGGGCGCGGGCGGCGATGTCTCGTTGGGATGCTTCTGACTGCTCCAGGCTAATACCGTACTTGCGGGCGATAGCTTCAGCTAGCGTCCCTTCGGCTGTTGCTGGCGCGGTTGGGTCTAGTTCGAAGGAACGCCAGATAATCTCAACAGCATCGCGGTGTTCGAATTGCTCCAGGGCAAGTTCGAGGTGGCGTTTGCCAATGAGGCAGAAGGGGCAAACAATGTCGGACCAGATTTCAATCTTCATGGAAGCACTTTTCTTTCTAGGTAAAGTTTCTAGGGTGAATAACTAGTCGGGGCCCTACTTTATTCCGGCAGGAACACCACGCTGTGTCCTTCCGGGTAAGAACTATGGTGGTGCTCTGCTCTAAGCTCAGAGCACCGAGGTAAGCGCTGATGGGGTTGGTATGTGCTGCGGGTGAGCCGGTACAGTGGTGGTGCAACGGTTTTCTACCCCGGACGGAACTATGTCCCCTTCATCGTCACCCACCCCGCACCAGCTCTTTGGTTTCTTCGCAGCTGCCGAGATGGTCACCTGGGCTGGTCTGATCGCCGCTATCATTAGCAGGGCGATTGGTCTTGCTGATTTCGTTTCTCTTGCCGGCGGTCTGCACGGCTTCATTTTTCTAAGCTACGCCACCGTCACGGTCTTCGTCTGGGTTAATCAGAAATGGAAGCCTGCTCTGGGCATCATGGGCGTACTGCTAGCCATTGTGCCTTTTGCAACCGTGCCCTATGAAATTTTTCTTAAAAAGCGCGGCCTTTTGAACGGCGGGTGGCGCCTTGCCCCCGGCGGGCAGGCACCGCGCACCCTGGTAGAAAAGGTTCAGGCTTGGGTGCTTCGTCATCCCCTACTGGCAATTATTTTGTTGCTTGCTTTTGTGGTGGCTCTCTACCTGACCCTGCTGTGGTTGGGCCCGCCCATCCCTAAGAACTAGCCTCTGGGTCTCATTGCCCTCAATGGTCAGAACCCGGCGCCCAATGTGGCGCCGGGTTCTTGCTATCGGGAAGTAATAATCACCAGCTGTATTCTCAGTAGCTGGTCAGCATATTTCCGCTGCGGCTGCCCCAACCCTAGGATGGTTGTCTATGACCCTAACCCTCTGGCTTTCTCTCGTGGCTGCCTGTCTTATCATCAGTTTGACGCCGGGCGCCGGTGCGGTCAATACCATGACGACCTCCCTGCTCTACGGCTGGAGGCGTTCATTCTTTACGGTGCTGGGGCAACAGCTAGCGTTACTGACGCAAATCGCTATTGTGGCTGCCGGGTTGGGGGTCATCGTTGCTCAGTCGCCCATCCTTTTTGACGTCATACGGTACGGCGGCGCGGCTTATCTGGTCTACCTGGGTATTCGTATGATGCTGGCAAAAGTGGAACCAGCTCAGGACGCCGAACCCGCGCGGGTTGAGGGTGCGGGTAAAAAGGCGTCGAAACATCCCGGTTCGCCGCTTTCACTGGTGAACCGCGGCTTTTGGGTCAACATGTCTAACCCTAAGGCTATTGTTTTTATTCTGGCTTTCATGCCGCAGTTCATTCGCCCGAATCAGCCGCAGCTACCCCAGTATCTGCTGCTGGCGTCCACCATGATTGTTATTGACATCGTGATTATGTGGGGCGGTTTTGCGGTGGTGGCAAAATCGCTAACTCGGCTCTCTCACTCGGTGCGTGGGCAGCGAGCGCTCAACCTGGTCTTTGGTTCCCTCTTCATCCTGGTAGCAGCCATCATGGTGCTGGCAGGACACTAGAGACGGTCAAAACAAGCCAGGACGCCGAGCGTCTGTTCACCTGTGTGATGGGTTATCGTGCTGGTTAGCCCTATGGTCGTAGCTACTGAGGCTATATATACTGAAGTTCTGTAGGAGTCATCAGGCAGAGTAGGTTTTAGATGCCACAATTTAAGCAGCAGAACTTGGCTCGCCACCAAATTTTAGACCTTGTTGATGCGGTTGCTCCCGGGCAGAAGGTTCAAGAAATCGTTGAAACCGGCACCAGTTCAGTGATTGTGCTGACGCAAGACCTGGCTATACGTATAGCTCGTGACGAGATAACTGCCCAGGAACTAAAACGGACCCAGCGTCTCGTTGATGAGCTGCCAGAATTCTCTTTCCAAATACCGCGGTCTGCAGCAGACATCCTAGATGAAGGTGACATAGTTGCCGTTCCCACCGTCCGGCTTACGGGTAGCCCACACGCCCCTGGATCAGGTGACCCCAGGGCACTGAAAACCGTACTTGATGAAATTCAGGGTGTAGAAACCAGCGGACTCAAAAGTTATCTTGCCGAGCCCCATGTCTTCTGTGGAGGTCGTCAGTGGTTGGACGTTCTAGAAGAGATAGTTCCTTTGCTGGACGCTGGGGCGCAAGACCCAGCCTTGGAAATTATTCATCAGCTCAAAAGCCAAGAATCAAAACTCACATCAGCTGATTTAGGCTTCACTCACGGCGATTTGGCCGGCTCTAATATGCTGTTCGCCGGTGAACAGGTGACTTCGGTACTGGACTGGGATTTGGCTTCACTTTCTGACCCAGCTGATGATGTTGCCAGCCTAGCTAACTGGCACGGTTGGCAGCTTCTCCCCCAGCTTGCCAGCCCACAGCTAGCTGGCCGTGCTGAAATTCTGCGTCAGTCCCACCCGCTCCAGGCTGTCGCATTTGCCTATGTCCATGGGCGACCCGAGGAAGAACTGATGGCTGAAGCCAGGAGGGCTTCTGAGCGGATTATCAAGAATTCATCTGTTGCCTAGCCGGTTATCAAAAGTGCTTGGTAGTGTTACTGCATGGAGACGCCCACCAGCAAGCCCCGGTCACAGCCCCCTACGATCCTTTTTGCTCCTCTAGGTTTTAACCTTGCAGAGGTAACCCGAATGATTGAGGTCGCCCGGGCAGTAGCACAATTAGGAATGACCCCGGTCTTTCAGGTGCATGATTCAGGGTATGACCACCTGGTTGACGAAGCCGGTTTTAGGCGTCTGCCTGGCGCAAGACCTTTTACCGCAGAGCAAGCTAGTAAAGCCATTGCCTTTGACCAGGGCCGCTCACTCTCGCACCCCTTTACCGAAGAGGTGCTCCGCGAGCGCGTAGCCAAGGAACGCGACGCCATTAGAGGCCTCGGAGCTGTAGCTGTTGTGCACGGGACCAACCCAACCTCCCCTATTTCAACCCGGGCTGAGCAGGTTCCGCTGGTCTACCCTGTGCCCTATGTGTTTAGCCAGGCGCACTTGGCATCGCAGCAGCCTCTGCCTTTTGTATCGAACCGGGGTGTTGGGCAGCTTCTCAACCGCATGCTCCGTGGCCCGGTCTTGAAGGCAATGCAATCGCAGAGGTTGATACCGGTCTCGTTTAGATCTGTTGCCCAGGAGAATGGGGTGACGCTACAGGGCTTGCTCGATATTGTTCATGCCGATTTCACGCTTCTTACCTGCCTGCCGGAGGAACTCAAAGGGGTTGCGCTCCCACCAGGGACGGTGCGGGTTGGGCCGATCTTTGCTCACCTTGAGTCCCGATTACCTGACCAGGTTTTGGAGCTTGCCGCGCTAGATACTCCGCTCGTCTACTGTGCCTTCGGGTCTTCTGGCACACCTGCCTTGACCAAGCGCGCGTTGAGGGCTTTAGGGGACGCACCGGTCAAAGTGATAGCCCCGGTTAAGCAGTACCTCACCGAGCAGCAGATTGCGCGGTTACCGCAGAATATTCATGTGACTGACCTCTTGCCCGCGCACCTCCTGGGTGGAGTCATTGACGCTGCGGTGCTTCACGGCGGACAGGGAACGGTGCAGACGGCCTGCGCCACCGGGGTTCCCTTTATTGGGGTGGGGCTGAGCGCTGAACAACGGTGGAACGTAGAGGTGTGGGCTCGCCGCGGCAACGCGGTAAGCCTGACCTCCGGCGACTTCCGTGGCCGGGCTTTGCCCTTTCACCGGGCTTTACGGCACATCCTGACTGACCCAGATGTGGCGGCTACAGCGCGCCGGGTTGCGCAAGAGCACGAGGGTGAGGACGGCGCCCGCGAAAGTGCCCTGGCCATTGCCCGCCTTGTTGAGCACGGTTCGCTGTAATGGCCTAGTTCTTTTCCTCCCATAGGGTAGGCATCTATCTACTCTACTTATTACGGTGGAGAACTATAAGGAGCATCTTATGTCTGAAAAGGTTTTAGTAGCAGGAGCTACAGGCTATGTGGGGAGGTATCTGGTTCAAGCCCTTCATGGTGCAGGGTACCAGGTAAGGGCCCTGGTTCGTTCCCAGCAGGTAGCTGAGGCACCAGGGGCTTACGGTGCCCCGGCGCTGAGCGGCCTGGTCGATGAGTGGGTCGTCAGGGATATCACTGCAGATGGCCAGGCTGAAGGTCTCTGTGAGGGGGTTGACCGTGTGGTCTCTGCTCTAGGGGTGACACGGCAGAAGGCCGACCCGTGGGACGTCGATTTTCTGGGCAATCTTCGTCTCCTTGAGGACGCTGAGCGGCACGGTGCGCAGTCTTTTTGCTATGTCAACGTTATGAATGTTTGGTCCGGCCAATCAATGATTCTGCGATCAAAAGCTGCTTTTACTACTGCGCTGACCCGCTCGCGTCTTAAACATCAGGTCATTAATCCTTCTGGCTACTTTTCTGACCTCAGCACCTTTCTCTCTATGGCTCGCACAGGGGTGGTAATGCTTCCGCCGCAGCCCGATGTTCAGCTTTCACCGATTCATGGTGCTGATGTGGCGGCGGCCTTCCTTGAGAAGATGCTTGGCGCTAGCGGGGCGTGGTATATCGGCGGGCCTGAAGTGCTAACCTACCGGGATGTCACCCGGCTGGCCTTTGAAGCTCTAGGCAAGAAAGAGCGAACTGTGACTATGCCACTGAGTCTTACCCGGGGCACATTGCGGCTAGCTAGCCACCTGGATAGCCGCTCCCGAAACCTTGCCCAGTTCTTCGCTGACGGACTCACGCAGAACTCGGTAGGTAAGCTCTATGGTCAGCATGCACTCAGCGACTACTTCAAGGCTTTGGTACAGGCCGGTGTTGAGAAGAAATAGAGGTCTGCGGCTAAGCCACCTACTTCAGGAAGCTGACCCCTGATCCAGATAAGGTACCAGGGCGGGCAGTTCTGCCCGTAACTGCCATCAGAATTTCAAGTGCTGGGCCCCTAACCTCGTGTGTACCAGACCCATGCGTCCAGTCAAGGTCTTCTGCAACCAGGCGCACATCAACCAGGTCTTCCTTAGCGCCGCCGAATCCTTTTCTCGTGGCTGCCTGATAAACAATGGCAGCTTTGAGAGCTTCCGGCTCATAGCTGTGGTTGATGCCCAGTGGACGCCGAATATCCTCGCCGTGAGCAATTTCTTCCACCAGGCGGCTCGCAATGGGCGCAAGAAACCGCGGCGGGCCAGTCCTACGATCCACCGCCTGCTGCAACTGCTCCAACAACTCCTCAGAAGAAGCGTTGCGGTAACGGTCAACCCCATCCTGATTCTGGCGGTCAATATTAAACCGGGCACGGAAAATATCAATCGCGAAAGACGTAGGGGTGGTATTAGCTGAGTTCAGTAGATGGGCGGCCACGTCGTGGACGCTCCACCCGGGGCATTGCGACTGCACCGACCAGTCACTGGCCGACAAGCCCCGCAGGCAACGGACAAGTTCTGCACGTTCATGCTGCACTAAATTCCAGATGGATTCCACGTACCTCTCCTATTCACTGCATAAGATACGATTTCATGTTACAGCAGGTTTATAACTGTAATTTTGGAACAGATGAGTTAACCTGCCACCTTTGTTTGCAGGCGAACTTCCTTCACCGCTTTCTAAAATGATAGATTACAGAGTTTTCCCATGTTAGGTTAGGTATAACTCAAATCACTGACCTGATTTTTTGATAAAAATGGTTTTCTAATAAGCCAGGAGGCCACGGTGAAAAAACTATTTCTGGGACGCACAACAGGAGTAAGTGTATTACTAGCTGCCGGGATTTTGGTCTTCCCAGCCTGCGGCTCCTCACCTGAAGCTAACGAGGAAACAGCGCCAACCGCGAGCGAAGTTGCAACATCTGCATCACCATCAACCTCCCCGAGCGAATCTGCCGAACCCCAAACATCCACAAGCTCGTTATCAGCTTCGCCCACTGAGTCAAATAACGATACGCCGCTAGCAGGGTCTTCTGCATCTTCCACAGATGGAACGGTGCTACGGCCTGATCAAAAGGGTAAAAATTTGACTCTTTCAGAATTCTTCAGCCCTACAAATACCTGGGCAGAAAACCGGTACAGCGTTGCTGGGGAAACCGATGTTTCCGGCATCGCTGGTGAAATCGACCAGTGCGGAATTACTTATAACTCGCCTGAAAAGCTTGAGCTTCGTCTGGCAAATAGCTTCGATCAGCTCTCTTTCAAAGCTGGACAAGCTGATCAATCTGAGTCCAGTAAGCAGACTCTAGTTGTGCGAGCAGTAGGCAACGGAAATCAAATCGATATCCAGCGCATACCCTTCAACAAGATCCAAGAGTTCACCCTGGATGTCTCGGATGTCAATGCTCTTGAACTTGAGTTTTTACTGGATGAAGATGTGACTGACTGCAACCGGCTAGGTAAGACCACAGCCGTGGTGTGGGATATTGAACTACAGTGACCGCTAAAGACGGCGGTGCAGGCCCAGATTCATCGGAAGTTCGCTCCGAGGACTCCACTGAGAACCCTAGCAACAGAAATCAGGAGAAAACTAGCTTAAGGCAAATAATAGGAAATGCGTATGCCGAAAAACCCCTCACTGTAATCGTTGGAATTGCGACAGTTATCGGTTCAGCCGGTACGGTTCTTGCTCTCATTGCTAGTGTTGTTTTTGGCGTTAATGGGTGGCAAAAAACAGACCCTGCAATGGGTCCTCAGCCCCACATAGCTTCTCCCCAAAGCCCTACAGCGCGTGCTAATTCGGAAGAATCACAAGAGTTACTAAACGTTGGAACCTGCTTAGGAGCCGAGGGACAGGTAGTTTCTTGTGACACTCTGCATGAGGCTGAGGTAATTTGCCCGTCAGATAACTGCACTCTTGACGCTGCAATCCATTACCTAGGAGGCGACCCAGACCTTGATGTTGTGAGTACATCGCTGAAGGTAACCGAGTCGAATGACAGTTGCATCCTTCAGGTAGAGAACGAACAGGTATCTGCGTCCTTCAAGGATGCACTATTTCTATCATCAGGGGTCACCTTGAGGGAATGTTTCGATCAACAAAGCAATCAGTTTGTCTCCTGCGGGGAAAACCATACCGGCGAAGTGGTTGCACGAGTGCCAGCTGATTCAGCAGAACCCTTAGACTGTGAGGCTAAAGCAGATCAGCATATGGGGCAAAAATTCGCCTCACGGCATGATGAACTTACCTTCGATAAAATTCCAACGCCCGCTGCCCAGCGATGTGTTGTTTCGGTGCGCGCTGATAACCGCTGGCTAGATACTTCTCTTCGCGGTTTAGGAACTAAAGCCCTTGAAACCCGGCCAATGGATTGAATAACTGACGACCATCAAAGGGACTGAAAAGGTCTCAGGCACCAAGGCGGCTGAGCAATCCTGCTTTCACCTGGGGCCATTCATCGCTCAGGATGCTGAAGATGAGGGTGCTATTCCAGCTGCCATCCGCCATCCTTCTGCTGCGGCGCAGCTCCCCTTCAAGGGTTGCGCCCAACTTACTGACGGCTGCCGCTGACCGGGAGTTTGTTCCCGCCACCTCAAATTCCACCCTGGAAAACCCGTGCTCAAAAGCCCAGGAGAGCAGGGTGTGTTTAGCGTCAGGGTTGACCACGCTGCCCCAGACATCCGGCGCATAGGCTGTATAACCGATGGCAAGACTCTCGGTGGCTGGGTTGAGCTTATAGAAGGACGTGGTGCCGACCAGCTCCCCCTTATACCGGATCAGGTAGCTCCGCCCACCTTTCAGCCAGGGGCAGTAATCAACAAAGAACTTTACGTATTCTTCAGGTGAGGCCGGCAGGGCAGCGATACCCCCGGCATGCCCACCGGCAAAAACTTCCGGTACGCACAGCTTAGGGGCAACCTCATACAACCCATCAAGGGAAAGGGGTTCAAGAATTACGTGCTTGCCTTTAAGAGTTTCGGTCGGGTGGGGAAACGCTAACGCAGGCATGCTGCCCTCCGTCATAAATTAAGGTGTCTGCTTGAGCATCGGGACTCCCCTCAACTATCTCATACACCCTCACAAGCAATGAGGTGCTTTACTTGTTGCTCCTGCCCGTATCGCGTGGCCTAGGTTGTGGAGGTCGGAGCCTCCCAGCGGTGAACCCGAGCCATAGAGCGGGCTAAAACAGAAGCAGGAAGAGCACGCAGGCCCGTATCTCGAAGGAGCGCTACACCAGGGTTACTCAGCTGGGCGATGCGTCCGGTCGTCCGAGCCAGACGCCAAAAAGCACGGGTGCGCGGTCTGCGCAAGTTATCGTACCGTTCAAGAACCTGATCAAGATTGTGTATCGTAGCCCCACGGAGTAGCAGGGTGAGAGTAGCAGCGTCCTCAATGGCTTGACCTGCGCCCTGGCCGATGTCGGGTGTGATAGCATGAGCGGCGTCCCCAAGCAGTACACCGCGACGGTGAACGAATGTTGACGGTAAGTCTGCAAGGTCAAAGATGTCATGCCGGAGGATTGTCTCTGGTTCTGTTGCAGCGATAATCTCTGGGATTGGGCGATGCCAAGATCCAAACAGTCGGTGAACAGTTTGGGAGGCATCAGCATCAGTGCCTCCCTGAGGCGTCTGGGATGTGGCAAACCAATAGATTCTATTATCGGGGAGGGGAACAATCCCGAACCGTAGACCCCTGCCCCACGTCTCACCTGCATCGTTCGCAAAATGAGCGTCGGAGGCCGTGATGCCACGCCAGGCTGTATAGCCAGCATACCGAAGCCCGTGGTCGAGCCCCCACTGCTGCCGGGCTTCGCTGCAGATACCATCAGCGGCAATAATCAGATCGCATTCCTCCGGCTGTCCGTTCACGGTCAGTACCGGCGCCCCGTCAGCTGACACGTACACCTCCTGGGAGAATTTGAGTGTTCCCGGTTGGAGCTGCCCTGCCAGTACTTGGTGCAGGTCGGCGCGGTGCAGGCTCCACACGCTGGGGGTAGAGGACGGCGGCAAGGACACTAGCCATCTGCCAGAGGGCTGGCGCTGACCCGAACGAACTCTGCCAATAGCCGAGCTACTCACCTCCCGCACGGTATCACCGAGGTTGAGCGCATCAAGTGCAGAGAAAGCATTATTGAACAGGGTAAGGCCCGCACCAGTAGCACCGGCGTCTGGACGACGCTCGTAGACGGTTACCTCGTGACCGTCCGCCTTGAGAGCTGCTGCTGACACTAGGCCGCCGATACCGGCGCCGATAATTTTGATTCGCATAAGTGAACCCCGTCCGAACTGGTTCCAAACGCATCGTTGCGTGCTTGTCATCAGATACTACTCGAGGAAAGGCGCCCGACATATGATGAAGTCAGAAGCGAAAACCCCAGGAGGCCAGTCATGAGTTCATCAGGTAGGGCAAGGTTCTCCAGCCGACCTTGGCATCTTTGGGTGGTCGCCTTGTTTGTATTTGTTCTCTATGTCGGTGGGGCACGCGATTACCTGCTGATCTTGGCAGATAACACCGGCTATATTCGAGAACAGTTTGGGGCGTCTGGTGTCGTCTACTTTGCTGATTATCCGGCTGGTTTCCGCATCATGTGGACCATCAACATCATTTGTGGGCTAACGGCTCCCATCATGCTTATAGTGCGCTCCCGTTGGGCGTTCGCTGCCGCCATCACAGCAGCACTAGCCCAGGTGCTACTCCTCATCACGACCTTTACCTTCCTCAATCGCTGGGCAATGCTTGGTGCAGGGACCTCATGGTTCGACATCGGTGTCGGTGTTGTAACTGGTCTCTTCGCCTGGTACTGCTGGGCGCTTCAAAAACCAAGAGCTCCGCGTATTTTCCCCTCAGGCTCAGGGAATGTTTGAGCTGTGCAGAGGCGGCTCTATCCTAAGTTTTTCCCTCACGATAGAGTGAGGGCATGCGGGTACTAATTGTCGGTGGAGGAATTGGCGGATTAGCGTTGGCTCAGGGTCTTAAAACACACGGTGTTGAGGCTCTGGTTTTCGAGCGGGATGACGACCTTACTAACACTGGTGGTTACAAGCTCCACCTCGGGTCGGTCGCCTGTGAATCGTTGAGGCAGGTGCTCTCTACTGAGCTTTGGGAGACAGTGTGCGCCTCTGCGGTCCAAACGGATGGGTTTGAAATCGCAGTCCGGGATTACAGGGCTCGTTTCCTTGCCGCGGGAACTGATGACCAACCAGGTGAATCATTAGATATTGACCGCATCACCCTACGACAAATATTGGCAGTAGATCTGAGGTCTCGCCTCAGAACTGGTAGCAGATGCACGGCCTTCCGCGAAACCAGTGAAGGTGTCGAGGTGACCCTATCTACTGGCGAAAAGGTAGCAGGTGACTTTCTAGTTCTTGCGGACGGCGCCCGCTCATCACTACTCCATCAGTTAGAAGGCGCAGCAAAAGCAAAAGAGACAGGACTAGTTGGCGTAGCTGGTCGCACTCAGGCCTCTGACCTAGGCCCAAGCGCACTCAAGCATCTACGTACCCACCCCATGCTGGCTATTGGACCCGATGGTGTAGGTATGTTTGCTTCATTGCACGCACCGGGGACGGGACCCAGGAGCATGGCGGTGACCCAAGCACCAGTGGTGATTTGGGGAGTAATAACCGTAGCAGAGCAGTTACCGGTGCGGCTCGACAGACTAGACGGTGAAGAGCTAAAGGGCTTGGTAGTGGGTTTGCTCAAAAAACGGGGTTGGTCCACTGATCTAAGCTCAATAGTTGATACTTCTATTGCACCCCTCTGTTGCCGGATTCCAGTTCCTGGCTACAGACCCAACTAACATCGCTAGCTGGAAGCCTGGGCCTGTAACGGCGATTGGAGATGCGGCCCATGCCATGCCGCCCACGGGCGGACGCGGTGCAGCAACAGCAATCCAAGATGCCGCAGTCCTCACTACATTGTTGGCTCAGGTTGAACGGGGGCAGGCTACACTTGAGGCGTCGATGCAAACGCACATGAGCGAAATGCGTAGTTATGCACCGCAGGCTGTTCAAGATTCACTGCAACCTGTTCGATGGATTAAGGCTAGCGCTGACCCGATTGGAAAAGTAGTGTGCCGAATTGGTCTGCCCATTTTGGCTGGTCTAGTTAGAATCAAGAAACGCCTCAAGGGTGATTAGAGCCGGATTAAACTACATAGCCCCATAAATTCGCTAGCAATAAATTGACGAGCAGCAGGTAGGCATCATCCTTCACAATTCGATGGCGGAATCTGATTTCATTGTGATGCCCTTCACGGGCAGCATCCAGGGTTGCTCATCATGTCATCGGTGATGATTCGTGAAAAAAATTAGTGTTATCGTCAGTAACTTAATGTTATGCTCCATAACATGATGATTGATCGAAATAGCGGCTCAATTGCCGTGGATGTCACAGGCTCCGGCCCTTTAGTGGTGTGCGTGCCAGGTATGGGTGAGTCTAAAGCGTCGTTCCGGCACCTCACTCCCCTGCTAGTCAATGCGGGGTACCGAGTAGCGGTGATGGATTTACGAGGGCATGGTGACAGCTCAACTGAATTTTCAACCTATGACGATTCGGCTGCAGCCAGCGACATCATCGAACTCATAGACGCATTAGAAGGAGCACCCGCAACGATCATTGGAAATTCAATGGGTGCAGCCGCAGCGGTTCTTGTCGCAGCGCAGCGCCCAGAAATAGTAAATAGGCTGGTGCTGATTGGCCCGTTTCTTCGTGACCACAGCTCTCAACTAGTACAGCTGCTGATGAGGGCGGCACTATCAAAACCATGGGGTCCCTGGGTCTGGCGCAGCTATTATCGCTCACTCTTCGGGCAAACGGTGCCGCCTGATCATGATGAACATACTCGTTCAACCCTTGAGCTGCTACGACGCCCTGGGCGGTGGAAAGCCTTTCAGAAAACCTCTCAGACATCGCATTCCCATGCAGAAGCCTCATTGCCCAAGGTTTCAGCACCTACACTAGTTATCATGGGTGAGGTTGACCGCGACTTCAAAGACCCCGAATCAGAAGCCAAATGGGCAGCCGAAACCTTATATGGTGAATACCGGATGATGCTCGGCGCCGGCCACTACCCCATGGGAGAACAGACAAAAGCTGTGTTTACCCACCTATTGCCCTTCCTCCGTCGAGACGAAAACAAGCAGATATAAGAGATGAACCAGCGCTTAAACCGTACTGCGGTAGTGAAACGAGCCGCAGAATTAGCTGACGAAATTGGTTTCGAACAGCTGACCTTTACCAGGCTGGGGCGTGCCCTTGGGATAGCTCCTCCCGGGGTTTACCGACATGTCTCTGACCTTGATGATCTACGACGGGCCATCAGTCACAACTCGGCTCGTAATGTGGCAGTTGTACTATCTTCCGCTTGTGCTGGATTATCTGGGCATCAGGCCCTCTCGGCGCTTGCGCAGGCTCTGCGAGATTGGGCGGCCATGCATCCCGCCCAGTATGCCGCCTTGCAAATCGCGCCAGACCCCAACGACACCGAAGGCCAAGAAGCTGCACATGAGCTGATTTCGGTCTTCGCGTCAACACTGCGTTCTTATCAGCTAGAAGGCAATGATCTTATTGATGCTATTCGACTCATCCGTTCTACGCTCCATGGCTTCATCACACTGGAGCTGAGTGAAGGGTTCAAGCTGGAGAGGCCCATAGACCTGACCTTCGAACGAATCATCATTGCACTTGATGCCATGTTAAGGGGATGGGCGGTGTAAGCGTACTATGTTTGACCGCCAAATCCACAAGGCTTCTAACGCCCGCATGTTTCATTCATCTTTAGCTGCCGGGCCTAGACATTCCGTTGTTCTTTCCACGGGTGGCTATGTTGTCTGCTCAAGTCCTCAGAACTCTCTCGAAACTAGTACCGAACATTGGCGCGACATAGTGTCAGTGGCCGCGGGTAATGTCCATCCAGCAAGAAATACCGGCAAGTCACACACCGTTGGTTTGTTGGCCAGCTGTGTGCCGGTTTCACGAGCCTCTCCCCTACCTCGCCCTTGTCCATCGACACCTGCATGTGTTTACACTGTAATCATGATTCACAGCGCAAACAGAGGTGGTGCTTCTTACCGAGAACGCAGTCGCTGGTTCTGGGCAGCTGCCTTCGCAGGTGGACTGCATGTTGGAATCACGCTGTACTGGGCTCTTGGAGGGCAAGCTCTGCTATGGACGATGGGGGCCGACTTCATCGCCAAGTTCGAGTCAATGCTATGGATTCTGTGGCCAGTCGCCCTGGTCAAGGCCGTTGGAGCCTTCGGCCCCGCCTGGCTCTCAACCCACGGATGGCATTGGGCACGACTGACACGCTTCGGCGTCTGGCTGGGATCCGTCGTACTGATTGGATGGGGTGGCCTAAACACGATCATTTGCAACATGGTACTCTTCGGACTGATTAACCCTGCCGGTGGTTTCGACCGACCCGCCATGATTGGCCACGCCTGGATCTGGGATCCACTGTTTTTAATCTGGGGTACCAGTCTGCTGATCGGATTGATTCGCACTCATGCTACACGCGCTTCCCTCTCGTGAGGGACTATCTCCACCTTCTTAAGACTACGAATGCTGCGAGAAACTGCCCCTGCCCATATCGCGAAAACTCAGCGGCTCAGCAGCGCATTCCGGTTCGCCGCTAAAGCCAACCAGCCGACAGTAGTAACATGAGCAAAAGCGAGGTATTTGAGCTGCGCTGCTTGTGGCGCGGCCGAACCGGGCGTTACGCAGCTGTCATGGGGTGTGCTTTCACGACGATGATGGCACTGTATCGCTAGTTCGCGACGTAGACATGCTTGCGACCGAGGTCATCTCGCTCGGCTATATCCAACAAAGCTGTGGCCATGTCGGCGGCAGTAATCGACCAGCCCCGAGGAATCGGCCTTTCGGGGTCTAAACGGTAACTACCTTTCGCTGCCGCAGGTCGGATGCGAGGGGATCGGATCGCCGTCCACTGTGCACGACTTTCCCAGAGAACGATGTCCATGCGCCGCATATCATCATAGGTCGCTCCGATGAACTTCTGCAGCAGCGGCAGAACCACCCACAGCTTGAACAGATTCTGATGCGCCCAGTGCTCGGCCACCTCTGACGAGATCACCACAATCCGGCGAACACCCTGCTTATCCATCCCAGCAAGAAGATTCCTGGTGCCCTCGGAATACAGTGTCGTGGGCTGTTTCGACACACCAATCCCCACCGTGCTAACTACCGCGTCCACTCCGGCAAACATCTGCTCGATGGACGCTGCATCGAGAATATCGCCCTGAATTTTTGTGAGCAACGGCTGCTCGATGGTGAGTTTCTCGGGATTTCGTGCGATGGCGACGACCTTATGCCCACGCGCCAGCGCCTGTTCTACCGCTTGTTTTCCGACCATGCCGGTGGCACCTGGTATCAGAATCTTCATCGTTGCCTCCGCTTCTCGGGCACCCAGTACGCTTACGAGGCATTCCCGAGTAGATAGATGTATTTCCGCGTCTGGACAGCGTAGCACAGCGTGATCAATGAACGCTGAGGGCAGCAGGGTCAGGCAGCTCTGCAGTATCAGTTGGTGCGCATGCAGATACGCTACTACATTGGGACTCAGCGCCCATCACCGTCACCCAGCGCCGCTTCAGAATCTACGCAGCTAAAGCTTAGGCGCCTAAGCCATAAGAAACTCAGCTTAAACAAAAAACGCCCTCACACTTAGTGTGAGGGCATTTGCTCTGTGGAGATAAGGGGACTCGAACCCCTGACCCCTTGCATGCCATGCAAGTGCGCTACCAGCTGCGCCATATCCCCATATTCTTTTGTTTGCCGCCGTGGCGACTCATCTAGTGTACCCAGATGTTTGAACGGCGCGCAAATCGGGGGACCCTATTTTTCAAAATTCTTCTACTTTTTTCTGCCCCCCCATTTTGATCTGCAGAAAGCCGGGCGCCGCGCACCGATTGAGGTGCGCGGCGTCCGGTGGTAAAAGCCTTGGGGTAAACCCTGGCAGAGGTACTAGTCGTCCTCGCGCTGGTTCATCAAATCCTCTGCGGGAGTGATGGTCTGGTAGTCAGCTTCAGCGCCAGCAACATCCACTGCACCAACCTCTGAGTCCAAGCCCAGCTCAATGCGGGGAGCTTCGCCCCACAGGCGGTCCAGTGCGTAGAAAGCACGGTCCTCTTCGTGCTGAACGTGCACCACGATGTCACCGAAGTCCAGCAGAACCCAGCGGCCCTCAGCGCGACCTTCGCGGCGCAGGGGCTTGATGCCCAACTCTTCGCGGAGCTTATCTTCAACCTCATCAACAATCGCGTTGACCAGTCGTTCGTTGTGGGCTGAGACAACGAGGAACCCGTCAATCAAACCCATGATGTCAGAAGCATCAACAGCTAGCAGGTTGGTTCCCTGCATATCGTCCGCAGCGCGTGCGGCGACCTTTAGCGCTTCAATAGACTCTGCAGCAGCAGTCATTTCGCCCTTTCCGAGCACGTAGCACCCCAAAATTTTTGGGGTCTATCTAAAACTTATTGAAAAAAGAAGAACCATACAATCAGCAATAGCGCCACAAGCACCACAATGCCAATAATTGACGCCATCGCCCCGCTCTGAGCGGCTGGTTGATCAGCTTGCTCTGAGGCAACCTCAGTATCGGTGGACTGACTTGGATCGTCAGTCGTATCGATGGTTTCTTCTTGATTAGCAACCTCCACCTCACGGTCGGTAGGTTGCGCGGTGAATTCTTCACCGCTTTCTTCAGTCATTACCTCTGATGAATGATCGCCCATGAGGGTTTCTTCGGTTTCATCAGAACTCTCAGAGTCTACCGCACGGTCAACCTGTTCGGAACTGTTGACGGTAGCCGGTTCAGTCACATCACCTGAAAGCCCGGCGGGCAGTGTCTCGTCCAGCTCCGTTAAATCGAGGCCCTGAGCGTCCACAGCGCGAACGGACGCTGGGAGACTAAGCTCTGGTAACTCCACCTGAGTATCAGCTGGGGTTTCATGAGGAAGCTCAGATTGAATCTCTGCCGTGCCCTCCCCCGGCAGCTCATCGGGAACAAATGCCGCATCCCCCAAGAAGTCGCCAGTGGGTGAGGCGTAGTCAGCAGAAGTATAGGCACCCATTGTTTCAACCGGCTCATCACCTGCGTATATCTGCTGCCCAATCTGGGTTAGGGGGTCTTCCAGCACGGTTGCTTGAGTCTGGTCAAAATCCAGCTCGGGTTCATCTGAGGTGACCTCTTGGTCAATAGAACCCAGGCTTGCTAGCTGATCGAGGGAACCGGCGCTGTGAGACGGAGGGGTTAGTGCCTGCCCACTCATGAACATAGGTGCAGCGGGTAAGGGGTGATCCCCGCGTTCTACGGCGCGCAGGTAATCAGCCACCTCCTCATAGTAACGAGCCAAACGACGCGGGCCCATGGGCCTGGCTGGAGGGGGTATGGTAAGCCCGTCCTCCGTGATCAAAGGCTCGGTGAGGTAGGTGGTGCTGTTTTTAGCAGCTGGTCCTTCTGCTGATTCAGCAGGTGATTTACTCAAGGGGGTCCTCAGTGGTCGAGAGCGTAACTAACACTTATCTTCATGGTAGCAAGACAGCCAGAAACGCTCTAGCCAGGAACGCTGTGCACCGAAGTTGTGGCAGGTTTTAAGCTGCTGGTGGCAGACCTTCGTTGTAGCTACCTGCCCCGGCGGCCGCATCGTCAGCGCTGTATAGCTCGTACTTGTTGATATATTGCACCACACCGTCAGGCACCAGGTACCAGACCGGCATTTTATCGCGGGCACGGTCTCTAATACCCGTTGATGAAATTGCCATAGCGGGGATTTCTAGGAGGGCGACGCGTCCTTCAGCAGGCTCGGGGATAGTCAGTTCATGCCCGGGGCGGGTCACACCGATGAAGTAGGCAAGGTCCCACATTTTCTCGGCATCCTTCCAGGTCATCATCTGCCCTAGAGCGTCAGCACCGGTGATGAAGAAGAGATCTGCGTTGGGGCGTAGCTCGTGCAAGTCGGTGAGCGTGTCGATGGTGTAGGTGGGCCCTTCACGGTCAATATCCACGCGGCTCACAGTGAAGCGGGGGTTGGAAGCGGTAGCAATAACCGTCATGAGGTAGCGATGCTCGGGGTCTGTTACCTCTTTATCGGCCTTCTGCCAGGGCTGCCCAGTGGGGACAAAAACAACCTCATCCAAATCAAGGTAGGCAGCCACCTCACTGGCAGCAACCAGGTGCCCGTGGTGGATGGGGTCAAAGGTTCCACCCATCACCCCCAGACGGGTTCTGCCCGGGGTTCTTTGGGGGATGCCAAGGTTTGCTTGGTCATCGAACGTTGTAGCGTTCACAGGTCTCCTGCCGAGTAGGTGGTACAACAGCGGCGGGGGGGGGGGGGGGGGGGGGGGGGGGGGGGGGGGGGGGG
>NZ_JAYWLX010000005.1:0-192203 GCF_040946345.1 Rothia sp. LK2492 | reverse complement strand
GGACAGCTCAGGACAGCTCAGGACAGCTCAGGACAGCTCAGGACAGCTCAGGACAGCTCAGGAAGAGCCAATCACCGGCGGGGCAGGGCTCTTATAATCAACACACCTAATTCCCACCAAAATAGTAAACATTTTTAAAAACAAATGCGGGGCACCTCCGTAAGGTGCCCCGCATCTAGCTACAACCGCTTATTTACTTTTCAAGAGAAGCTGAAACGCTACCCTCAACAGTGTGGTCACTGTGGTGATCATGGTGAGCTGCTTCGAGCTCAGCAGGAGTCACAGCTACAACGCGATCTTCAAACCAAATCTTTGAAAGACCAGCTCGAATTTTCTCGATGGGAGAGATCTTACCCTTCTTGTTCGGCTGAGCCGGGAGGGGGGCGGGCGACTCGAAATCGACGAGAGCGTAACGACGGTATTCATCAACAGGCTTGTGAACTTCGATGAATTCACCGTGGGGCAGCTGCACCACATTACCGGTCTCAATGCCGTGAAGAACCAGTTCGCGATCCTTACGCTGCAGTGCCAGACAAATACGCTGAGTGATGTAGAAGCCGATGAGAGGACCTACCAGGAAACCTGCGCGCAGCGCGTAAGCAACATCGTTCAACGAAACGTGGAAGTGTGTTGCAATAAGGTCTGAGCTCGCTGCAATCATAAGGGTTCCGTAACCGATGATACCTGCAACGCCTACACCAGTGCGGAAAGGAGCGTTTCGAGGACGATCGAGAACGTTATGAACTCGGTTGTCCTTAGTAACCCACCGCTCAATCCAAGGCCAGAAGACCATAGCCATTATGACGCTGCCCGCCATGAGAGCGAAGGGGAGCAGAACGCTAAGCACCCAGGTTCCACCCAAGAATTCAAATTCCCAGGGGAATGGCCATACGCCAGGCCACAAACGCAGTGCACCGTCACCAAATCCTACGTACCAGTCGGGCTGGGTACCAGCCTGAACAGGGGAGGGATCGTAGGGGCCGTAGTTCCACAATGCATTGATAGTAAAGGTTGCACTAAGGAGCGCAATAATACCGAAGACAATGAAGAAGAAGCCACCGGCTTTAGCTGCATATACGGGTCCAACGGGGAAACCAACCACATTGTTCTCAGTACGTCCTGGGCCAGGGTACTGAGTGTGCTTGTGGATGACCACCATGAACATATGAATAGCAACTAGCAGAAGCAGAATTGCGGGGATCACCATGATGTGAAGGCTGTAGAGACGGCTAATGATTGCGGAGCCGGGGAATTCACCACCGAAGAAGAATAGTGAAATGTAGGTACCGATGAGCGGAATCGACTTGAAGATACCGTCGATAATACGAAGGCCGTTGCCTGACAAAACGTCATCGGGAAGTGAGTAGCCAGTAAAGCCAGCAAGAATGCCAACAATCATCAGCGTTGCACCAACAACCCAGTTGAGTTCACGAGGACGGCGGAAAGCGCCGGTGAAGAACACACGCAACATGTGCACGGTCATGGCCATCATGAACATGAGGGCTGCCCAGTGGTGAATCTGGCGCATGAGCAGACCGCCGCGTACATCGAAGGAGATGTCCAGGGTAGATGCGTAAGCACCTGACATGTGTACACCCTTCATGGGGACATATGAACCGTCGTAGGTCACCGAAACCATGGTGGGGTTGAAGAAGAAGGTCAGGAAGGTTCCTGACAAAATCAAGATGACGAGGCTGTACAGAGCAACTTCACCGAACATGAATGACCAGTGGTCAGGGAAGATCTTACGGCCAAATTCTTTGACGATGCCAGATACGCCTACGCGCTGATCAACGTAGTGAGCAATGCGCCCTGTTGTTGTCTTAGCTTTGTAATCGGACTGCAGTGAGTGCGACATTATGCTTCACCTGCCATTTCTTTAACGTGCTTTGCGCGTTCCCAGTAACCGGGACCGACAGGCTCGTGGAAGTCGCTCTGTGCGACCAGGTAGCCTTCCGAGTCAACTCGGATGGGAAGTTGAGGCAGAGCGCGAGCTGCGGGACCAAAAACAACTTCACATTCGTTAGCAGCATCGAAAGTTGACTGGTGACAGGGGCACAGCAGATGGTGGGTGCGCTGCTCATAGAGAGCGATGGGGCAGCCAACGTGGGTGCAGACCTTTGAGTAGGCGATGATGCCGTCTACGTTCCAGTCTTCACGGCCTTCAGAAACGTTGAGTTCGCTGGGATCGAGACGCATCAACAATACAACTGACTTAGCCTTTTCTTCCAAGTACCCATTTTCGTGGGTAAGGGTTGAAAGGGTCTCGGGCAGAACGTGGTAAGCAGATCCGAGGGTTACATCAGCAGCTTTGATAGGAGTACCTGAGGGGTCACGAACGAGACGGACACCTTCGTCCCACATGGTGTACTTGAGTACTGACGGATCAGCAGGGCCCAGATCACGGAAGAGGGTGACAAAAGTCAGGGGAGCGAGGATAACCGAACCGATGAGGGTATTACGCAGCAGAGGGCGACGCTTAATACCGGTTTCTTCGATGATAGTTTCCATGATTTCCTGAGCCTCTGCGCGGTCCTCTTCAGAAGTAACCGCATGACGCTCTTCGACCATCTCATGGTCAGGCATGAGTGACCGTGCCCAATGGACGATGCCGATACCAATACCGAACATCGCGAAAGCGACGCCAAGACCCATGAGCAGGTTCTGCAAACGAAGCATCTTGTTAGCTTCGGGGTTCATGACATCGTAGAAGTTGCCGCTGACCTCGATACCGAAGTATCCAACCCAGAACAGCAGGGAGCCGAGTATTGAGATGACGAATAGTAGAACTACCTGTCGCTCAGCACCTTTGGCTTTTTTAGAATCCACGTCGGTCAGACGTGGAGCGTGCGGGGGAAGTCCCGGATCGGGGAACCTCTCCTGACTTGCCTCTTGAGAGGTAACTACGGCAGAGGTATGAGCCTTTACGCCGTCACTATGGTTTCCCATGTGTTGCCTCAAATCTTCCTTGGTACGAAATTTATGTGTGTGCTAAAGCTTATGCAGCTCGTGATGTGAGCCATAGGGTGAATGCAATGACAATCACGAGACCGAGAGTCCAGATCAAAAGACCTTCAGACACGGGGCCAAGCGAGCCTAGAGCGAAACCACCAACGGGGGTATTTACTTCCTGAGACTTCAGGTAGGTAATCACATCGCGCTTTTCTTCAGGGGTGATGTTTACATCACTGAAAACGGGCATATTCTGAGGCCCGGTTAACATTGCCCCGTAGATGTGCCTCTCTGATACGCCCATCAGGGTGGGGGCATACTTACCGCGAGTAAGAGCGCCACCAACGCCAGCAGCGTTATGGCACATAGCGCAGTTTGCTAGGAATACCTTTGCACCGTTAGCTGCATCGCCTTTGGAAACATCGAGGTATTCGTCCTCAGGAATGGCGGGGCCTGCACCGAGTGAAGCTACATAAGCTGAAAGCTGCATCGTCTGCTCGTCGTTGAACTGCCCGGGCTTAAGCTGAGCCTGAACGCCCTGCATCTGCATAGGCATACGACCGGTTCCAACCTGGAAATCAACAGCAGCGGCACCAACACCAATGAGTGAGGGGCCGTCTACTGAGCCTTCTGCGTTGGTTCCGTGACAGGTTGCGCAGTTAGATACAAAAAGCTTCTGGCCCTCTGCGATATCTTCAGCGCTGTAGGAGGTGCTTGTTGCAGCCTGGGCTTCGTTAGTAGCTGTGGCAACTGCATAGAGGCCACCGGAGAGAAGCAGAGCAAGGGCAAGCAACACAAGAGCTGCGAGCGGATGGCGCCGCTTTTGAGAAAGTGCCTTCACGTTGTTTGTTCCTTAGTGTGTGCTAGTTATGGATGGTTAATTTAGCGATTGGCTTACTTGAGGAAGTAGACGACCAGGAACAATACGATCCAGATGACGTCAACAAAGTGCCAGTAGTAAGAAACAACGATTGCTGAAGTTGCTTCGTAATGGCCAAAACGCTTGGCAACATACGCGCGGCCAATAATCAGCAGAAACGCGATAAGACCGCCAGTCACGTGGAGGGCGTGGAAGCCGGTGGTGATGTAGAAAGCAGAACCGTAAGCGCTTGAAGCAATAGTAATGCCTTCGGAAACAAGGTTGGCATATTCGTAAGCCTGCACGGATACGAAGAACGCACCCATGATGAAGGTAAGAAGGAACCACTCGATCATTCCCCACTGGCGAATGTCAAAGATGGAACCGGTACGACGGGGCTTTAGCTGTTCAGCTTTAAAAACACCGAACTGGCAGGTAACGGAACTCAAGACCAACACGATGGTGTTAGCGAGAGCGAGCGGGACTTCAAGCAGGGGTGTGTTCTCAGCCCAAATATCGGGGCGTGAAGCACGAAGCGTGAAGTACATGGCGAACAGGCCGGCAAAAAACATGAGCTCAGAAGCTAACCAAATCACGGTGCCCACGGCTACCTGGTTTGGTCGATTTAGAGCGGCATGAGCCGACTTACTTGGAGTATGGGTTGCAGTTGTCACATAGACATTATGTCTGTAAAACTCGCCATGAACCAATAGGCGGGGCTGTTTGTCGTGGGGTGTGTTGTAAATCCTGCGTAAAATGCCCTATTTGAAGGCGGTGTTACGCAGTTATGTCGAAGCGCACGAAGAAGTCACCGCTCTCCCTGTCAACAAACCGGGTCATGGGGGAGAGATTACCTATAAGCGCCATAGACTGGGTGAATGCTTAATTCAACAGACCTATCCTGGAAACACATACTAAATCGTCTCACCGCCCAACATGATCTCACATCTCATGAAATTTCTTGGGCTATGGATGAGATTATGAGCGGGGTGACGCCCGAAGCGATCATTGGTGCATTTCTAGTTGGACTTCATGTTAAGGGTGAAACTCCTGAGGAGCTTCAAGCACTTGCTCAAGGCATGATTGAGAAGGCAGAACCTATTGAGGTGACCTCATCGGCAGTAGATGTTGTAGGCACCGGGGGAGACCAGCAAAACACCGTCAATATTTCAACCATGGCCTCGCTAGTAGTTGCCGGGGCCGGTATTCCTGTCATTAAACACGGAAACAGAGCTTCTTCTTCATCTAGCGGTAGTGCAGACGTTCTTGAAGCACTAGGTGTCAACCTCAACATGAGCATTAAAGATGTTGCTCAAGCTGTATCAGAAGTTGGAATCACTTTCCTCTTTGCTCAGATATTCCACCCTTCCATGAAACATGTGGCCCCCACACGAAAAGCCTTAGGGGTACCCACTGCATTTAACTACCTTGGCCCCATGACTAACCCTGCACAGGTTAGATCTTCAGCTATTGGTGTCGCAGATCATGAGATGGCTGAACGTATTGCTCAAGTTTTTGCATCAAGAGGGGACCATGCACTCATTGTGCGGGGTTCTGATGGACTGGATGAGATTACAATTACTGGCGCTTCATATGTATGGGAAACTTTCGATGGAGAAGTTACTGCTTACGAACTAAACCCAGAAGATTGTGGTTTTCCCTTAGGTGTGATGGGCGACCTGCGCGGTGGCGATGCAAAACATAACGCTCAAGTAGTACATGAAACTTTGAAGGGGTCCGTGGGGCCCATCCTGGACGCTGTGTTGCTAAACGCAGCTGCTGCAATTACTGCCTATAGCCCGGTTGAAGGCATAAGTTTCGACCAGCGGTTTGCTGAAGGAATTGGAAGAGCCAGGGAAGCCATTGATAGTGGCAAGGCCCTGCAGGTTCTTGAAAAATGGGTATCTTATAGCGCAAACAAGTAATGGTTGAGAGTTAAGGAAAAAGGGGGTCTTACAACAGCGTAGGACTCCCTTTTTCAGATAACTACTACCGACGACTACGCCCAACGAAAATGATAATGAGTCGCCATCCGACCAAGAAAACAAAAAGCGTCAGGGTAGAAACGATAACGAATGCTGTTGCTGCGGTATCACCAAAGCTGATTCGTAGAGCCATGCCGACGACCAGGGTAATGCTCCAGGCAATAATTGCTTCTGCCATTAATGGGAGGTCTCTGCGGGTATTGATGACCCAGATCAGAATATGGGCAGAAAGCGCAGATGTCAGGAAAGGCGCCGACGCTCTGAGGATATCGCTAAGGTCTTCGCCGTGGCTCATTAGACCGATAGCAATAAATATTAGAACGAGCGCCACGTCGATACACAAACGTAAAAACTGATTTGGAAGCTGTTTGGTTGAAGATGATAGAGGCATATTAATTACTTTAGTCCACTGACGTATCCCGGGGTGAGGGGAGCGTTCAAAAACATTACTTTACATAATGTATATTATCGGCGTTTCAGCACAGCCCAGAAATAGCCATATTTCATCTGAACCACGGGTGTAATCATAGGTTCTCTTCATCAAGTTCATAGAGAATAGAAATATCCCTAATCTTCACAGGAGGTATACATGATCGAATGGTTTTCGGACAACCTGTGGGCTCTGTGGCTAGCCATTGCAATTATTCTCTGCATCATCGAAATCTTGATGTTGGACTTCGTGTTCCTGATGATGGCTGTTGCTGCCCTGGCTACTGCCGGCAGCTCTGTTTGGGTTGATTCTATTGTGGCTCAGGTAGTCATCTTCGCGGCGGTTAGCATCTCCCTTTTGCTCGGTTTAAGGCCACCGCTCATCAAAAAATTTCATCAAAGTTCACCGGATACTCCGATGAACGCCGATGGTTTGGTGGGCCAGACCGCTTTAGTGACTGAAACAGTAACTTCAACAGCCGGTTTAGCGACGCTTGCCGGTGATACCTGGACCGCTAGGCCCTCCAGCCCCGAAATGGTTCTACCCTCTGGCACTAACGCCCGAGTTACGGCCATCAAAGGCGCCACAGCCTACCTAACAGCCCTCTAACCCCCATTTCGAAAGGAAATCCCCGTGTCAATCATTAATTTAACGGTTGCAATCATACTGATTGCCCTCATCATCTTGGTGATTACCGTTTTGCTCAAAGCGGTACGTATCATCCCCCAGGCTCGCGCTGGAATCGTGGAGCGTTTGGGTAAATACCACACAACACTGAACCCCGGCTTCCACGTGACAGTTCCCTTTGTTGACCGAGTACTCCCCCTCATCGATTTGCGTGAGCAGGTTGTCTCTTTCCCAGCCCAATCTGTAATCACTGAAGATAATCTCGTCGTAGGTATTGATACTGTTGTCTACTTTCAGGTCACTGATCCCAAAGCAGCAACCTATGAAATCACCAACTACATTCACGCTGTAGATGAACTTACCAGCGCTACTCTCCGTAACGTCGTCGGTGGACTGAACCTTGAAGAAACTCTGACTTCACGAGACAAGATCAACACCGAACTTCGCGGCGTACTTGATACTACGACCGGACGTTGGGGCATCCGTGTTTCCCGCGTTGATATTAAAGAAATTCAGCCTCCACATTCCATTCAGGATTCCATGGAGAAGCAGATGCGCGCTGAACGAGATCGCCGTGCAGCTATCCTTACTGCCGAAGGTCAGAAGCAGTCTCAGATTCTAACCGCTGAGGGTGATTCTCGTGCAGCCATTCTTCGTGCTGAAGGTGAAAAGCAGTCTCAGATCCTAACTGCAGAGGGTGACGCTAAATCAGCTATTCTCCGTGCAGACGGTGAAGCGCAGGCCATTCAAAAGGTCTTCCATGCCATTCATTCATCTAACCCCAGCCAGAAACTGTTGACTTACCAGTACCTGCAGACTCTGCCCAAGCTTGCTGAGGGCGATGCTAATAAGCTGTGGTTCATCCCCACCGAACTCGGTGACGCTCTGCGCGGCATCGGAAATGCTTTCACCCCTGGCAACCTAGGACCAGACGTAGAGGAACAGACTGACGAATCAGCACCGGTCTCCCCCATCGTTGATACTCCCGTTGTTCGGATTACTGAAGAGGATCTCAACCCTAATCTGGATAAGTTAGATTCAGGTATTGAAATACCTACTGACACTGCAACAGAAACGACTAGCGCTATCGATGATTCGACTCGCTAAAACTTCTCGCCCGGCTATAATTAGAGTTTGGTCTTAAACGGGAATAAACCCGTGCTGCATACCCGTTATGCACTTCAGACATACAGTCATCTTTTTGGAGGAAAATAATGAGCGATCGCAGCCTTCGCGGAATGCGTCTTGGTTCTCAGTCAATGGAAACCGAATCTGGCGTTGAGCCGGCACCTCGCCAGCGCGTGGAGTACCGCACTGAAGATGGCGAACGTCTATTTGTAACCTTCGCTCAGGAAGCTGAAATCCCGGCAACATGGCCCGCTAAGTCAGGCAAGGAAGCCTTCCTTGTCTCTGGAGACGGCAAGGTTGAGGAGAGCAACGAAAAGCCAGTACGTACTCACTGGGATATGCTTCTGGAACGCCGGAGTGTCGAGGAATTAGAAGAGACTCTGCAACAGCGTCTAGATATCTACCGTGAGCGTCACGCCATCTAGAAATCAGTAATTTTATACACTTGAAGCCCCTTACCTGTTAGGTAAGGGGCTTCAAACTTTCACGGAGAAGCTAAACGGCTTACTTTCTCAGGTCTGAGATTTTGCTCTTTGCTCCTTCAAAACGAGAGGATAGACCCCAGCGGGTCACCTTACTCATGGAGTCAAAAATGATGTTGCCGTCCATCTTTGAACTACCAATTTCTCGCTCAATAAACGTAATTGGAACTTCCTGAATCTTTAGGCCGGCCTGTTCTGAACGCCATGCCAAATCTACCTGGAATACGTAGCCCTTTGAGTCGATGCCGTCAAGGTTAAGACGCTGCAAGGCTTCTCGGGTGTAAGCACGATAGCCGGCAGTGATGTCTTTAATCTTGGTGCCCAGAATAAGGCGGGTGTAGAGATTAGCTCCTCGTGAAAGAAGCAGACGATGCGCTGGCCAGTTCTTGGTCTTACCGCCGGGAACATACCTTGACCCAATTGCTAGATCGGCTCCATTCTCGATTGCGCGCAGCAGCAAGGGAAGTTGCTCGGGTTGGTGTGAACAGTCTGCGTCCATTTCTACTAAGACGTCATACGCTTCAGCCAAACCCCAGTCAAAACCTGCTAGGTAGGCTCCACCTAAACCGTCCTTGGTGGTACGGTGCAGCACGTGAATCTGTGGATCGGAGGCAGCCATATCATCAGCAAGCTTGCCTGTTCCATCGGGGCTATTGTCATCAACGACGAGAATATCGCAGTCGGGTACAGCAACACGGAGCCTTTCTACCACACGCGGAAGGTTTTCCTTCTCGTTGTAGGTAGGAATGATCGTCAAGACTCGCATAGTTCTCCTTGGTTAGTCCCTTAGGGCGGGCTGCACGGTTTTATCAACCGACTTCTCATTATATAGTTACCGTCGAGCTTTACATTAATCCTCACATAGCTCAGTTGGACCTATGTTTTTAAGAGCTTTACCCTCTAGGTAAACAGATGATAGAACTGGGCGATCAACATCAGGTGATAGAGCTGGCAACAGCGGTGTTCTGGCCCTGGGGTCGGTACTCCAAGCTGAGATACGCGAGTCCGGAGTTTGAACCATCAGCTCAGTCACATTCCACAGGGCAAAGTTAGCTGGAGCACCCGGTACAAGTTGACCTGCCAAGGGTGAAGATACACCGTTGGCGCGTTGAACACCACGGGTTAGTGCTTGGAAAGCCGCACGTGCCGAGATTGCCTGATGTTCAGGTGCGTTCACAGCATCGCTGACTAAGTCCCAGCCGAACGCCGCAGTCTTAGCCAAAGGATCAGAGCCCAGGGTAACAGCAGCACCGCTGGATAGAGCTCTCGAGAGGCTATCACCTGCCGAAGCGTAATCGGATGAAAAGCCCAAGGTCACATGAAGGGACCGTGCTACATCAATGAGATCATCTTCGAGAGAAAAGATGCCGTCCAGACGCGGGGCGATTCGCAGACGGTCGAGAGGTTCGAGAGATGAAACTTTGTCTAGAAATACTTTGACAGAGCTGCTGGTAGTGAAAGCTCCCGAAACGATCAGTTGATGCTCCACCGCTACGGTTAGCAGGGATAGGTGTTTCAAAGAATCCTCAGTGAAATATACACCTTTGATATTGGTCGGTAGCTCTGAGGGGTTTAGCAGTGCTTCTGCCGAAAGATAAGTGTTAATCTTAAGCTCCGAACCAGTAGCATTCTCGCTCAGAAAATTGTGTTTACTAAAGAGGTTGACTTCCCCGTAGCCTTGTGACCGACAAACAGATAGAAGCTCCTTGGCATCTTCTACCGATGATACGGCTGCTGCAGCTAACGAAAAGGTCGGAACGACAAGTGCTCCTCCTAGTTCGATGCTTTGCATGCTTTCATCAAGAATGGAACGGGCTCCAGCGTCCTGCCCAACCCATTCAACCGCACCCTCGTTCATTACCAGGGCTGTGGCAAAGGGATCCACGGGGCTATAGACAGAGCCATCTAAAAATACTTGAGCAGCCATAAGGCCCTCCTTCAAAGAGAATGTGGAAACGTCTAAATCTGATCTGCGATAACGCCGCGTCGTAAGAGATTGATGGCTGCTTCACACTGAGTGCGAAGTTGGGGTTCAGCCGTTGATACGTGAGCTATCTGGTCTAGTGAGTCAATGACCTGTTTAGTCCACCGCACAAAATCACCTGCGGCCAGGTCTGTGCCATCAATAGCCGAAGCTAGCGACTGCCCACGAGCCCATTTGTAGATCGGCCACACCATGCCAAAGTCCGGTGTAGTAGTCTGAGGCAGTCGGTGAAGTTTCTCAGCATCGGTCAGCTTGCTCCAGTGCTTCACCACTTTCATCAATGCAGGCTCCAACTCTCTGGTGGGATACTTCCGCAGAATGTTCTGCTCATCCCTCTTAGCCTCAAAGACCATCACCGAAATAGCGGCAGCCGTTGCTGCGGGATCTAATTCATCCAAAAAGCCATCTGCTAGGCAAAGGGCGGTCAACAAATCCTTGTCGCCATAGATACGGCGCAGGGTACTCCCCTGCTGAGTAAGCTGGCGGCTTCCCTGTTCAGTCACCTCAACATAGTTATAGGCAGTAAGAAGAGCAGTAATCCGCTCGAAAATTTGAGAAATGGTGTTGGTCCGACGCTCAATCTGCTGACGCAGACCGTCGGTATCACGCGATAGTTTATACCAGCGTTCAGCCCACCTGGCATGATGCTCACGGTCTGAACAGCCATGACAAGGGTGCTGCCTCAGCTGTTTTCTCAGATTTTCAAGCCGGGCTGTCTCCCCATCTTCTCGCTCCGTAAAGTATCGCTTTTGAGATTTCTCGCGAGCAGGCAACCCCTGGTACAAGGCCTCCCGCATTCGCGACGCCATATCCCTACGATCTTTAGCTGTCTTCCCCGTGAACTTTTTAGAGACCTTGATTTTTGAGATGGGCAGAATGGGGCCTTCAAGGTCACGAGAATCAAGCCTGCGCAAATGAGCGTCCATCGTAAGGATGGACGGCTTGGGATCGTCAAAAGACTCAGCTCGTGCTAGCACCACTGCCGGGCCGCTGTTACGCCCGCGAGGTATATCGATGATATCTCCGGGCATCAGATCAAGCAGCGAAGCACGCGCCTGTGACTGCCGCAACCTATTACGACCCTTTTCAAGATTTTTCTCTAGATCTTTCAGGTCCCTACGGATGCTGGCGTACTCTGTAAAATCACCCAGGTGACAGGTCATCGCCTCCTCAAAACCGGCTAAAGTACGCTCATTCTTTCTAACCCGCTGCGCAATTCCCACTACAGATTTATCAGCCTGGAACTGGGCAAAGGACGACTCAAGAATCTTCTTGGTACGCTCAGCACCAAACTGAGCCAGCAAATTTGCACTCATATTATAGGTAGGTTTGAAAGAAGAATTCAGTGGATAGGTTCGCTTGGACGCTAAACCTGCAACCTGTTGAGGCTCCAGTCCGGGCCGCCACATCACCACTGCGTGGCCTTCAATATCGATTCCCCGGCGCCCCGCTCGGCCCGTCAATTGAGTGTACTCACCGGGGGTTATATCGACGTGGGTATCGCCATTGAATTTAGTCAGTTTTTCCAGTACCACTGAACGAGCTGGCATATTGATACCCAGGGCAAGGGTTTCGGTAGCGAAAACCATACGTACTAGACCTTCAGAAAATAGGGTTTCAACTACCTCTTTGAAGACTGGCAAAAGGCCCGCATGATGAGCAGCAATACCCCGAGTTAACCCCTCACGCCACTCATAAAACCCCAGCACCGCTAAGTCCTTGATATCCAAAGACGCCGTCGCCTCGGCGACATAGGCGCGGATAGTCTGCGCTTCAGCATCGGTGGTAAGCCGCACATCAGCATCGATACACTGGGCTACCGCAGCGTCGCACCCCACCCTGGAAAAAATAAAGCAAATTCCGGGTAGAAGACCGTTTTTATCCAGGGTAGCAATCATCTCCGGCCTGCTCACCCTAGAGCCTCTCGCTGGGGCAGATAAGCCGCTGTCGCGCTCGCGACTACGGTGGTATTCCTGGGTATGACGTTGCTTGCCCCGCCCCATACGGGAGAAGGACTTTTCCTGACGGGCTCGGGAAGGTCTCCCACGCCCAATCCTTAGTAGCTCAGGGTTTACCTCCGGCATCTCGGAGGATTCTGCGGCGTCCTGAACGGTTGTATCACCGTCAAAGAGGTCAAGTAGAGACTTGCCCACCATCACGTGCTGCCACAGGGGAACAGGGCGATGTTCAGAAACAATAATGTCAGTTTTCCCGCGCACTGTATCGAGCCAAGCACCAAACTCTTCGGCATTAGAAATAGTTGCAGAAAGAGCAATTACTGAAATATGTTCAGGAAGGTGGATGATGATTTCTTCCCACACAGCACCACGGGAACGGTCAGCCAGGTAGTGGACCTCGTCCATGACAACGTAGCCAAGATTATTCAAGGTGGTTGACTCAGCATAAATCATGTTGCGAAGCACTTCAGTTGTCATGACGACAATGGGAGCCTCAGAATTGATGGAAGTGTCCCCCGTCAGCAACCCAATATGTTCGCTGCCGTATACTTCGACTAAATCGTTGTATTTCTGATTACTGAGAGCCTTGATGGGGGTGGTGTAGAAAGCTTTTCTACCCTGTTTCAAAGCGAGATGGATAGCAAATTCACCAACGATTGTTTTACCAGCGCCAGTTGGAGCCGCTACAAGAACTCCCCTGCCCTGTTCAACTGACGAGCAGGCATCACGCTGGAACGGGTCTATCGAAAAATCAAGGGTCTTCTCAAAAACTGAGAGTTCAGTCTTTGAATACTCATTGCGTTTTTTTGCTTCAAAATATTGTTCAGCGTAACTTGCCATACATCCATCCTAGTCGTCAGATGCCCTCTCTTCCGCTGTTTCCTCCTCACCGCGAACAAAGTAAACCCCAGCACCGAATGGTACTGGGGTAAATGGCAGCGCTTTATAAGCGGTTGGTATTGCCCATATGCTGAAGGTCATCAAAACTGGTAGCTTGGTCCAGCTCGTCCGGGCTGAGCCCACCAGCAAGTTTTGCTTGCTTTTTGGCTCGACGTTTGTCGTTCCAAAGACAGATCAGAACAGCAACAAAGAAGAAAATGAGCAGAGGAGCCATGAGGTAGAACATGGTCATAATATCTGTGCCCGGAGCAGCCATCGCAGCGAGGAAGGCCACGAGTACAATGACCCAGCGCCACGATTTCTTGATGGTCTTACCACTCAAAAGACCCATGAAGTTAAGGCCTACGAGAAGCACAGGGAGCACAAAAGCTATGCCGAAGACCAGCATGAATTTGACGACGAAGCCAATATAGACATCAGCTGCAACGATATTATCAGTGCCCTCTGGGTTGAACATTAGTAGGGTGCGAATAGCTGTAGGCAGACAAACCCAGGCCAGCCAGATACCGAAGAAAAACATCGGAACCGCGCTGAATACAAAGCTGACGGCGTATATTTTTTCTCTCTTATACAAAGCGGGAGTGATGAATGCCCACAGCTGATACAGCCATACTGGGCAGGCCAACACAAGCCCTATGTAGAGCGAAATCCTAACTAACAGGTCAAAGGGGGAAGCTACAGAAGCATAGTTGAGAGTAGCGTTACGGCCCGCTTGTTCATTAATTGCGGTGAAAGGGTCACTGATGGCCTGAATGAAAGGGTCATAAAGAAAAAAACCTGCGATGGCACACAGAAGAGTTGCAAGGGCAGCTTTGATGAGCCGGTTGCGAAATTCACGAAAGTGTTCGCCCAAAGCCATGGTTGCTTGGGGGTTATTCTTTCGACTGTTTGGTTTAGCCATGCCTACCTTTTATGAGCGGTGTAACCTAGAGCCCCAGAACCCCGTGCTCATAGACAAAGGAGCACGGGTTCAGGGAACCCGAACGCTTGAAATAGAGCGCCGAGGCTGTTTAGTCGGCGCGGTGTGACCCGGTGTTCTGGTCAGAGGATGAAGGATTATTAATAACTTCACCTGAAACCACGCCATCGTTGGTGGTAGTTGATGAAGTATTTTTCTTTCCATCATTCTTGAGGCCATCAACCTCAGATTTGAAAATACGCATGGACTGCCCCAGGCTACGGGCCATACCGGGAAGCTTAGGTGCGCCGAAAAGAAGAATAATGATGATGAGGAGGATGAGCAGATGGACGGGGCCGAGGTTACCGAGCACGTTCGTCACCTTTCTGAGATTTACTGAGCAAATCTCCGATGAGTTGGGGCTGACCTAGCTGATCGCGGCGCTTAATACGCCTCTGGGCACGGTCTAGCGTTCGTTGGTGTGCGCCTTGAGTAAATTCGCGGGCTGTAACAGACACCGGTTGGAAAAGTGCCACAGGTTGCGGGCCTCTGACAGCGGTTGACACAGCGGTGTCGCCTAACTGCGAACTAATGAGATTTTCCCATTCTTCAACAGCTTTGAAAGTAGCTAACCCCTTACGCAGGACGCGCCACAGCAGCCAGGCTAGAAAGGACAGCGAGCTCAATACGAGCACGCTCCATAAAACTATCCAAAACCACCAAGGCATACGACCAATTATATATCCGGTTATGGAGATGCCATGAACATATTTGGCTGTGGGCTTGCTCAGAACCGAGCTTACCAAGGTTCTTTTAGTTAATTTATGCTCAGCTGTCTTCTTCTTTGCCAGCCAATCTCAGCTGAAAGCGCCGCCGTACGTCGGATGGCTGAAGCAATTGGGCGCAGCCCCCTAGAGAGATGATGAGCTCAAACAGCCACATCTCATTTACTAGCGGCAGCTTATAAAAGTGGTTCCCAGCCTGCTGGGCTATATGAGAGGCATACTGCTCGAGAATCCACTGAGTTTTAGCGCGTGGAGTGGCCGGCAAATGAGCTGGGACGACCAAAGTTGCTTCACGATGAGGCTGATTGACCAGCTGGTGACGCCAGCTATGAAGGCTGGAGTCGGTATCATCGACAGGCTCAGACTGGAAAGCGTCATCAGTGAGTGCGTGCACAGCCCCAATGCGGTCTAGCCTGAAATGACGTATGTCCTGCGCTGAACGGCACCAGGCACGAAGGTAGCGAGGGCCGTCTCTATTAACTAAGGAGAGAGGCTCAACCGTTCTCTGACTGACCCCGTGATAAGAACTATAGGTAAGTTCCAAGGGAACCTTTGAAGCTATTGCCTCCTGAAACACGTCCACCGTGTCATTTGAGTACACAGAAAACCGGTGACAAAAATGCTGTGTTTGTGCAGAGTTCTCACTGAGCTTGATGGCTAAGCTGTCAAGCATTAGCTGTTGCTCAGAACTATGGTTGAGGTTAATGGCCAGTAAAAGCGTTGCCGTCTCTACCGCTGTCAGTGGCGCCCCACCGGTCATTTCTACTTTTCCGTCGACCGTTACCCAGTCATCGCTATCGATAGTGATGAACAGGGCTCCGAAGGTAACGCTTGCAGCAACAGCCTCCAGATTGGACCGTATTTTAGACGGAGCCAGATCAAAGTAATCAGAAAGGTCGGAGAGCGCCATCCCTCCGCGGGAACTGATGAGCGAGAGCATGATAAAAGTTCGTGTGAGTTGTTGAGAGGCTGTTTCTCGCTCGCGCTGCGCGCTGACGGGCTTCCACACTAAATCGTGGGGCAGAGCACCCGGTGTTTCTTCAGGTGGTTGGTCAAGAGCAGTACGCAGGTTTCTTTCAGCCTCGATCACAAGGCTCTGCTGACCCCGATCAACATTGACCGAAGCTAGTTGCTGTTCAGTGAGCTCATGAGTTGCACCGTTGAGAACAGCGCGCTCAGCAGATTCTAGCGGTGAGTAAGAGGGCAGCTCCGTGCACGCTTCCGAAGAATGAATATGTTTGAGCGGCAGAGATGCAACGAGCGGAAGCTCAGCAAAACCGACACGGCTCAGTGCCTCTTGCATAGAAAAATCCGGGGGCGCGGGAAAGCTACTGGTAGCAAGGATTTTGGTGCCGGACATACGATCTAGCCGAAAGATACGTTCTGCTTTACGGTCTCTGTCCCAACCGTAAACGTACCAGTGCCCAAATCTAAGGCCCAAACCCCAGCAGGATATTTTGCGGACCTGAGCAGAGGTACCGTACAGGAAGCTCAGACCCTTTTCTTCAGCGGTCGCTTCAAGGCATTCAACGAGACCAATTTCGTCAGAGAACCGAGGGGTATTTCCCAGTAGTTCACCCATCTTGAGCCCCGCTTGTGCTCCTACTTTAAGCATCGCTGATGAGGCGTAGCGCTCAAGGCTCGTGCCCTGCCAAGCCGTGCTGAGATGGGAAAAAAGTAAGACATCAATAGGCCCCAGCGTTAGGGATGGACGGTCACCGGTCTCAACACGATAGGTAAAACCTACTTCTGAATGTTGAACACGGTGAGAGATAAGGTCAAGCCCCACCGACCGCAACACATCCTTATCTCTTTCGAACATACGCTCAAAAGCTGCTTCACTGGAAGCTTGTGAGTATTGAGGTACACGGTGGCGAATTTGGTTACGGTCAAGACCATGCGGGGCTGATACCAGCACATCAAGAAGCGTAATAGCGCGTTCAACTGCTTTAGAAGTCATTACTCATTAAAATAGTCCCCGGTTCTTAAGAACCGGGGACTAAACACGCTGAGCGTTCTAATTACTTGCTGACATCAACTAGGTCAACCACGAAGATGAGAGCTTCATCGGGGCCAATAGCTGCACCAGCGCCACGTGAGCCGTAAGCCATCTCGGAAGGAATCTCCAGACGACGTCGCCCACCAACCTTCATACCTAACAGACCGTCATCCCAGCCCTGGATCACCATTCCAACACCCACCTGGAAACGGAGAGGTTCACCGCGGTTCCATGATGAATCGAATTCTTCACCGGTGGAGAAAGCTACCCCAACATAGTGTGCAGATACCGTGGATCCGCGTTCTACGGTCTCGCCCGCGCCCTCAATTTCATCGATAATCACTAGCTCCTGGGGAACTCCACCCTCGGGAAAGTCGATTTCGGGCTTACTGCGATCAAGGTTTCGCTGTCCAAATGACATATAAACTCCTTAGGTATTTCTATTCCGAAGCTGAGGCAGTTGCCTCAGGGGACTGCGTACTTTCAGGGTTATCACTGGGCTCGGCAGGTGCTGATGAGGCAGCCTCCGCAGTACGAGCCGGTGATGAACCAAGAATATCTACTACGAACACCAGGGCGCCTTCAGGGGCACCTGAGTCCGCAGCGTCCTCACCGTAGGCTAGCTCGCTGGGAATCTGAAGCAGGACTCGGGAGCCAACTGTCTTACCCTTCAGACCTTCCTTCCAGCCTTCAATAACTCCGTTGAGGGAGAAGCTAAGGGGCTGAGTGCTGAAGTTTTCATCAAAAACAGCACCGTCTGACCAGGTGACACCTACATAGTTAGCGTAAACGGTGTCGTTCTCACCAAGGACGGCGCCTTCACCGGTAATAAGATCCTCGGTGTAGAGCTCGGTGGGCGCATCGCCACGGTCCTCCGCCAGCTTGAGAGTGGGTGTACCATCATCACCTACGCTAAATTCCTCCAGAGCTGAAGACTTCTTTTCGTTCTCCACGCCCTCTGCTGATTTCAGGAGCTTGCTGGTGACGGTGTAAACCTCAACGTTGGTTGCGGTTCCTGGGGATACGGTAGGTGTTGCCTCGGCTGTTGAGGTAGACGCCTGATCAATATTGGTGGTGTAGGAGAAAGTAGTTCCTACTTTTGCCCCAGCGAGTATTTCGTAGAGTTCCGGTGCAGCTTCTTTGAGCTGATCAGTGACCGGAATGACCATGGGAGCGTCAGCATACGTAGTACCAACAGAGCTACCGTCTGCACCGTTGAATACGGTTGCATCAACGAGGATGGTATCTCCATCTACAATCTCATCGCCAGTGCCCTCTTCAACAATGTGGGCTTCGGTACCGGATGCCGCGAAGGGAGTCGCAAAGGAAGCTGAGGGTTGAGCGGTTGCCCCGTTGAGGGAGTAATCCACGTCTTCAAGCTTATCGCCCGAGCCGCCCCCGCAAGCGCTGAGTAGCAGGGCAAGGACAGCGCTACCGGTAGCGATATATGTCGTTTTCTTTTTCACGTACATCTCTTTCATTGTTGAAGCGCCCGTCGGACGCAGGACTTCTCGCCGTTTATCATAGCTGAGGAAGCTGGGTGCCGGCTATGAGGCCCTTTTCTAGATAAAGGGAGGAGCCCAAACCGTAGATTTCTTTTGCTGTAATTCTTCGATGAGGGAAGCTACCTCTGCGTTTTCTACGGCAAAGGGGTCTTTACACATCACGCTGAGCTGGGGCCGGCTATTCAGTTTAAGATGTACCCAGTCTACGGTGAAAGGCTCACCAGCCGCGCGGGCTGCGCTGATAAAACTACCCCTAATACGAGCCCGAGTTGCCGGTGGCTCAATCGTTGCCCGATCAATTTCAGACTCCGATATCACTGTTTTAATGAGACCCTTGCGATTCAGCACATTATAAATCCCGCGGTCAGGGTCAATATCGTGATAGGCAAGGTCAAGTTGCTGGATTTTGGGGTCATCATACCCGCTAGCGCCTCGGCTGATATACGCGTCCAGAAGCTGTTTCTTAATGGCCCAATCAATTTCTGTATCGATACCGCTGCTATCCCCGGTCTCGATGGCTTTCAAAGCTCGATCCCACAGGTCCAGGATATAAGGCACATCCTCGTGATGCGGACCTTTAGCTTCAACATACTGACAGGCCGCAGCATGGTAGTGACGTTGCATCTCTACAGCGCTTCGCTCGCTACCGTCGGCAAGACTAAAACGGGCGCTACCGGTCATATCGTGCGATATAACCCGCAGAGCTGTTGCAGCATCTCTGATTTCAAAGTCAGCTAAGGGGTAGTAGTCTTCAAGCATCCGCAGCACAAGATCAGTAGCACCGACCTTGAGCATAGTGGTTGTCTGAGACATATTCGAATCGCCGTTAATCACGTGCAGACGGCGGTAGAGTGAGGCGTCAGCATGCGGTTCATCACGGGTATTAATCAGGGGGCGGGCACGCGTTGTCGCCGTTGAGGAGCCTTCCCAGATATGGTCGGCACGCTGAGAGAAAGAAAAACTAGGTTCATTCTGAGGCCCCAGCGGACGACCGGACCACTCTGGCGGACCGGAAGGGTGAGTTTTGCCCGCCCCGACCATAATCTGACGTGTAATCAGAAAAGGGATGAGCGAGCGTACCAGTCTGCTAAATTCCACTTTTCGTTCAAGCATATAATTTTCATGCGACCCAAAGGAGTTACCCGCTGAATCCACGTTGTTCTTGAAAAGGAAAATCCGCCCGTCAAAGCCTTCAGCTTCGAGGTTATCCTGAGCCTGGTTCACCAAATCGTTGAAGAGGTATTCACCGGCTTTATCGTGAGCGAGTAAATCACGCAGGGTAGCGGTTTCGGCCGTTGCATATTCAGGGTGAGAACCAACATCAAGGTAGAGACGACCGCCATTGGGCAAAAAGATATTGGTGGAGCGCCAACTATCAACCACAGGTTTGAAGAGCCTACGGGCCGCCTCCTCCGGTGCAAGAGGCCCAAGCCCGCGTGGGATATATCTGATTCCGAATTCGGTTTCAACACCAAAGATTCTACGTTCCATCATTGCCCTTCTTTACGTCCTCTTCGATGAGGGCAGTATTTTATTCGCCGCCCTTTTGAACGAATCCCTTGACGAAGTCTTCAGCATTTTCTTCCAGAAGACCGTCAATTTCAGCCAGAATGTCATCGACTTCTGACACTAGGTTCTGATTAACCTCTGCGGTCTGGTGAGAAATTTGAAGCTGACTCTGCTCAAGGGGCGCACTGGAGCTCATCTGCTGTTGAGCTTGCTGTTGTTGACGTTCCACGGTGGAATCTCCTTATAAGTTCTTGCTCTGAATGGTATCGGTTATAAATTTTAGCCGTTGAGGATTTCAAATAGCTGGTCAGCATGCTCCAAGCCTAGATGAGGTTCTACCACCTCAGCGTTGAAGCCAAGAGGTTCATCCATCTGCAAGCGGTGCAGGTCTACCGAAAGAGGGTTACGTACTGAAAGCGTATCCCAGTTCGCCCCCACCACCTCGTCCGGCCAGGTAGTAATCAGTTTGCCGCGCAAAAAAGCGCGGGTATCACGCGGTGGGTTGGCAGCGGCCTCAGCAATCTGTGACTCGTCAAAGATGGTGCCCAGCCGCCCCAGAGCGACCAGCTTATGGTAGAGACCCTTTCCGGGCCGGACATCTGAATACTGCAGATCAATGGCTGCAAGTTTGGGGTCACTCCACTCCAGGCCTTGCTTTATATAGCCCAGCATCAGTGAATACTTGGCCACCCAGTCGAGGGTGCCAGCCAGTGATAGGGGGTCATGTTCGAGCGCATCCAAAATGTTTTCCCACAAATCCAACACTTCGGCCGTAGCAGTATCTGGGGTTTCTTCCAGGGATCGAGCAGCCTGTAGGTAACTGCGTTGAATATGCAGCGCAGTCGTCTCTCCCCCGTCAGCTAGGGGCAGTGTAGCTCTTAGGGTGAGGTCATGGCTCACCGTATGCATAGCTGAAACCGGGTCAGCCAGGACGATAACCGGCGCTGCCCCCGCTTCAATGAGATTGAGTACCAGCGACATCGTTCCAAACTTCAGCAGATTAGAATAGTGCGCCAGATTTGCGTCCCCAGAAATCACGTGAAGTCGCCGGTACTTTTCGCTGGATGCGTGCGGTTCATCGCGCGTGTTAACCATGGGGCGGCGAATGGTTGTTTCTAAACCAACGGTTCGTTCAAAGAAGTCCGCTCGCTGGGAAATCTGGAACCCAGCTTTTTCACCAGCTGGGCCGATGCCCACCCGGCCGGCCCCAGTCATGATCTGACGGGTGGCAAAAAAGGGTAAGAGAGCCTGAGTTAGAGCTTCAAAGTCTATGTCTCTGGGCAGGAGGTAGTTTTCGTGGGAACCGTAGGACTGGCCCTTACCATCGGTGTTGTTTTTATAAAGGTTAACCACTGGCATAGCCGACTGCTCGGTGGCCGCTACGCCTTCAATCGTAGCCACGGTCCGCGCCGCTATATAATCCCCCGCAGCGTCCCACAGGACACAGTCCCGAGGGTTACTGGTCTCGGGAGATGAGTACTCAGGGTGGGCATGATCCACATAAAAACGTGCACCGTTGGGCAAAATGGAGTTCATAGTGACAGCATCCCAGTCAATGCGTTCGGCGAAGTGACCGGCCTGGCTCAGAGCCTCAGCCGCGATGTCCTCGCTGGTGAGCACCCTAGACTCATGAGTGAGTTGGCTCCGGTGGGCGTCCTGACGTGCCATGCTAAAGCCGCGGGCATCATCCAAGGGAGTCTCTGAAGCATACTCCCACTGGGCTTCAACCTGGGCAGCTAGCTCTTGTTTAAAGAGCGTGTCGTAAGTGTTAACAACGAAAGCTGAAAGAACCGTGGGGTTAGCGCTTGGTTTCTGGGGTGCAAAAACCCCGTATTCAGTTTCGGCCCCCATAATGCGTGAAACACTCATCACTAAACCTCGCTCACAGCTCTAGCCGGCGCAACGTTGATGACCCGTTGGCGAACGTTGAGAGTCGAGAGAACATCTTGAATTTCAGAAATCTGAGGAACCTCAACCTGGTCTTCAAATTCAACACGGGCAGCCTCCAATAAGTGCTGAGTGGTAATACCTTTGGCCCCGCCGGCTAGAAATGACTTAATCGCTTGCTTCTTGGCATGATCCACGATATTTCGCACGACAGCGCCCGAGAGGAAATCACCGCGGGTCAGCCAACGGCTCACCCCATTTTCAAGGTTAACGCGAATATAACGGTTCTTAGGATCAGCTGAAAAGAGTGCATCAACAACCGTTTCAATCATGGTCTCGATCGCAGCCTGCTTGGAACCGGCACGGGTTACTTCTTCATCATTGATGGGGAGACCCTCGGTGAGATAGAGAGCAAAAATTTCGGTAGCGCCCGCTCGATCAGGTCGGTTGATGCGGATCTTCACATCAAGGCGGCCCGGGCGAAGGACTGCGGGGTCAATCATATCTTCACGGTTGGTCGCGCCAATGACAATCACGTTGTCTAGGGACTCGACACCGTCAATCTCCGCTAAAAGCTGCGGGACGATTGTTGTCTCAACATCGGAGGACCGGCCGGTGCCACGGGTCCTGAAGAGGGATTCCATCTCATCGAAGAAAACTACCACCGGGTTGCCTGCTTGAGCTTTTTCGCGCGCTGCTGAGAAGATATCGCGAATCTGCCGCTCGGTCTCCCCTACATACTTATCTAAAAGTTCTGGGCCCTTGATATTCAGGAAGTAGCCAGTCTTCTTACTCTTTCCTGAAAGTTCAGCAGCGCGTGCAGCTAATGAGTTGGCCACTGCTTTGGCAATCAAGGTCTTGCCGTTGCCGGGCGGGCCGTACAGCAAAATACCTTTGGGAGGAGTCAGTTCATGCTCTCGGTAGACTTCAGGGTGCAAGAAGGGAAGCTCGACCGCGTCCCTCATCAGAGCAATCTGAGAACTAAGACCACCAATATTTGAATAAGTGATATCGGGGACTTCTTCAAGAACTAGCTCCTGAGCATCAGTAGATGGAACTAGAGATGTAACCATTTGCAGCCTGTTGTCATAAGTCACCGAATCCCCCGTCGTCAGGGTACCGGCATCCAGAGCACCAGAAATACGAGCTACGGCTTTCATCTGATTGGGCATATCGACCACAACGTGCTCTGTATCGAGCACCTCCCGGATCGTAACAACATCCCCATAACCTTCAAAGCCCAGAGAGAGTACCGCTTGGGTGTTCTCATTGAGCAGGACGGTCATCCCCGGCTTGACCTCAGACAGTGAAAGGAGCGGAGAGGCCGTGATACGCACCAATCGTCCTCCCAGCAGTACATCAAGGTGCTCCTCACTTTCAGCCGGGGTCTTACCTTCCGCTAAATCCTGATACGTTATGGCGCCATCATGCACAGATATCACCAGGGCAGAGTTCAGCGGGGGTGCAACATCCTGAGATAGTGCTAGGCGCAAATGCTCCATCTCGTTCTTGGTTTTCGTCAGAGCATTCACCAGTTTTTGGTTGCGCTCCCCCGCGACCCGTAGCTGACGGTCCATGTTGCGGCGATTATCATTAGCGATATTAAGCTGTCGTAGCATCCGGTCATAGTCCTGCTGCGATACATTCCGCTGCTGGTTATTCTCGCTCATGAAACCCCTGCCTTCTCTCTTCTCCACGACCCCGGTAAAAACCTACTGCCCTGCGCTCGCAGTGAGTACACGGCAAGGCCTCTCGTTACTGTTCGCCCGTCTGAGCCTGTTCGGTTGCCTGAGCAGCTTTCACCGCTAGATTTTGGGCATCACGCCCGGCACGGCGCAGCTTACGATCAGATACATTTCGCTCACCTAGTGATGCCGGAGTCCAAGCATTCATATCTTCTTCCGAAAAATCAGTCTTAGAAGCTCTGCGTTTGGGAGCTAGCCGCTCCGCACCGTCAGCAAGACGACGAGAGGTAATAAGAAAGCCGGTGTGGGCCACCATACGGTGGTCGGGTCGAACTGCAAGACCTTCTACATGCCAGCCGCGCACCATAGTCTCGTGGGACTCAGGCTCGGTATAACGACCATCAGCTCGCAGGGCTTCAGCCACACGTGAGAGCTGGGTAACGGTAGCAATGTAGCAGATTACCACGCCGCCGGGTGCCAACGCTGTAGCTACCGCGTCTAAGCACTCCCAAGGGGCGAGCATATCAAGCACAGCTCGATCCACTGAGCCTGGCTGCTCAACGGAGCCCAGCTCTTCTGCCAAGTCCCCCAGCGTGAGTGACCATGCGGGGTGCTCGCCACCAAAGAAAGTTTCGATGTTTCCTCTAGCAATATCGGCAAATTCTTCACGACGTTCAAAAGAACGCAGGTGTCCATAGTCACCAACCGCACGAAGCAGAGCGATTGATAGAGCCCCAGACCCAACGCCGGCTTCAATAACGCGAGCCCCAGGGAAGATATCAGCCATCGCTACAATCTGGCCGGCATCCTTGGGGTAAACGACCGCGGCGCCGCGAGGCATCGACAGCACAAAATCCTTGTAGAGGGGGCGCAATGCCTGGAACTTAATGCCCTCAGAGTTCTCGATGACCGTACCCTCAACGTTGCCGATCAACTCGCTGTGGTTAAAGAAACCGCGGTGTGAGTGATAGGCACCGCCTTCGGTGAGGGTGATGGTGGTGATGCGTCCACGCTCGTCAGTGATCTGCACGCGCTCACCAGCGCGGAAGGGGCCTCGGCGGTTGATGCTGCCGGTAGGGGTGGTCATAGGGTTATTATCTTCCGTCAAAAATAGGTTTTCTACATTATCTCAGATTGCACCAGGTAAGGCACACCAGCGGATATTGCCCAACTAAGCGGGGTGCGGTGGGCGCTTCACAGAGGCAAGAAGCACCTCGGTAATATCCTTATGACTAATCACGCCAATCGTAGCTCCCCGATCTGTAACCGCCCACAGAGGGGCATTCTGCCGGTAGTGTGCCGGCAATTGATGGTAGCGGTAACCGTTATAAGCATCCATAATGTCTACCGATGAAGCTGAACCGGGGATACTACCAGGAGCAAGGGGGCTAGCTATCGATGCCAATGGCTGGTTGGCTAGACTCAGGGCAGATCGTAGAACGATAGGTTCTACAACAGACGACGGCGAGGCGGCAGATCCATCGTTCAGGAGCAGGTATGACCTTCCGTCCCATCTCGCTAAGACCTCGCCAATCTTTACTTCGGAGTCAAAGTATTGAACTGGTCTCATGAGGGAGGCCGCGGTCAACGGATTATGAGGGTTCCTCTCCTGGGAGAGGATTTTAAGGGACCCAGAAGCACCACTCCAGAGGAAATAAGCTAACGCCAAGGTAGCTACCACGATCACCGGTGAATTCCACAGCCCTAGGAAGACAACAATTCCAACCATCAGAGCAGTCACTGCAATACCGGTGTAGGAAGTCACACGCATGGCTAGGCTGCGGCTTCTTGAAACGTGTGCCACAGCTGCTTCAAGGGCGTGTCCGCCATCCAACGGGTAAGCAGGGATGAGGTTGAAGGCTCCAATTGCCACATTGACCTGGGCTGCTATTGAAAAACCCAAAAAATCAGCTGTTCCAGTGAGAGACCACACGAGCTGACAGACTCCGGCCATAAGAAAGTTCGCTAGTGGCCCCACCAAAGACACCATGAGCGACGTCATGGGAGTACCGGTGTTCATGCTGGTTTGCCCGCCCCAAACTGTCAAGGAGATGGATCTGACCTCTAACCCCCTTTGAGCACCAACTACCGCATGAGCCAGCTCATGCAAAAAGACACCCAGCGCTAGTGTTACTGCCACCACCGTTGCAGCCGTAAACCCGTCAGCAACGGTAAGAGCGGGCCAGGCGGAGAGATGAGATCCATACCCCACAATAAGAAGAATCATGAATATGAACCACGATGCTTTGAGATAAATGGGAGCTCCGCGATAAGAGCCAATCTGCAGTCCCGAATGCTGATTCACTGGTGAGTTACCTTCCCAGAGTTTCGTTTACTTGCTCCATCAGTCTACGGGTGATTGCTGTAGTTTTTTGGCGTAGCATATAACGGTGATGCACCAGCAAATACCTCAAGACATTCTTGCCCAGACGAGCGCCCGTCAGGGAAGCCCAGACGATAAGCCCTTAACTGCACTTCTCATCGCTTTCGAAGGGTGGAATGATGCAGGTGAAGCCTCAACGGAGACCTTGAGGCTGATTTCATCTCACTACGGCGCCTCCCCTCTCCCAGGGTTTGAGACCTCTGATTACTTTAGCTACCTGAACACCCGCCCCATGTTTGAATCCTTCAGCGATGGAACCGGGGCGGTTAGATGGCCGGCCATCACCTTTTCAGAAGTTAACCTCAAAAGCCCAGAGCGCCGATTACTGATTCTCACCGGACCAGAGCCCTCCCTCAGGTGGCAGAGCTTTATTGATAACATCTTCAACTTCGCCCAAGAGCAGGGCGTTGACCTCATCCTGCAATGCGGTGCCCTTCTTGATGAAGTCCCCCACTCTCGCCCCTTTCCGCTCAATATCACCAGCATGAACCCCGATGTTCTCGCCGTTGAAGGAGTGAAGAAAGTAACCTACAGCGGACCTACCGGGATTATTGGGGTCACCGCTCACGAGGCAGCGCAGCGGGGCTTAACCTCCGCGTCACTCTGGGTATCAATCCCCCACTACATCAGCCACCCGCCCCATCCTAAGGCGGTCTTCACCCTCATGAGCGCTCTGGAGAGCATGCTGGGGATCTCGCTACCGGTAGATCAACTGGCTGAAGACATCTTGGCCTGGGAACGAGGGGCAACCGAACTCCTTGAAGAAGAACCCGAGCTACGCTCCTATGTTCAGCAGCTCGAAAGCTCTGCCGAGGCTGAGGACGATCTCGCAACCTTTGACCATGTGGATATTGCAGCTGAGTTTGAAAAATTCCTCAAACGCAGAGATGACTCCTAAATTTAGGTGAAACGCTAGGGACGCCGGTGGTTGAACCACCGGCGTCCCTGTCTCTTCTTGAGTTAAACCTATATAGCTAGACCAAGCCGAGCCATCAGCAAATTACCGACCAGCTCGCTACCGCCGCCACCGTGCTCAAGCACAGAAAAGGCCCACTGATCGATAGCAATCAAGGCAGCAGGGACGTTGAGGTCATCGGCAAGAAGTTCTCGCACCGATGCCAAAAGCTTAAGAGCTGCTTCATCTTCCTGTGTGTCAGCGTGTTCCAGAGCTGCAGCATAGGTGTCAAAGCGCCCCTGCGCTTTCTCTAGTAAATCTTCGGTCCAGAACCAGTCGGTGCGATAGTGGTTATCCATAATGGCAAGCCGTAGGACAGCGGGATCGATTCCCTCTTGCAGAAGTTTAGAGACTAACACCAGGTTACCTCGTGACTTGCTCATCTTCTCGCCCTCTAAGCCCACCATGCCAGTGTGGGCGTAATGCCGTGCCATGGGCCGCCCGGTCAGAGCGAAACCGTGGCTGGACCCTAAATCGTGGTGAGGGAACTGGAGGTCAGAACCTCCGCCTTGCACAGAGAAGGGAGAGCCCAAAAACTCCTGAGAGATGACCGTACATTCAATATGCCAACCAGGACGCCCAGCACCCAGCTCCCCCCCTTCCCAGGAGGGCTCACCGTCACGCGCTACCCGCCACAGAAGCGGATCTAAGGCATCTTTCTTTCCGGGGCGTCGAGGGTCACCGCCGCGCTCCCCAAAAACGGTGAGCATCTCTTCATGACTCATATGCGCAACATGGCCGAGAGTCCAGCCCGAGCCCAGTCTCTCATTGAGCTGCGCTGCTGCCTCCAAATCAAAATAAATATCGCCATCAGGGTGCACCGTGCCATCCTCAGCGGTAAAACCCGGGACTCGGTAGGCATAACCCTGTTGCATCAGCTTTTCAACAGCGTCAACCACCAGCGCAATTGAATCGACAACGCTAACATAGTGGTCAGGAGCAATGATGTTGAGCGCTTCCATATCAGTACGGAAAAGTTCAGTCTGCTCTTCGGCTAGCTCAACCCAGTCAACGCCCGTCGCTGCAGCGCGCTCAAGCAGAGGGTCATCAATATCAGTCACATTCTGCACAAACTTCACGGGTACCCCAGCATCGCGCCAGGCCCTATTGAGCACGTCAAAAGCAACATACGTTGAAGCATGACCCATATGGGTTGCATCGTACGGTGTAATACCGCAGACATAAAGCCCCGCCTGCTGCTCACGCTCGAGTTCCACATGCTGTTGGGCAGCTGTATCAAAAATATAAGGTAGAGGGGCTGCCCCCGGCAATGATGGAATAGTGGGCTGATCCCAGGCTCTCATGGACTTCCTAACAGTGATTCTCTTAAAACAGTTATATAAAACAATACCCGCCCGGTAATCATTCCGAGCGGGTAAAAAAGGTGAGCCAGATTAAGCGGTGAGGACGCCGGTGCCCAGCAGGATGTAAAGCACTAGACCGAGCGCAATACGGTACCAGACAAAGAGGCTGTAGCTGTTGTTAGAAACGAATTTCAAGAACCAACCAATGATGAAGTAGGCAACAACGAAACCAACTGCCGTTGCAAGCATGGTCGAGCCAAACCCGTAATAGCCGGTGAAGCCATCTCCAATACTGCCAACAAGCTTGTAGAGGCCAGAGGCAAAGACTGCCGGGATAGCCAACAAAAAGGAATAGCGCGCTGCAGCTTCACGGGTATAGCCCATAAGCAAGCCAGCAGTGATGGTGCCACCTGAGCGGGAGACACCTGGAATCAGCGCCAGTGCCTGCGCGAAACCAAAAAGAATACCGTGCTTAACGGTGAGTTCTTTTAGCTCTCGCTGCTCTTTGCCAATACGGTCTGCAATACCAAGAATGATCGCAAAGACAATCAGCATAGTGGCAGTGATCCATAGGCTACGGAAGGAGGTGTCAATGTACTCTTCTAGCAGGAGTCCGAGGATACCGATGGGCAAAGAACCAATAATAATGAACCAGCCCATACGAGCATCTGGATCCTTCTTATCGACCTTACCGGTCAGTGAGCCAAACCAGTTCTTGATAATGCGCATGATGTCTTTCCAAAAAAACACCAGTACCGCAGTTTCAGTACCTAGCTGGGTAATCGCAGTAAAAGCAGCACCAGGATCTTCGTTGTTCGGCAGGAACTGCCCCACGATTCTGATGTGCCCCGATGAAGAGATCGGCAAAAATTCTGTTAGACCCTGGACTAGACCCAGGATTATCGCTTGTAACCATTCCACGTTTGAAAACTCTACGGGAGAAAAAGGGAAAGCACAGCACCCAAAAGGGTGCTGTGCCGGGAATAACAGAAAAACCAGACCCTCAATCAGCCCATAAAGCTAGATGAGAGGTCAGTTAGCGAGTCTACTTTTCTGCGTCCTGAGATTCGAAGTCCTGGTCGTCTTGATCCTCGAAGTCGTAGTCAAACTCTTCTTCGTCATCATCGTCTTCAATGAATACCTCAAGAGGAGTTACCTCTTCAAAGGTTTCAAAGAGGGCTTCTTCATACCGTTCGAAGGCGTTAGCGATAGCAACGTATGCATTTTCGATAGAGGCATCCTGCTCACCTCGGCTGTTTGTGATGGCGGTAAGGTGCTCTTCGAGAGCGGACGTCAGAAGTGCCAGTTCGGCGCGAGGATCATTACTCATACAATAGACGTTATCGTGAAAAGTCTATTCCGCGAAATACCCCGGGAGGTTAATTTTGAGGGAACACACCATTGGCTATGCAGAAGAGCAGGTTGCTGGCTCTCAGCAACGCTTTGAGTACATGATCGTAACGGTCGAGTCTCACGAAAATCTCAAGGACGCACGGGCAAGGTTACGAGAGCACTCTGAATACGGTCGGTGGGAATTAGCACGGTCCGTTATTCTTTACGGCGGCCGCCGAAAGTACTGGTTACGGCGACGGGTAATGAAGCTGCAAAAGACAGTTCATTTTGTCTAGATTCTTACAGCTTCTTTTGCGCTAGCTCAGAGTTTCTGCATACAGAAAAGGTGGAGGTGTAGCTAGCTACACCTCCACCTCTATCACCAGAAATCTCTGTTGCTTTAGAAACCCAGCGTCTTGAGTGATTTATTGATTGCCTCAGCTGATGCACGCAGGCGCCCTACCTCGGCTTCGTCCATGGGGACATCAAGGACGCGCTTGACGCCTTCTCGGGAAACGACTGAAGGGAGTGAGAGAGCTGCTTCACCTTCGATGCCGTAGCGTCCCCTAATCTGGGTGGCGACATTGAGTACAGCATCTTCACCCTTGAGGACGGCCTCTGCAATTCGGGTAGCTGAGATACCGATGGCGTAGTTGGTTGAGCCCTTGCCTTCAATCACCTTGTAGGCAGCTCGCATCGCCTGCTCAGCAAGTTCTTCCTTGACCTCATCGGTAAATACTTTTTCGCCAGCTTCGTTGGTCCAGTCATTGAGAGGAACCATGCCGATGTTAGCTGCTGACCACACCGGGAATTCTGAGTCACCGTGTTCGCCGACAACATTGGCGTGAACTGATTTGATGGAAACACCGGCCTTTTTAGCTATGAGCCAGCGCAGGCGTGATGAATCAAGGACGGTACCAGATGCGAAGCAACGCTCAGTGGGCAGACCAGTGATGTTTTGGGCAACTACTGCAAGCACATCGCAGGGGTTGGTAACAATCATAAGAATGGCATTTGGGGCCACTTCCATAACTCGGGGAAGCATAGCCTTGAAAATATTGACGTTGGCTTCTGCTAGTTCCAGACGCGGCTGACCCGGCTTCTGGCGAGCACCAGCGGTGACGATAATCAAATCAGCGTCACGAAGAATCTCAACGTCGCCGCTACCGGCAACCTGAGCTTCATGAGCGAACATAGTGCCGTGGGCAATGTCTAGCCCTTCAGCTTCAGCGCGATCACCGGCAATATCGTAAATGACGATTTCGTCTGCCGCACCGCGCAAGGTTGCTGCGTATGCTGTAGCTGATCCAACACCACCAGCGCCGATTACGCCGAGCTTGGTGTGCTTCTTATCGAGAGCCATGATGGTCCTTTCAAGGGGACTTTAGTAGTCGAATTATTGTGTTCGGTACTTCTCCAGTATGCCACTAAAAAATGATGGTTTTCGTTGTTTTACCTGTGGTTAACTTTGGGTTTTCCCTACCATAACCAAACAAAGCTCACAAAAACAAATATGTGCATCGTGACCCTTTGTTGAAGGTCACACTGCATCCATCGTGACCAACAACAAACCACCAACGTGAATTTTTCTGCAGAACTGCAAATAGTATTGTTAGGTTCCTTCAAAAACTTAACACTCCTATCTTAAAGGTTCTCGTGACTGCTACCTCTGTACCACCTACTGCCCCATTGATGACCCGCCGGCAAATTATGTTGGTCATTGCGGGCCTGATGGCAGGCATGTTCCTGTCTTCACTCGATCAGACGATTGTTTCAACCGCGATTCGCACCATCGGCGATGATTTGCACGGCCTTGAACAACAGGCCTGGGTCACTACCGCTTATATGATTACATCGACGATCACTACTCCCATCTACGGAAAGCTATCTGATCTCTTCGGCAGAAGACCTCTATATCTTTTTGGCATCGCTGTCTTTATTGCGGGCTCGTTTCTCTCGGCTTTCTCAAGTTCCATGGCTATGCTGGCTGCTTTTAGAGCATTTCAGGGTATCGGTGCTGGAGCCCTGATGTCACTCCCTATGGCAATTATGGGCGATATGCTAGCCCCTCGTGAACGCGCAAAATATCAGGGCTATTTTCTAGCGATCTTTGGTGTTTCTTCTGTGCTGGGCCCGCTGATTGGCGGCCTTTTTGCAGGAGCTTCAGAAATCCTGTGGGTCACCGGCTGGCGCTGGGTCTTCCTAATCAACGTACCGATTGGCTTCATTGCTCTGGCAATGGTGTGGAAATTTTTGCATCTCCCCCACCGAGCAACGCCCTCTACCAAGCCTCGGGTGGACTGGTGGGGTTCAACCGCCATCATCGTCGCCCTCCTGCCTCTTCTTCTGGTAGCAGAGCAGGGGCGCGAGTGGGGCTGGAGCTCCGCTATCTCCGTTACCTGCTTTGCGATCTCGGCGGTCGGCCTTGCTGCTTTTATTATCATCGAGTCAAAGATGGGGCCGGACGCCATCTTGCCACTGAGCCTATTCAGAGCAGGGGCATTCAGCATGTCCTCCATCCTCGGTTTTCTGGTTGGTTTTGGCATGTTCGGTGCCATGATGACCATTCCTCTCTACCTACAGATTGTCGTTGGACTAACCCCCACTGAATCAGGCTTCGCCACCTTGCCCATGACACTCGGGATCATGATTGCTTCGATTGTTTCTGGGCAAATCGTGGCACGCACCGGCCAGTACCGTATCTTCCCCGTCGTAGGTACCGCCCTCATGGCAAGCGCCTACTTCTATCTAACCTTCCTCACGGCTGATCGCCCCTTCTGGTTCCTCATAGTAGGCATGTTCATCATGGGTCTGGGGCTCGGCCAGCTGATGCAGTCCATCACTCTTGCCGCCCAGAACTCGGTCTCCCCTGCCTATATGGGTGTGGCGTCTTCAGGTGCTACCTTCTTCCGACAGATTGGTGGCACCATGGGCACCGCAGTGCTCTTGTCCATTCTTTTCACCGCTATGCCGGCAAATATCACTTCAGCGATGTCCAATGAGCATGATCTCAAGAACGGCCTGGACGCAGCCCTCACCCCCTCTGTAGCCCAAGCTTCAGAGAATCAGGGGGTTATGCAGCAAATATGGCGCCCCATAGTTGACCCCCTACAGACTGAAGTTCAAGAGCAACTAGATCAGGTCACCCAGCAGGCTCGTACTGCTGCAACGGATGCTGTAGGTCAGCAGATTTCTGCAGCCGCTCAAGCACAGGTAGATGCAGGTACGATCCCTGCTGAGTCACTGCAGACTTATATTGACGACCAGGTTGCACAGGCTGCCCCGTCTGCAGAGGAGCAAGCTTTAGCCACTGCCGCTGACCAGGCTCACGCTATGATTAGGGACGGGTCGCTTGCCGTCGACTGGTCAGATGAAGAGCAGCGAACTTATTGGGTTGATTTGCTGGCGCCCAAGATTGCTGAGTCTATCAATGAGCAGTCTAGCGATGAGGGCGGGCAAAACGACTCGGCATCTACGTCAGATACCTCGTATCTCAACGGTGCCGACAGCCGCCTTACACGCCCCTTTATGGTGGGCTTTACTCAATCGGCGCTGTCTGTTTATTGGGTGGGTCTGATTGCTACCCTACTGGCCTTTGTGTTGGCGCTTTTCTTCAAGACCCCACCACTACGTACCGCCTCCGGCCTTCAGGAGTCTGCGGACGCCGCGCGTCGCGGTCAGTCGGAGCAGATAAGCTAGAGCGACTGCACTGAGGTAGTAGAAGCATTGAGGAGGGTTCCCCACAGTTGGTAGCCCTCCTCGAGCTTTTGAGGTGTGATGCAAAAAAATCCCCGGTTCATAGGAACCGGGGATGATCTCTGTGCGCGAGGGGGGACTTGAACCCCCACCCTCTAATACGAGGACTAGCACCTCAAGCTAGCGCGTCTGCCTATTCCGCCACCCGCGCAAGGTGTTTACTCAAGCTATAAAAGCTCTCGTAGGCAACGAATAGATACTTTACATGTCTCTGAGCGAACTGGCAAATCAAAGCCCCCCACGCCGTCCGAAGCTTTAATCCGTACCCTTGCAACTTGCGTGCTCGAGCAAAAAAAATTCACCAAAAGCGCCCACCAAAAATAATCAGTTTAACTGATTAGATAACTTGCTAAAAAAATCCCCGGTTCATAGGAACCGGGGATGATCTCTGTGCGCGAGGGGGGACTTGAACCCCCACCCTCTAATACGAGGACTAGCACCTCAAGCTAGCGCGTCTGCCTATTCCGCCACCCGCGCAAGGTGTCTTACCAGCAAGCTTTGCAGCCCACTCGTTTGGCAACAAGTAATAACTTACCCCCACCTGACCGCCGCCCGCAAATCAAAACCACCGCATTTACCTTAAGATGCGTCACACCCAGCTTTCACTCTTTTGCCCTCCGACTACTTCCCTGCTTCTTTACACAACTCTGTCGAGTGATGAAGGAGTTTTCGGCTGTCTGCAACTACGATAAGTGATGTGAATAACGAGAATCTGACCCAAGAAGAAGCCAGCTACCGCGCCAGCATCATCACCGTAGACACCTACGATGTACATGTTGATCTGACCAACGCGACAAGTGACTTCGACACCTACCCCACCGCAACCACCGTCAAATTCGCCGCTACCCCCGGTGAATCAACCTTCATTGACTACATTCACCATTCCCTGGATTCAGTCAAACTCAATGGCGAAACGCTGAATACAGAGGATGTCGTCGAAGGCTCACGAATTACCCTGCCCAACCTACAGGCAGAAAACCAGCTGACCATCAAAGGGCGCTCCTACTTCAGCCGTTCGGGCGAAGGTCTACATCGGTACGTTGACCCCGCAGACGGCAAAATCTACCTCTACACTCAGTACGAACCAGCTGATTGTAGACGTGTCTTTCCTGTTTTTGAGCAGCCTGACCTCAAAGCGATCTTCAACTTCCGTGTCACCGCCCCAAAAAAGTGGGTGGTGAGTTCCAACGCTGAACTGGACCGTGAAATTGAGGACCCCTCAGATTCCAGCATCACCAAGCGGGTATTCAAACCAACCGCCAAGATTTCCACCTACATCACCACCATCCTGGCAGGTGAGTACTTCACTGCGTTTGATACATACACCCCTCAAGCCAAGGTCAATTCAGGGACAATCCCGCTGGTTGTTTACTGCCGCCAATCTCTCAAAGAACACTTTGACTATGGGAACATCTTCACCGTTACCAAGCAGGGCCTCGACTACTTTCAAGACCTCTTTGACTACCCCTACCCCTACCCCAAGTACGAACAGGCCTTTGTTCCCGAATACAATCTGGGGGCCATGGAGAACCCCGGACTGGTGACCTTTACCGAGGCTTATATCTACGTTTCTGGTGCCACAGCATCTCAGTATGAATCCCGTGCTAACGTTATTTGCCACGAAATGAGCCACATGTGGTTTGGTGATTTAGTCACCATGAAATGGTGGAACGATTTGTGGCTCAAAGAATCCTTTGCCGACTTCATGGGCCACCTGGGTGCCCGTGAGGCTAACGGGTTCGAGGACGCCTGGGTCACCTTCGCCAATTCACGTAAAGCTTGGGCCTACCGGCAGGACCAGCTACCCACCACGCACCCCATCGTGGCTGACATACCCAACCTTGAAGCTGCCCGCCAAAACTTTGACGGAATTACCTATGCTAAGGGTGCCTCGGCTCTCAAACAGTTGGTTGCTTACGTGGGCTTTGACCGCTTCATTGAAGCCGCTCGGATGTACTTCAAACGCTTCGCGTGGGGTAACACCACGCTAGAGGATTTTCTGGGTGTACTGAATGAAGTCTCAGACAGGGACGTGCTCTCCTGGGCCAGCGCCTGGCTTCAGACCAGCGGGCTTTCAGAGCTTTCAACCCGCCGCGTTTTTGACGATGCCGGTAAGCTCTCCGAGCTGCGTCTGACCCAAACACTGCCCCCCGGCGTCCCCCCAGAAATCGGACGCCCTCACCAGCTTAAGCTTGCGACCTATAGCCTCAAGGAAGATAAGCTGCAGCAGACCGGGCTCGTCAGTGTTGAGGTTCCAGCAAATACCAACAATGTCATCCTGGATCTAACCAATGAAGAGAAGTCTCTGGTCGAAACCGCTGATCTGCTTCTGCTCAACGCTGAGGATCTGACCTACGCCAAAATCAGTCTGGCCGAGAACGAAGGCCGCGCTCTAGCACTGATTCACGTTTCCACCATCGATGATGCCCTTTCCCGCGGCTTAATATGGGTTAGCCTGTGGAACCAGGTGCGCGATGGCAAGCTACCCGCTCGTCTTTTTGTGAATGCGGTGGCGCATGCCGCCTCCCAAGAGAGCTCTGCAACACTGCTCTCTAATTTATTGAATCAAGCACAGGGAGCCATCTCGCTTTACACACCGGCAACCCAGCGTGCGGAACTCTGGGATTCTCTCTATTCTGCATTGGAACACGCCCTTGAAACAGCAGCACCCGGCAGCGACACCCAGCTCATTACTCTGCGTGCATTACTTGCTATCTCCGCCCACTCCCCACTGGGGTTGGAGCTCCTCACTGATGTAGCCCGGGGCGCCTGCCAAAGCGTGCCCGGTGATATAAGCGCAGCACCGGGTGTTAGCTACAACCAAACCCTTGGCTGGAATGCTTTGGGAGCCTTGGCAACGCAGGATGCACTAACTCGTGAGACTCTCCATCAGGCGCGTGGCTACAATTCATCTGCGACCTCGGAACGAGGTTTTGCTTATGCTGTGGCAGCCGCTCCGAGGGCCGAAGCAAAAGAGGCAGCTTTTGAAGCTGTTATAGGTGACGAGGATCTGTCTAATGAACTTCTCTCAGCAACCGCCAGCGGCTACCAGCAGGGCCCAGAAAGTCTCCGTACGATTCACCGTGACCGTTACTTCGAGCTGTTGCTGCCCACGTGGGAGCAGCGTTCAATCGGCATGGCTACGCGAGTTATTCAGGGGCTCTACCCTAACGCAGATATCGCCGAAGGGACGGTCAACGAGAACCCGCTGATTGCAGCCACCGAAGAATGGCTGGCAAAGAACCCAGCAGCGCCAACAGCGCTGATACGCGTCATCCTTGAACTTCACGATGACGCCGTTCGTATTCTGAAAGCCCAGGCCACCTCGCACTAAAAAGAGTGCGAGACTTTGGTTACTAGCATCCTCAGAAAACCGTGAGAAACTGCTATTGACGCCGGTTTTGGTGGGGCACTTACCCGCCAAAACCGGCAAACCGTGAGAAGCTAGATACAGTAAAAACTTGCAGCTAAGGAGCGGACTTTGACCGACTACGTACTAGGCGATCGCGGCACCGTGCACATCATTACTGATGATTTCTATGATGCCGAAATTCTTCAGGTATTTGAAGAACTCCAGATTGATCGTGAACGTGTTTGGAACGGTGAAGCCCGTCTAGTGCCTGAACCGGATAACCCCTATCAGCCTCACACCATTGCTGTATATGTAGATGACCTCAAGGTAGGCCGTTTCTCTGAAAAAGACGCTGACAGCTACTGGGCCCCCATTACCCGTGTGGTGGCATCGGGTTATGAAGCTGTAGCTCACCTGCAACTGACCGCTGTGCTACGCAGGCTGAGTGGGGATAGCTTTATTGAAAGTGCCGGTACCCTATCTCTGAGCGCACCAGGTTCCCTCTTCCCGCTTAATCAAGCACCAACTCAGGCAGCTCTTTTGCCCCAGGGCTCCTCCATCAAAGTACTGGACGAGAAAAACCACTCAGAATACCTGCACGGCATTCTGCCTGGCTCAGGCGAGGGTCGTTTGATCCTCTCCCTAGAGAACAATCCCATCAAACACAGCGATGGTCGGCTAACAGAGTGCGTTGAAGTTTTCCATGACCGCAAAATGGTAGGACGCCTTTCAACCCAAATCTCTGAGCAACTCGCCCCTGTCATTCGTTATGCCTACGATCACGATAAGCTAACCAGCGCTTGGGGTACGATTCGCGGTAATGCCTTTGAACTTTCGCTGACTGTTCAGGCTGTGCGCCCCAGTGAAATCAGTGACGAGTGGTTTGAGCACCTGCCAAACAACGTCCCAGAGCTCCTGCCTTTGGCGGATACCTATGATGTTCCAGATGCCTATGTGGCAACCGACGGTGAACTTCACAGAGCGAGCACAACTAAGAAGAAGAGAGGCTTCATTGGCTCACGGCCTGCCTCTGAAACCGATAATGTTCAGGATTCCCAGGATCAGGATTCCACTGCTCCAGGTGCCCCGCTAGGTTTACAGCGCATTGCTGTGCTCTTGGGCGTGGTAGGCGGCATTGTGTTGGTAATTGGTCTGGTCCTCATTTTCTACAAACCCATGCTCGGGATCCTTGGAGTAGTTTTGGGCGCCTCAGTTGCTTTCCTTGCTCTCTTCTTTGGTAGGGAGAACTCCTATGATGAAGAGGCAGTTTCTGAAGACCCCCTTGAACACTAGATTGGCCTAGATATCACCCTTATCCCAACGAATAAAGCTGTGGCGGTCCTCCCCTGGGGGGAGGACCGCCACAGTTTTTTAGCAGCTATACTGTTGAATCGCTAGAAGCTCACGGGCTTAGTCAGCACCGTAGCTTGAGATGTAGCTACCCATCGTGTTGGTGCGCAGTGCGTTCGATAGAGCGCCGGTAGCTTGACTATCGAGTACCACGATCGACTGACCGTCAGCAGACCAACCGGTGCCAGCATTAGGCAGGGTCATTGAAACTAACTGGGTGTTACCGTTGCTGAGAACAGGTTGAGCAATGCCCACAATCTGACCGGCAGATAAACCTGAATCTACTGTCATGTAGGGAGAAATGGATTCAATGACCGGTAAGAGCTTGGATGCCGAGGACAGTGCACCCTCGGAGCGCATCTGGTTATAGACTCCGCGTAGGAAGGCACGCTGGTTACGCACTCGCTGGTAGTCACCGTCCGAGAAGTTATAGCGTTCGCGAACAAAGACCAGGGCCTCGCCACCGGTCATCTTATTGGGGCCCTGAGTAAAACTGTAACCTGGTGTTGATGCGGTAAAAGCTAGCGGAACATCGACGGTCACGCCACCGAGAGTATCTACCAAGGCTTTAAATCCTTGGAAATCAATCTCAGCTACGTGGTCCATCTTGATTCCTAGTAGCTGCTCAAGAGTGGCTACCTGCAGTGAGACCCCACCGTAGTTTAGGCCGGCATTAACCTTTGCTGAACCATAGCCGGGGATGTTGACCCAGGTATCTCGCATGATGGAGATGAGATAGGCAGCAGAGCCGTCCTCAGGAATGTGCAAAACCATGATGGTATCTGCGCGTGCACCTGAGACCTGTGCAGCTTCAGCACCGGAACGCTGATCAGATCCAAGGAGCACGATGTCAGTAGAGCCGGTCTCTACGGGTTGGCTGGTTGCTACGCCACCTTCAAGTGCATCGGGAATACCGTTACCGTTGGCATCTCCTTCGCTGGCATTGGTATCTGCCAAATCTGAGCCGTCAGCATTAGTAATTTCCGTGTCAGCTCCGCTCTCAACGAGATCACGCAGGGCAGCATCGTCACTAATTGATAGGGCTGATCGGAATTCTTCAAGATCAACACCCTCTAAAGAAGTACCCGGAATGGTTTCTCCGTTGGCTGCAATTGAAGGTGAGAGAGCTTCACCCTCAAACTTCTCGGTACCATTGACGGCCCTAACCACTGTGAAAATGTAAACGCCTAATGCTAGCAGTAGCGCAAGAAGCAAAATAAGCAGAACGAGCAGAATTTTATTGCGTTTTTTCTTAGGTTTTACTTCGACCGCACTAACAGACACGGCACCTCCTGGGGTATGCAAGCGAAATAAACGCACCTATAGCGGGGCTGGTGCGCTTTGAATTGAACCTAATTCTACTGTTTTTAGATACAAAAACACCCCGCCAGCGACAAAAAATCGCGTTGCGGGGTGTGATGTTCAGCCTGAACTGCTGAAGAAAACTTATGCCTTCTTGCCGAAGTTAGCGAAGCGAGCATTGAAGCGCTCAACGCGGCCGGCGGCGTCCATGATGCGCTGCTTACCGGTGTAGAAGGGGTGTGAAGCTGATGAGATTTCAACTTCAACGAGGGGGTATTCGTTGCCGTCTTCCCACTTCTCGGTCTTCTGTGAAGTCATGGTTGACTTGGTGAGGAAGCTTTCGCCTGATGCGAGGTCGCGGAACAGAACGTAGTTGTAATCCGGGTGGATATCCTTCTGCATTTCTTACCTTTTCCTGCCCTGGATTTTGCCAGTGCATTTTTTGTAGCTACCGGGGCTGGTGCCTACCGGTGGTTGCGGTTTAACAACCGAGGATCAACTTTACCACGGCTGTGAGAGCTTGTAAGCGGTCGTGAGACGGTGCTTGGTCACTTTCCAACTGGGTCAGGCTCAGGACGCAGTTGGGCGGGTTTCCCAGAAAGCTACGGCACTGGCTGCAGCAACGTTCAGGGAGTCGACGCCGTGGCTCATGGGAATCATGACAGTGTATTGGGTAGCTGCAAGTGTTTTTGGTGAAAGCCCATGCCCCTCAGTGCCTAGAATCAGAGCTAGTTTCTCGTCTTTTCTAGCCGAAAGTTCCGAGAGGGTTAAAGAGTCAGCTTCTAAGGCTAGGGCAGCCGTGGTAAAGCCGGCGCGGTGAAGGATATCCAGATCAGCTGGCCAGTTCTCAAGACGCGCCCAGGGGACCTGAAAGACCGTTCCCATGGACACACGGATGGAACGGCGGTAAAGAGGATCAGCGCACCTGGGCGTCACCAGAATGAGGTCTACGTTAAGAGCAGCGGCTGACCTGATGATGGCACCGACATTGGTGTGGTCAACGATATCTTCAAGAATGGCGATGCGGCGGGCATCCTTGACGAGCTCTTGAAGATCTGCAGGTTCAGGGCGTGCTATCGCGGCCAGTGCTCCGCGGTGCAGGGCGTATCCAGTGATGTTTTCAAGTTCTTGGTCAGTGCCGATATAAACCGGGGTGTTGGGATAGTGAGCGAGAACGTCGTGCAGGTCGTCCGCCCATTTTTCGCTCATCATAAAGGCGATCGGTTGGTGACCTGCTGCCAGCGAACGGCGGATGACTTTTGAGGATTCTGCTATGTAGATGCCCCACTGGGGTTCCTGCTGGGCACGGAGTTTAACGTCTGTAAGGTCGTTAAAATATCTACTTTGGTGCTGCGGCGCGCTGGTGAGGGGCTGAGTGTTGGGAAGGGCTTGGACGCGGGCACTACGGTCTGCCAGGTCTTGGGCGCTGAGCTGTTTGGGTTTCATGAAGGCTTTCGGCACTGGGTATGAGTAGGCCCCGGTGGTTGATACCGGGGCTACTGGAAGTAGTGGGGTGAAATTAACGGGCGAAGGCGCTGAATCTGCCGTTGCTGTGGGTGGTGAGGTCGAGGTCTAGCCCATAGGTGGCGGAGACATTTTCAGTAGTGATGGTCTCTTCGATAGGGCCAGCTGCCACTACTTTGCCGTCGCGTAGAAGAAGAGCGTGAGTAAAGCCAGCGGGGATTTCTTCGAGGTGGTGGGTGACTAGGATCGTCGCGGGAGCCGCTGGGTCCACGGCAAGGTTGGTCAGGCGGCCAACTAGGTCTTCGCGTCCTGCGATATCCATGCCCGCACCAGGTTCATCGAGGATGAGCATTTCGGGGTCGGTCATGAGGGCTCGGGCGATCAGGGCTCGTTTCTTTTCGCCTTCTGAGAGGGAGCCGAAAGTACGATTAGCCAGGTGGCCAATACCCCAATCGTCAAGGAGAGCCCTAGCCTGGTGATCGTCGAAAGAATCGTATTCTTCGTTCCAGCGCCCCGCAACACCGTAGGCTGCAGTGATGACCACGTTGAGCACGGTTTCTTTGGTAGGAATTTGAGCAGCGACGGGGGCCGATGAGATGCCGATACGGGGGCGTAGTTCGAAGACGTCGACGGCTCCGAGGATTTCATCCAAGATATCGACCTCGCCAGCGGTCGGGTGCAGGCGGGCGGCTGCGATGGAGAGCAGGGTGGTTTTTCCTGCACCGTTGGGGCCTAGTACCACCCAACGTTGACCGTCTTGGACGGTCCAGTTAATGGTGTCGAGAATATTTTTGTTCCCTCTGCTGACGGTGACCCGGTTGAGTTTTAGTACTGATGCCATGTTGGCTATTTTAGTCTTTTTTGTTCTGGGGTGGGTAGTTAGTGTCGATGATGGTTTTTTAGCGTGGTGGAATTGGTCAGTGTGCTGGGTGGTGGGGTGCTGCACAGTAATATGGGGGTATGTCTACTTCTTTTAATATCGTTGCAATTTCCCGTGTTGATGCTCCTGTGCTGGCTAGTGAGGAGCAGATTTTTGAGACTCTGAGCGCTGTTCCCGGTTTGGAGATTTCAGCTGGTCTGCTAATGGAGGTCCCAGAATCCTCCGTGGAGGGTGAGGTTCATGGCCCCGCTTACCGAGTGTATTCTGCTGCTGCTGAGTATTCTCAGGGCACATTGGAGGATGCCCGCGGGTCGGTAGGGCTACTGAACCCTGCAGATACTTTGGGTTTTGATGTCAACATCGTTCCCGCTCACCTGGCTGAGGATGAGAAAAAGTTGCTCATCATGGATGTCGATTCAACCCTCATACAGGCTGAGGTTATTGATGAGCTTGCCCTGGTGGCTGGCTCTGGTGAGCAGGTGGCTGACGTGACAGCACGTGCGATGGCTGGTGAACTGGATTTTGAAACCTCCCTCCGCGAGCGCGTTGCTACCCTTGAGGGTTTGGATGAGTCTGCGCTGACCGGTGTTGCTTCTTCGGTGCGTTTTTCAGCTGGTGCCCAGAAGTTGGTGGAGGTTTTCTTGAAGGCAGGTCACGAGGTGTGTGTGGTTTCGGGTGGTTTTGTGCAGGTGCTCTCCCCTATCGCTGGCAAGCTGAATCTGTCTAAGGCTCGCGCTAACCTTCTGGAGGTCGCAGATGGGCGTCTGACGGGCGGGGTTACTGGGGAGGTCGTGACTGCTGAGATTAAGCGGGATTCTTTGAAGGAGTGGGCTAAGGAGTTTGATGTGAAGAAGCAGCAGGTTATCGCTGTGGGTGATGGTGCGAATGACATTTTGATGCTGAATGAAGCGGAGCTGGGTATTGCTTTCAATGCTAAACCGGCCCTCGCTGAGGTTGCTGATGCCCAGCTGAACCTGATGCGTTTGGACGCTGTCCGACACTTTGCGGGGCTCTAGTTAGATTCCTTATTGGTACATTCACTAAAGGACGCCGCCCCGTAAGGGACGGCGTCCTTTTGTATTCAGCTCGGTGGTTGGGTGGGGCTACTTGATGAAGCCGCCAGCGCCGCCTACGAGTTCGACGTGGCCGGTTTCTACATCAGCGGTGACCATCTTGGCTACCTCGGCTGCGAACTCGGCAACGGTGTAGAGCTTGCCAGCTTCTTCGCGGCGGGCCTCAATAGCACCGGGGTGCAGGCGGTTGAGCAGAGCAGCGGTCACAGTGCCTTCGATCATGTCAGCGGACACTACTACCAGGGAGATGTCTTTCTCTGCGAGCGCAGGGACCTCTGCTAGTAGGGCGTCTTCGCCGGCGCGCTTGGATTCTGCGACGGGGGTGTATTCGGCCATGGTGGGCACTTCGCGGATGAAGTGTGCCTGGTGGCTGGTGACGAAGACGATGCGACCGCCGGGGTTCATCTTTTCTGCGGCTAGGCGGGCTAGGCGCAGTTGGGAGTCGCGGTTGAGGGTCATGGCATAGTCTTCGGGCATGCCGGATTCCATGCCGCCGGATGCGTTGAGGATGAGGTAGTCGAGTCCACCGAAGTTTTCGATGGCGGTATCGACGAGGGCCTGAGCATCCTCTGCTTGGGTGACGTCAGCGCCTACTGCAATGGCCTTGCCGCCGGCTTCTTCAATGCCTGTTACAACCTTGTTGGCGCGGGGCGCTTTGGATCGGTAGTTAACGACCACGTTAGCGCCTTCACCGGCAAGCAGGGCAGCTGTTTCGGCGCCGACTCCGCGGGAGGAGCCGGTGATGATGATGGTTTTATTGGTCAGTGTCATGTTTGGTCCTTGCTTGTGGGTTGGGTGCTGGGTGGTTAGTGGCCCATACCTAGGCCGCCGTCGACGGGAATCACGGCGCCGCTGATGTAGCCTGCGCCGTCACCGGCGAGGAAGAGGGCAACGTCTGCGATTTCTTTGGGTTCTGCAAAGCGGCGGGCGGGGATGGCGTCGGTGTACTGCTTTTTGAGGTCATCGGCGAGGGCGTCGGTCATGTCGGTTTTGATGAAGCCGGGTGCGATGACGTTGGCGGTGATGTTGCGTGAGCCCAGTTCGCGGGTGATGGAGCGTGCCATACCGACGAGACCAGCCTTGGAAGCTGAGTAGTTGACCTGGCCGGGGTTGCCGTAGAGGCCTGAGACGGAGGAGATGAAGATGATGCGGCCGCGCTTATTTTTGAGCATGCCCTTGGTGGCGCGCTGGGCGACGCGGAAGGCTCCGGTGAGGTTGGTGTCGATGACGCTGGTGAAGTCGTCTTCGCTCATGCGCATGAGTAGGGTGTCTTTGGTAATGCCGGCGTTGGCGATAACAACACCAATGGGGCCGAATTCTGCTTCTACTTCTTTAAAAGCGGCGTCGATGGAGGCGGTGTTGGTGACGTCAGCTTTGACGGCGAGGAAGTCTTCGGGGGCGTTGCCGGAGCGGTAGGTGATGGCTACGTTGTAGCCGGCGTTCTTGAATTCGGTGGCAATGGCTTTGCCGATGCCGCGGTTGCCGCCGGTGACGAGGACGGTCTGGGTTTCTGTCATGGGTTCACCTTCACGTGATGGGGTGGGGTTTCTGGGTCTATCTTACGCCGCCTGACATGGGTGTGTGTCATTGGGCCAAGGGGCGCGTGTTATTTGCACCGGTCTGTTTAGATTGGTGGTTGGCTAGGGATGGAGTGGCAGGTGGGTCTAGACTGGTGTTGTTAGATAAAAAGGGCTGTGCAAGGGGTGGGGTTGTGGCTCAGAAGCACTGGACGGCTGATGACTTAACGGCTGCCGGTTATACCGGTGGGCGTGATGAGGTTTATTCCATTACTGACGCTTCGGCACCTCAGTCAGAGGGAGTCGATGTCCGCGCTAAGAGCTATGCCTTCAAAATGTTTCTGCGTATTATCTGTATCATCGCCGCCGTGTGGGTGGGTGAAGGTATATGGCAGTGGGTTTTCCTTGCTGGTGCTGCGATTATCCCTTGGTTGGCCGTAGTAGCGGCTAATGGGGACACCCGGCAGCAGGGTTCGGGTTTTTCTGCTTTTCTGCCGGAGGATCAGCGTCTTGCTATCGAGACGGCCCAGGCCGATCGAGCGGCAGACGCTGAGGGGCAAGCCGGTCATACAAACGCGGGTAGTGAAGATGACTCAGAGGTTCATACGGTGAACCACCAAAGCTCTGTGCCTGAAAATGATGTGATCATCATTGAGGGTGAAATTGTAGAACCAGGCGCAGACCAACAAGCTCAGTAAACAGACACAGGAGAAAGTCAGCGGTAAAAGTTATGGATCTTCTAGGTTCTCTTGCTGGAGGGCAACCCCAGCAGTCACATGAGACCGACAGCGGCGATTTCCTCAAGTGTTCCCGAAAAGGGTGCACCGCTGAGGCGGGTTACCGGCTTCTATGGAACAACCCCAAAATACATAGTCCTGAGCGGCGCAAGGTCTGGCTGGCTTGCCCCGAGCATACTGGCTATCTGCAGGACTTCCTGCATGCGCGCGGTTTTTGGAAGTCCACCGAGCCCCTAGGGCCAGCTGATTCATAGAACCTAACCCAGGCGTCCCTGCTCAGCCTGCACGGTTTTCGTGCAAAGGGTACAGTTGATGGAGTTTGTAGCTCAGGTTGGCAAGTGAGGTTTTGTGAAAAAATACGGGTTTTTACTCTCCGGTAAATGGATGAGCCTTTTTGCGCTCACCATTCTTGCTGCGCTCCTTTGCCTCTACCTCGCTAACTGGCAGATGAGCCGTAAGCACGAACTGGACTTCTCTAACTCCCGCATCAGCACCAACTACTATGCTGATCCGCTGAATTTCGCCGAGAACCCCGATCTCTTTGCTCAACCTCACCCCGATTTACGCTGGCACCCGGTTGAACTTCACGGCACCTACCTGCCCGAGCACCAACTACTAGTGCGCAATCGCCCCTACAACGGTCTAAACGGCTACGAAGTGCTTGTTCCCTTTGTTACTGACCAGGGAAAGACGGTGCTGGTGAACCGCGGTTGGATGGAGGCCGCCTTCGGAGACGCCTCCTCTACCGCACATGACGTTCCTGCGCCCCCAGCCGGGCAGGTAACCGTCATCGTGCGTCTGGTGGAAGGCGAAATCGATAATGGTCTCAGCGGAATCACCGGCCAGGTCTCTTCTATCGATCTACCAGAAATCGCTGAAATCACCGGCACCGACCTGGACACCGTCAACTACGGAATTATGGGCTCTGAGGACCCGGAGGTACCAACACCTGTCATCCAAGATAAGCCCGAAGAAGATTACGGACCCAACCTTTCGTACTCGGTGCAGTGGTACTGCTTTGCGGTCATGTTCTTCATCGCCTATTTCTGGTCGGCTCGCCAAAAGGTGCGCAACGATGAGCTGGACGCCCAGGTAGCTGCCGAGCTTGAAGCCTATTACGCGCAGTTTTACGACGCTGAGGGTCGGTACATCGGTGATGAAGACGAAGAAATAGTGCGCAGGCGCATGGAGTTTGTGGACGATATGCCAGCACATATGAAATCTATCGTGCGCCCACGCCCGGCGCGTAAGAGCAACAAAATGACCGATGAAGAGGCAGAGGACGCCATCATCGACGGCTACCTCTAGGCCGCTTAACTCCTAGCCAGTCAGCCCCAGCGTTGACAGCATAAAAGAGCCCCCGCATCTCAGAAGGTGCGGGGGCTCTTTTACACGAAGTCTTTTTGAACCTAAGCCTGCTCTAGCTCGTGGCTGAAGATTACACCGTCATCGACGAAGTGATCAATCATGGCCAGTGAGTACACGTCGTAGCCGCGGTCGCGGAATTCTTTACCGCCACCCTGAAAGACTTTTTCGATGACGATACCGAAGCCTACTACGGTCGCCCCGCCCTGTTCGCGCAGGTCGGTCAGACCGTGAAGAGCTTGCCCGTTAGCGAGGAAGTCATCAATGATGAGGATGCGATCTTCAGGAGTAATAAAGCGCTTGTCGACGCGAATATCGTATTCGATTTTCTTAGTGTAGGAGAAAACCTTGGAGTGGTAGGTGTCGGTGGAGAGGGTTTTAGAAGAGATTTTCTTGGCAAAAACCATGGGCACACCCAGGTGCAGGGCGGCAGTCATCGCCATAGAAATACCGGAAACTTCAAGGGTGAGGACGCGGGTAATGCCAGCGTCCTTGAAGTGGTCGGCAAAGTCTTTGCCCATCTCCATCATCAGTTGGGGATCCACCTGGTGATTGACGAATTGATCCACTTTGAGGATGTTACCGGGCAGGATATATCCGTCGTTGCGGATGCGGTCTTCAAGCAGTTTCATCGGGTTTCCTTTGTCTTTCGATTCACCAGGACGATGTTGAGCAGCAGCGCTACCAGTGTTCCGGTTGAGATACCGGATGAGAGGATCATCTGCAGAGCTGAGGGCAGATTGGCCAGCATATCAGGGCGGACGGTCACACCAATACCCAGCGCAAATGCAACGGAGACAATCAGCAGTTCACGGTCGCCCAGGTTGATGGTTGCGAGGGTCTTGATACCCTGAGCTGCCACCAGGCCAAACATGATGACGCCAGCACCACCGAGCACGGGCTGAGGCATCACAGCAATCAGTGCTGAGAGTTTGGGGAAGATGCCCAGAGCCACCAGAATCAGACCCGCAATAATCATGACTCGGCGGGAGGCCACCTTAGTCAGGGTCACCAGGCCTACATTTTGCGAAAAGGCTGTGTTAGGGCCAGCACCAAAGACACCAGCGATTGCCGAGCCCACGCCGTCCGCCAGTACACCCCCTGAAACGCGCTTACTGCTCATGGTGGTACCGGAAGCCTGGCCGATAGCCATCATGATACCCACAGTACCGATGGTGGACACGATGTAGGCGGGCACAAAAGCCAGGGTTGAAGCCCAGTTAAAGTGAAAGCCGTAGGCAAAAATATTGGGCAGAGCGAACCAGGGCGCATCACCCACAGCTGAGAGGTTAACCAGACCAAGAGGGATGCACACCAGGTAGCCGACCACCATGCCGATAAAGACGGCGGCAGCACGCAGGATACCGCGCCCAAAGTGAGCAATGGTAAGGGTCAGTGCCATCACGCCAAAGGCAATGCTGAGGTTCTGGAGGGAACCGTAGTTCTCGGAGCCAACTCCCCCAGCGGCCCAGTCCATGGAAACCGGCAGGAGGGTGATACCGATGAGCGCAACGACAGTACCGGTAATTAGCGGCGGGAAGAAGCGCATCAGCGGTTTAATGAAGCGGGAAAGGACGATTTCCACGAGGGAGGCACTGAGAGTTGCAGCGACGATACCTGCCATACCAAACTGGGAGCCCACAGCGATGGTGGGGTTCACAAAGGTAAAGTCAGTTCCCATCATACCCGGCACGCGCGCGCCCACGGGGCCAATACCCTTGGACTGGATGAAGGTGGCGATACCCGCTACGAAGATGGAGGCTGAGACCACTAGGGAGGTTTGGGGAACGGAGAAGCCGAGCGCAGTACAAACAACCAGGGGCACTGCAATAATGCCAGCAAAAGCTGCAAGGATGTGCTGTAAAGCCAACTAAACGGAGACACCCATGGGTGGGAGGTCCTCGAGTTGGTAGAGCATTTCGGTTGAAGTTTCAGCAGGGGTCGAAGATTCTAACCCTTGGGTATGTTGGTTCAACGGTTGACTTTCGATATGAAGTTAATAGAAAAGGCCGCCCTTGGGTGTGCTGGGCGGCAAAGCACTGTTATATATTACTCTCATTAGTCTCGCTCTGGGCGAACAGGGGGCTGTTTTCGTTGGGGTTTTGGATGTAGATGATCTGCTCACCGTCAGTTTTAGAACATATATTCGATAATATGTTAAGGTTGTGCTTTCAACCGCTGTAGAAGGGCCAGATCGCCATGATGGGCTACTCCCACTCCGTTAGCGCTGCCGCCATCTGGCTAGCACTGAATGAAAGCGGGCTCATTCACATTCAAGACACACCCGCCCTCATCGTCACCACCCTGGTAGCAGCCGGTGCCGGTATGCTGCCTGATATTGACCACCACAGTGGCACCATCGCCCACTCCATCCCACCCGTTAGCCAGTGGGTAGCCCGGTTAGTCTCATCCATATCAGGTGGGCACCGTAAAGGCACCCATTCTCTCCTTGGACTGGCCGTTTTCTGGTATCTAGCCTATGGCGCTAATCAACTTCTTTATCAGGGTATTCCATTACTGGCCCTAGCTCTCACTGGATTAGCAGGCGGTCTGGCACTGAGAGTATTCAAAGCACCGGGCGGCTGGCTAGGTGCCATTAGCCTCTCGGTAGCTACACTCCACCTGGATGCTCTAGCCTACATGCCCTGGGCAATCTTGGCAGGTGCCACCGCGCACGTCCTAGGGGACGCTCTCACAGTGCGGGGAATCAACCCTTTTTGGCCACTAACGGTAAAACCTGCTGTTGCTAGCATGCTCTGGCGAAAAAGTGGCTATATGGCTCTACCCCTGCTGGGCGAAGCAGGCAGCGGCCGAGAAAATCTTCTGACCAGCATCTTGACGCTATATATTGGAGGCTATGCCCTGGCAGAGCTGGGAATTCTCAGCACATATCCCCTGGAAGGTGCGAGAGCCCTCCTGAGCATGTAGGCCCAGGGTCAAGAATCGGAGCTTAAAAAAGAAGGCGAACCCCGCATCTGTGCGGGGTTCACCTTTATAGAAATCGTTGAAGATGAGAGGCAGGGTTCTTACCCCTCGGTCCAGAAAACGTCGACCTCTACTCCGTCTTCAGCGATTTCGGGGTAACGTACATCGTGTGATTCCAGCATTGAATCATCCCTTTCAAGTAGCGGCCAACAACGATGTTGACCTATTTAAACCGTGACGACCTGTTTGTCACGGTCTTCTTGATTGGCAACTGAACCATTGGCTCATCTGCTGGTTATAACTCTACGCACGGTGTCCAAGGGGTTCCACCCCTTTTCTTTTGTTATCAAACTGTGACCTTTGTTTGGAGAAGCGAAACCCACAGAACGCAATATTAATTATTCTTTAACGTGACGGGGCAAACAAAGAGCGTCGGTAAGAAACGGACATACAAGAATTTTGGTACGGACCAAGGTTAGATTTAAAGAGGCCCGCATACACGGGGTATGCGAGCCTCTGCCTTCACCGCTATAGGCTAGGTAGCTTATCGGCTTAAGCTAGGGAGATGAGGTCCTGGTATTCCTTGCTCCACAGATCCTCGACCGCATCTGGCAAAAGCAGCACGCGCTCAGGGTTCAGAGCTTCTACAGCACCTTCATCGTGGCTCACCATCACAATGGCACCCTGGTAGTTCTTCAGTGCGTTAAGGATTTCCTCGCGGGAGGCTGGGTCAAGGTTGTTCGTCGGCTCATCTAACAAGAGAACATTAGCGGATGAGGCCACCAGGGTTGCTAGTGACAGGCGGGTCTTTTCTCCACCGGAGAGCACACCGGCGGGCTTATCAACGTCATCTCCGGAGAACAAGAAGGAGCCCAGAACAGTGCGAACCTTGGTGTCATCAAGATCTGGAGCAGCAGTCTTCATATTTTCATAGACGGTGCGGTTGCCATCCAGAATCTCGTGTTCCTGAGCGAAGTAACCTACCTTGGCCCCGTGGCCGTAAACAACCTCCCCCGTATCAGGCTGAGTGGTTTTGGCGAGCATGCGCAATAATGTGGTTTTACCGGCACCGTTGAAACCGAGCACCACCACACGCGAACCGCGGTCAATAGCCAGGTCGACATCGGTAAAGATTTCTAGTGAACCGTAGGACTTAGACAGCCCTTCAGCCGACAGGGGGGTTTTGCCACAGGGTGCGGGGTCAGGGAAACGGATAGCGGCAACCTTGTCCACCTGACGCTCGTCCTCAAGGCCGCGCATCATCTTCTCTGCTCGTTTAATCATCTGCTGGGCAGCAACAGCCTTGGTCGCCTTAGCGCGCATCTTATTAGCCTGCTCCATGAGTGCTGAGGCCTTTTTCTGGGCATTGGCGCGCTCACGCTTGCGGCGGGCTTCGTCCTGCTCGCGCTGCAAGAGATAGGTTTTCCAACCCATATTGTAAATATCGATGACGCAGCGGTTAGCGTCCAGGTAAAAGACCTTGTTCACCACCAGTTCCATCAGTTCCACGTCGTGGCTAATCACCAGAATGCCACCCGAGTAGTTTTTGAGGAAGTCTCGCAACCAGACCACCGAATCAGCGTCCAGGTGGTTGGTCGGTTCATCCAGCAACATGGTATCTGCATTGGCAAAGAGAATGCGGGCTAGCTCAACACGGCGACGCTGGCCGCCAGATAGCGTTGAGAGAGGCTGGTTGAGCACGCGCTCAGGCAGGTCAAGGTTGGCGGTAATGGTTGCAGCTTCTGACTCCGCGGCATAGCCGCCACCGCTGATGAATTCAGCTTCTAGGCGGTCATAGCGGCGCATCCCCTTGTCGCGAGTAGCCGGGTCTTCACTAGCCATCATTTCCTGTGTCTCGCGCATCTTCCGCGCTACACCGTCAAGCCCGCGAGCAGAGAAAATGCGGTCCTTGGCCAGCTGGCTCATGTCATCGACTTTAGGGTCCTGGGGCAGATAGCCGATAGTGCCACCGCGAGTCACCGAACCGTCAGCCGGCAGGGTTAGACCAGCCAGAACCTTTGTCATGGTTGTTTTACCCGCACCGTTACGCCCCACCAGGCCCACCTTGTCACCCTTATCAATACGGAAGTTGACGTCTTCCATCAGCAGGCGGGCGCCAGCACGAAGTTCTAGATTAGTAACGGTGAGCAAGGTCATCCTTTGGTTAGGGGTAATGCGCGCATCGGGCTGTGCGCCAACTTTCCATTCTAGGGGGTCAAGGCTAGTGCGTCAGCGCCCAGCACCGGCGTGGTTACTCACACCCACCAGCTACAGACCACGGGTCGAATAACACCAACATACCCTGACGCTTTGAACACTGTTCAAAAAAAGGTTTATAGTAGTTCCCATGACATCAACCCACCACCGCACTGATACCACGAATCTCGGACGCGACCTAGCCCTGATCGCAGTCTTTGCCGCCTTCATAGCGGTCTGCGCCCTTCTGCCCGCCGTGCCAGTAGGCCCTGCCGCTGTTCCCATCACCTTGCAAACCCTGGCCATTTACACCACCACCCTCATCCTGGGCGGTAAACGTGCAGCTTTCGCCGCGACCCTCTACCTCGTAGCGGGCCTACTAGGTCTGCCCATCTTTGCGCGCGGCGGCGCTGGCTTTGGCACCATTGCCAGCCCCTCATTCGGCTACCTGCTGGGCTTCATCCCAGGTGCCTTCATTGCAGGCTATCTCTCCCATCTGGCTCTGCGCCTGTACGGTAACAGGAAGTCTCAATTCATCCACCAGCTAGGAGCAGTCCTGGCAGGTTTCGCTGTCATCCAGATTTTCGGTATCGCGGGCATGATGATTAACGCAGATCTCTCGTTCCAAGCAGCAGCTCTAGCGGCCGCCGTCTACATTCCCGGCGATCTCATTAAATGCGCCCTTGCCATTGTGGTCGCTCTAGCAGTACACCGCGCTTTCCCAGCTCTCTCCCGTTAGGTCAACCCACGTGTTCTTTCGCCGCAGCGAGGCCAAAACACCGTCTGTAGAATTTTCTATGGACGGTGTTTTAGCAACCCGTAACGCCACTGTCACCGTTGAGACAGGCACTGAGCAACGCACCATCTTGCACGATATAACGGTGAGTCTTTCTTCCCCCACCACAGCGGTATTGGGTCTCAACGGCTCCGGCAAATCCACCTTTTTGAGGCTATTCAACGGGTTGAGCGAGCTGAGTTCTGGCGGGGTGACAGTGCACGGTGTTGATGTCTACACCAATATTCGGGCAGTGCGCCAGCAGGTAGGTTTGCTCTTTTCAGACCCGCAGGCGCAGCTGATTATGCCCACCGCTGCCGAAGATGTTGAACTCTCCCTGCAGCACATCAAAGACAGGGACGCCCGCAGGGCAGCTGCTCTGGACGCCCTGCGAGCGCGGGGTCTTGAGCATAGGGCTACTGATTCGGTGTTTAGCCTGTCAGGTGGAGAAAAACAGCTGGCCGCACTAACCTCGGTGTTGGCGGTTGAGCCTCGTGTCCTGCTACTTGATGAACCGACCACTCTCTTGGATCTGCGCAATAGGTTGAGGTTGTCAGCCCTACTGAAGGATCTGCCCCAGCAGTTAGTGATCTCAACTCATGATCTGGAGCTAGCAGCTCGGTGTGAGGAGGCTTTGGTAATTCATGAGGGGCGTTTGCTGGTGCAGGGGGCTGCAGGGCAGGTCATTGATGCCTACAGGGACTGGTGTGCGGGCGGGTTCCCTGGTCCTTGGCAGCCCAGTGTGTTAGAGGTTTCACATACGGATGGCCAGGTTGATGAATGAAACTGACCAATCATCTATTTGGCACTTATACCCCCCTCGATAGCCCCCTCCACCGGCTAGCCCTGAAGTATAAGGGCGCTTTTATCTTTCTTTTAGCTCTGTTACTTGCTGCAACACAACACTGGGGGGTTGGCTTGGGTGCCCTGCTCCTGGTGATAGCGTTGGGGTTTTGCGCTCGCATTCCGGTCTCTCACTGGTGGCAGGCAGTGCGTTCGCTCTGGCTTCTTCTAGCAATCCTGACGGCCTACTATCTCTTTTCAGGCAAAGTAGAAACTGGCGCTGATGTTCTACTGACACTGCTGACCATGATTTTTGCCTCCAAAATTTTGCTCTGGAGCACCCCTATGCCGGTCATCATTGACGGTTTTATCTGGCTCTGCACCCCTTTGCGGTGGGTGGGTGGTAGCCCGGAGACCGTTGGCTTAGCCTTAGCACTCATGGTTCGATCCATCCCCGTCATCATGGACCAGTGGAATGCACTGACGGTGGCAGTTATTGCACGGGGTGTGCGGGTCAGTTCATTCAGGCTCTTCACTCCCCTGGTCATTGCAACAGTTGCTTACGCCCATGAAACCGGCGATGCACTCGCTGCAAGAGGTCTGGACCGTCCCGGTCACTAGGACTATTTCACCCCACCATCTGCTAGCGCCGTGCCCTCTAGGTGATGTGGAAAACTTTTGCTCGTGTCGAGCGGAGCGTAAGGGTCTGATTTCAATATGCTGTACTTATGATGGCTTTCAAAGAAAATTCACAGCTTAATACTGACCGGGTACGCCGCAGCGGTGGCGGGGGTAGCACCGGTATGAAGGTGGGCGGCGGCTTGGGCGGCATGCTACTTGTCTTAGCCGTAGGCGTGTTCTTCGGCCAGGATGGCCTGAACATGCTCAACCAGGTCACCGGCGGTGGCTCTTTTGATTATTCGAATGTGAGCACCGATTCTGAGGACCAGCTCCAGAATGAATGCAAAACCGGTGAGGATGCTAATAACATCACCGACTGCAACATGGTGGGTACCGCTAACTCTCTGGATTACTTCTGGCAAGATGCTCTGCCTGCAGCTACCGGGACTGCCTACGCACCGCCGGTACTCCAGCTCTTTAGTGGTGGAGTTAACACCGGCTGCGGTGGCGCGTCTAGCGCTGTTGGCCCCTTCTACTGCCCAGTAGATCAGACTGCGTATGTGGATACCAGCTTTTTTGAGACCATGAAGACGCAGTTGGGCGCAACCGGCGGTCAGGCGGCCGAGCAGTATGTGCTGGCCCACGAGTTCGGTCACCATATTCAAAACCAGCTGGGCGATTTGAAGTACTCTCAGTATGACCCCAAGGGCGCTGACTCGGGTGCGGTACGTGTTGAGCTCCAGGCAGATTGCTACGCAGGTCTTTGGGCCCGTGAAGCGCAGAACGACACCGAATCTCCCGTTCAGCTGGAACCTCTCACTGAAAGTGAACTGGAAACCATTATCAACGCCACCGAGGTGATTGGCGATGACCACATCCAGATGACCAGTCAGGGCCACACCGACAGCTCTACCTACACCCACGGCACCAGTGCTCAGCGCACCGCCTGGTACATGGCAGGTTATAACTCGGGTGATATGGCTCAGTGCAATACTTTTGAGGCCAAGGATTTGAACAACCCGGGTGCCTAGAACCTTCTAGCTCATAGCCAAGGACGCCGAGGTACAGCTTAGATTGTTGAGCTGCACCCCGACGTCCTTTTGCTTTTCTTATCCCTCCTAATGCCACAACGTGGCAGAGAGAACAGTGCAGAAGTGAAAGATACCTGCCCAAGGTCATCTTTTGCAGGAATAATAGAAGAGATTTAAAAATACTTAGCTGTCTCTCGCAGCATTCAAGGGCGGGTCAAGAGCACTCAGTATCTACCTGTTGAAACGGACACCATGAAATTTCATCATTTTATTCATCGGCGGGAGTGGACGCTCGCGCTACTCGCTGTGCTGATGATTGTTGCCCAGGTTTATCTTGACCTGCGGGTTCCTGAGTATATGGAACACATTACCGTCACCATCTCTACCCCGGGCAGCCAACTGGCTGATGTCATGGAGCACGGCTGGCTCATGTTAGCTGCCGCAGCGGGGTCTATGGTGGCGGCCATCATTACGGGTTTCTGCACAGCCCTGTTCGGAACTACCGTAGCCCGCCGCATGCGTGCCGGTGTTTTTGATAAGACTTTTGATATGTCCTCGGCAGAGGTCAACTCCATTGGCACCGACAGCCTCATTACCCGCTCCACCAATGATGTTACCCAGGTTCAGATGTTCATCGTCATGGGTCTGCAAATGAGCGTGAAAGCTCCGATTATGGCGGTCTGGGCAAGCTCAAAAATCGCTAGTGAATCGGTCACCTGGACCATTCCCACCGCCGTGGCTGTTGGCCTCACTCTGCTGGTCTTGGGCATCGCCATGGCACTGGCTATCCCCCGCATGATGCGCATGCAGAAAATTACCGACGGACTCAACCGGGTCACCCGCGAGCACCTAACCGGCCTGCGCGTCATCCGTGCCTACCTGACCCAGAGCTTCCACCGGAAGCGGTTTGAAGCAGTCAACATGGACCTGCGCAACACCACTCTGTTCGTCAACACCACCATGGCCTTTATCATGCCCATGCTGACCGCGATTATGACTGGTCTTTCTCTTTCCATCTATGTGCTGGGCGCTGTGCTCATCAATGACACCTCCGATGTTAACCAGCGCATCACCCTCTTTGGGCAGATGGTGGTTTTCTCAACCTATGCCCTGCTAGTGGTCACCAGTTTCATGATGATGACCGTCGTCTTCATCATGGGGCCAAGGGCGCTCGTTGCCTGGCGCCGTATTAGGGAGGTTCTGCGCACCGAGCCCTCCATTACGAGTGGTTCAGTCACCTCGGGCAGCGCCACCGCTGGCACGGTGGAGTTCCGTAACGTGAGCTTCCGATACCCAAGTGCTGATGGGGACGCCCTCCACGAGCTCAGCTTCATGGCCTCCCCCGGCGAAACCGTCGCTCTCATTGGTTCAACAGGTTCTGGCAAGTCTTCAGTGGTGAACCTCATTCCCCGCTTCTACGATGTTCGTGAGGGTGCAGTTCTGGTGGACGGCGTGGACGTGCGCGAGTGGAATCTCGAAGAACTGCGCAACCGCATTGCCTACGTCCCCCAGAAAAACACACTTTTCTCTGGCTCTATCGCCTCCAACATCGCGCTGGGCGAGAACGGGCGGGCCATGAGCACCCAGGACGTGGTCAGTGCAGCTACCGCAGCAGCAGTGGCTGAATTTGTGGGCGGCAAAGAAGACGGTTACGCCTCGGTGGTGGCCCAAAACGGTAAGAACTTCTCGGGCGGTCAGAAACAGCGCATCTCCATGGCACGGGCTCTTGCACGTGGGGGAGAAATCCTCATCTTTGATGACTCTTTCTCAGCACTGGACTACAAAACCGAGCGAGATATCCGCCAAGCCCTCAAGACAGCAGCAGCCGGTGCCACAGTGCTGGTGGTAGCCCAGCGCATTGGTACCGTGCGCGATGCTGACCGGATCTTAGTATTGGATAAGGGGCGGATCGTAGGCAATGGCACCCATGAGACCCTTATGGCTACCAACGAGGTCTATCAGGATATCGCCCGCTCCCAGCTCTCTGATGAGGAACTCGCATCATGACCCAGCAAACACCAGCAGCTCAGTCCTTTTCTGAGCAAGATCTAGAAACTGCCGCTCGGGGCATGTCCGCGGCGGGACAGCTACGCGATAGCCAGCTAACCAGCGATAAGGGAATGATGCGCGGTGGGCACGGCGGGCCACCTGGTGCCCCTGCCGTATCAGCCCCTAACGCTCCCTTCAAACAAACCATCGGCAAGCTCCTTGCCTACCTGCGTCCAGTTTTGCCGGCCATGGTTCTTGCGATTATCGCGGCAATCATTGGGGTAATCCTCAATATCATCGCTCCTCAGTTCCTTGCCGACATCACCGATGAAATCCAGCAGGGCTTCATGGGCGATATCGATATGGCAGCCGTAAGCCGGCTCATGTGGATTTCCATCGCTCTTTTAGTCTGCTCGCTACTCCTCAGCTTGGTGGAAGGCGTCATTATGGCGCGCTCTACCGTGTGGGTCTCTCAGAACATGCGCTCTGATCTAGACCGCAAAATCGATGCGCTCCCCCTTTCCTACCTCGATCAGGGATCAACCGGTGACACGCTCTCTCGCGTCACCAACGACGTTGATACCCTGCAACAGACTCTCAACAACTCACTGGCCACCACCATTACCGGTGTAGTTACTCTGGTGGGCTCAACGGTCATGATGTTTGTGACTGACTGGCGTATGGCGCTGGCTGCTATCCTGGCTTCTCTGCTGGGTATCGCGGCTTCCGGCTTTGTGCTCAGCAAGAGCCAGAAGTACTTTGTGGCGCAACAGCAGTTGTTAGGGCGCCTCAACGGCCATATTGAAGAAAGCCTCTCGGGGCACAGCATCATCCGCGCCTATAACGGCGAGCGCGGGGTGCGCCAGGAGTTCGCATCACGCAACGGACAGCTCTACGCGGTGGCATGGAAGTCCATGTTCTTCTCGGGTCTCATGTTCCCGCTGATGAGCTTCATCGGCAACCTCGGCTACGTGGTGGTCTGTGTGGTCGGTGCAATGCTGGTTCTTAACAACACCATTACCTTCGGTGTGATTGTTGCTTTCATTGTCTACGTCCGTCTGTTCACCAATCCCCTCGGTCAGCTAGCGCAGTCGGCGACCAGTTTGCAGTCTGCGGCTGCTGCTGGCGGTCGCGTCTTTGACTTCTTGGAGGCTGAGGAATTAGCCGACGAATCACATAAGGCACTAATTCTCGATCCGGATGTCCGCGGCGCTGTTGACTTTGAGAATGTGAAGTTCAGCTATGAGCCGGGTAAGGAAATCATTCACGGTTTTACCGCCTCCGTTGAGCCAGGGCAGAAAGTTGCCATTGTGGGGCCAACCGGTGCCGGTAAAACGACCCTGGTGAATCTTTTGATGCGCTTCTATGAGGTGGACTCAGGTGAGATTCGCATCGACGGAGTACCCGTTTCTTCGATGACCCGAGAGCAGGTGGATGGCATCTTCGCTATGGTGCTTCAGGATACCTGGATGTTTGAAGGCACCTTGCGCGAAAACGTAATCTATGGAACCGGTGAGGTTTCCCCAGAGCGCTTGGATGCTGTGATGAAGTCCGTGGGCCTGGACGAGCTGGTAAGCCAGTTACACGATGGTTACGACACGGTACTCACTGATTCAACTGCCTTATCTGCCGGGCAGAAGCAGCTGGTCACCATTGCCCGCGCCATGATTGCTGATAAGCCCCTGCTCATTTTGGATGAGGCCACCAGCTCGGTGGATACTCGCACCGAGTTGCTGATCCAGCGCTCGCTAGGTCAGCTGGCCCACGGCAAAACTTCCTTTGTGATTGCCCACCGTCTTTCTACCATTCGTGATGCTGATGTTATCTTCGCGATGAAGGACGGGGATATCGTCGAGTCCGGCTCTCACGCTGAGCTGTTAGAACGCGGCGGGTTCTATGCAGAGCTCTACACCAGCCAGTTCGCGCAGTAGAGCATTCGCGGAAATCTTAGAAGCGGCACTGAGTACAACGTACCTGGTGCCGCTTCTACTATGTCCAGACTTGTTATGCTGGGCTCATGAAGACACCCTTAGTTGATCCGCCGCTTGCGGGCAACGAAAAAGAGGTCGTGCTGGGCTACATCGCCTTCCAGCAGGACGTTTTCTTGCGCAAACTTCAAGCATCTGACGGAAGCTGGTTGGCCGAGGATGCTCTCAGCCGCGCCTTGCCACCCAGCAGCATGACGCTGAAAGGTATGGCCGCCCACCTCTGGTTCGTTGAAGACTACTGGCGGGACTACATCCTGCTGGGCAACCCGGAAATGGAGTCCTGGGCATCTACCGACTGGGACGCTGATCCGGATGCTGACTGGCACAGCACTCTTTCCATCGAAACTATCATCGAAGAATTGAAACTCAGCACGAATAAGACCCGCAAGTTGCTACAGGGTACTGACTGGGATGACGTGAGTAAGAGAGCCACCGGGGAAGGCAACCACTTTTCCTACCGCTGGGTGGCTCTACATCTCATCGAGGAATGGGGCCGTCATCTGGGGCACGCCGACCTTCTGCGAGAAAATATCGACGGAGAAACCGGCGACTAAGCGCCGCTCATAGCTCATAGACTCGCGGGTTTATTTTGCCCCACCATCACTTAGCTCGTTCAAGAGACCAGGCCAAGAGAAAGACAAAAGATGTCAGAAAAACTAGCGATTATCACAGGAGTTGGCAGAAAGAAGGGTATCGGTTTTGCAATCGCTCAAGAACTGATGAGTGCTGGCTATGACCTAGTCATCAGCTATTGGTCAGCCTACGATGAACGGTTGGGCCTCGACCGCTCCCCCACCGACTTTGACGTTTTGAAGGCTATAGGCGAGCAACTGGGCCGTTCGATTCACTGTGTGGAAGTTGATTTAGCCGAGCCGCACTCAGCTACTGAATTGGTCGATAGAGCATTTTCTGACGGGGATGTAAGGGCAATGGTAATGTCCCACTGCGAATCGGTCGATAGTGACGTCCTCACCACCAGCCTGGAGGCCTGGGACCAGCATTTTGCGGTCAATGCTAGGGCGCCGTGGCTGATGATCAAAAGATATGCCGAGCTCTCCAATCCCGACCCCGAATGCATCAAGTCTGTTATTGCCCTGACCAGTGACCATACTGCCCATAATCTACCCTACGGCGCGTCCAAGGGAGCGCTGGACCGCTTGGTGATTGCTAGTGGCGTTGAACTCGGTAGCCGGGGTTTCAGGTGCAATGTGCTTAACCCTGGCCCTGTGAATACGGGCTGGATGACCGGTGAGCTCGAGCAGCAGTTGACAGCGATGACTCCAGCGGGAAGATTGGGCACAACCGAGGACGTCGCTCATCTTGTGGGCTTCCTTTGCTCAGAAAAGGGGTCTTGGGTCAATGGCCAACTGCTGCAAACAAACGGGGGCTTTAATGCTGGTTAGCAGTGGCGCTGATATGTCAGATGAAAAGGAAATCGCAGTTATCCTCTTCGATGGCTTTGAGCTTCTGTACGTTTTTGGGCCGGTTGAGCTGTTGCAGTTTGTACCTCATTACCACCTTGAGTTCTATGCACCCTCCCCCGGAAAAGTAAGCAGTTCTCAAGGTATTGAGGTCATAGCCCCTCGTTCGTTGGCAGACCTAGAGAGCGCCGATCTGCTCCTCGTACCTGGAGGTAAAGGAACCCGTGCCCTGGTGAATGATCAAGATTTTATTGGGCGGCTACACCTTCTTGGCAAAAATAGCGCCACAGTTGTTTCGGTCTGCACCGGCGCAGCTTTGCTAGCACAGGCCGGCCTGCTCTCGGGGTACAGGGCAACCACCAACAAACGGGCCTACCACTGGGTCACAGGTTTTGGTCCTGACGTTTCGTGGCAGCCTTCAGCCAGATGGGTACAGGACCGTAGCCGCTGAACATCCTCTGGAATTTCAGCCGGTATCGACATGACAGCGGCTCTCATCGGTCACTTCGAAGGTCACGTGGTATTGCAAGAAATACTGGATCGAGCAGAACTCACCGTAGCACCAGATCCCTCACACGACCCCTTCGCAATCACGCCGTAAAGAAAAGCGACCCTCCTGGTTTTAGCCTGCAAACAAAGCAGGCTAGACACCAGAAGAGTCGCTCTCAATACTTAAGGTTAACCTTCGCTTAGTTTTAGTTCAGCTCACTCAGTACGCGGAAGCCGAACATATTGGTCACAGTATCTGAAGAGTAGTAAGCACTGCGGTAGTCCAGACGCAGATTCTAGGGTTGGGTAGTTCCAGGCGCCACCGCGCACCTAGTATCCGGTATGATCCACACAGGCCTGGAACCGGTTCACGGCCACTACGGTCTGGGACATCGCAAACTGCTGGTCAATGGTGACTTGGCGCTGAGGGGTTTCAAAGTCACGGCGCGCTTCAGGCACGTTCCATTCAGCGTGTTCTTCAGCCGTTAATCCAGCCAGTTAAGAACCCGCTGGGATGACCACCATGGTGGGGGTAGCTGCGCTACTTGAGAGAGCAGAGCACCTTTAAAAGTGAACAATCAGGGTCTATCCCTGCTTTAAGGGGGATATGTTGATCTTTCGTTAGATTCCTAGTCATAGTGTTTTATTGGCTCAGTTAGCGTGCATTCGCGGCCAATAAATTCACCTATATTGTAGGTGAAATCTACACTCCTAATACCATTATTCCTTATGACCACTAGTGCAGACTCTGCGCATACAGCCCCTATAAAACCTCAACCAGAAATAGAATTTAATTGAGAATTGTAAAACTGTTCAAATTTTTAAAGTTCCATTAATTTTAGGGATAGGTTTCAAATAATCGTTATTTAATTTTTCAACAAAAAATTAGCCCGGAACTGGTGTTATCGGTTCCGGGCTAATTTAGAATTGTGGGTTTAGATGTTGAACCCGAGGGCGCGCATCTGATCACGGCCGTCATCAGTGATTCGTTCGGGGCCCCACGGGGGCATCCACACCCAGTTGACGTGCCATTCATCAATCATGGTTTCCAGATTCTGCTGAATCTGTTCCTCGATGACATCCTGCAGGGGGCAGGCGGCGGTCGTAAGGGTCATATCGAGCACCAGTGCGCCTTCGTCGTTCCAGCGCATGCCGTAGAGCAGGCCCAGATCAACGATGTTCACACCGAGTTCGGGATCGATGACGTTACTGAGGGCGTCCTCGATTTCCTCTTGGCTGGGGCGACCAGCTGGGGTTTCGCTCATGAGCGGTCCCTTCCTAAAAGCAGTGGTTACTTCTTACCGATGTAACGCTCGTAGCCTTCTTCTTCAAGGCGGTCAGCGAGCTCGGGGCCACCCTGCTCAACCATCTTGCCGTCAACGAAAACGTGCACGAAGTCAGGCTTGATGTAGCGCAGAATGCGGGTGTAGTGGGTAATCAGCATAACACCCATGTCGTTAGCCTGATGAGCGCGGTTCACGCCTTCAGAAACAACCTTGAGCGCGTCAACGTCCAGACCGGAGTCAGTCTCATCGAGGATGCCGAACTTGGGCTTGAGCAGTTCAAGCTGCAGGATTTCGTGGCGCTTCTTCTCGCCGCCAGAGAAACCTTCGTTAACATTGCGGGCGATGAAGGCGGGATCAATGGAAAGGTTTTCCATAGCGCCCTTAACGTCCTTGGTCCAGGTGCGCAGTGCGGGGGCTTCGCCGGCCACAGCGGTCTTTGCTGAACGCAGGAAGTTAGACATGGTGACGCCGGGGATTTCCACGGGGTACTGCATGGCCAGGAAGAGGCCGGCGCGGGCACGCTCGTCCACTGACATTTCGGTGACGTCTACGCCGTCCAGCAGGATTTCACCGGAGTCTACCTGGTACTTGGGGTGACCGGCGATGGTCGCAGCAAGCGTTGATTTGCCGGAGCCGTTGGGGCCCATAACGGCGTGAATTTCACCGGAGTTGATGGTAAGGTTCACGCCCTTGAGGATGGGCTTGGTGTTTTCATCATCGAGGATGACGGATACGTGCAGGTCCTTGATTTCAAGGGTTGCCATGTTGGTTCTCCTAGAGAGGGTAAAAGTTTAGTTGTTGCTGATGGAGAGTTCGGCTTCAAGAGCGTCCATGAGCTGCTCTTCGAGCGAATCGATGCGAATCTGCTGGATGATTTCGTTGAGGAAACCGCGGACCACCAGGCGGCGAGCTTCTTCAGCTGGGATACCGCGTGCCTGCAGGTACCACAGGTGGTCCTCATCAAGCTGCCCGGTGGTTGAAGCGTGACCGGCTCCAGCGATCAGGCCGGTTTCGATTTCCAGGTTGGGCACGGAGTCCGCACGGGGGCCGTCCTCAAGAATGAGGTTGCGGTTAAGTTCGTAGGTGTCGGTGCCTTCAGCTTCCTTACCAATCAGAACATCGCCAACCCATACAGCGTGGGCACCTCGACCCTGCAGAGCACCCTTGTAGGTCACGCGGGACTTGCAGTTGGGCACGGTGTGCGCCACAAAGAGACGGTTTTCAATGTGCTGGCCGGCGTCTACGAAGTAGAGGCCGTACATCTCAGTTTCGGCACCGGGCGCGCTGAAACGTGTGGAGGGGGTGACGCGCACGGTCTTGCCTCCCAGAGAGATGTTCACGTGCTTGAACTTGGCATCACGGCCCAAAGCAGCGTATTGAGCGGACGCATGGACGGCGTCATCCTCCCACTGCTGCAGGGTGATGACGGTCAGCGATGATGAGTCACCTACCTTGAATTCAACATTCTGGGACACCACGGCTGAACCGGTGTGGCGCAGTACGACCACAGCCTTCGAGAAAGGCTTGGTTTCTACCAGGATGTGCTGGGCAGCTGGTGCCATTTCGGTGCCCTTGATAGCAACCTCAATGTGACTTTCAAGCTCAGCTTCAGCAGGTACCGTAATGACGGTAGCCTCGGAGAAGTTGCTCCACGCGTTAGCTGCTACACGGTCCTCGGGAATACCGGCTGAGCCGATACGTGAATCCTCACGACCAACAGTTTCCACGGTTACACCGGCGGGGGCTTCAACCTCGATGACGGGGGCGGTTCCGGTCAGAGCGTCAGTGTGCAAACCAGCAAGACGCTTAAGCGGGGTAAAGCGCCAATCTTCTTCACGGCCGGTCAGCGGCGCGAAATCTTCAACCTTGTATGAGGTCTTGCGCTCAGCGCGTGAGCCGTCAATCTCAGCCTTGTCGGTGTTGTGCTTTGAGACGCGGATGGTGTCATCAGCGGTGAGCTCTGAAGCGAGCTTCTCGCCTTCAACATCCATACCGGGAATCGCGGGGTTGTTGTGCCCCTGGTTTTCTTCGTTAGCCATCATTTAGCCTACGGATCCTTCCATCTGGAGTTCAATCAGGCGGTTCAGTTCAAGTGCGTATTCCATGGGCAGTTCACGCGCGATGGGCTCCACAAAACCGCGCACAATCATAGCCATCGCCTCGTCCTCAGGCAGACCGCGCTGCTGAAGGTAGAAGAGCTGCTCTTCTGACACGCGTGAAACGGTTGCCTCGTGACCCATGGTGACATCGTCTTCACGGATATCTACATAGGGGTAGGTATCTGAGCGCGAGATGGTGTCTACCAACAGGGCGTCACAAACGACTGAGCTCTTGGCGTGGTGGGCGCCTTCGCGCACCTGGACCAGACCGCGGTAGGCGCTGCGTCCACCGTTACGTGCCACCGACTTAGACACAATGGTCGAGGAGGTGTTCGGGGCAATGTGAACCATCTTTGAGCCGGTGTCCTGGTGCTGACCTTCACCTGCGAAAGCGATGGAGAGGGTCTCACCCTTAGCGTGCTCACCGACCATGTAGACAGCGGGGTACTTCTGGGTAACCTTAGAGCCGATGTTCCCATCGACCCATTCCATGGTGCCACCTTCGTGCACGATGGTGCGCTTGGTGACCAGGTTGTAGACGTTGTTGGACCAGTTCTGGATCGTGGTGTAGCGAACGCGGGCGTTCTTCTTGACTACGATTTCAACAACTGCTGAGTGCAGGGAGTCCGATGAGTAGATGGGGGCGGTGCAGCCTTCAATGTAGTGAACGTAAGAGCCTTCATCAGCAATGATGAGGGTACGCTCAAACTGGCCCATGTTCTCGGTATTAATGCGGAAGTAAGCCTGCAAGGGAATATCAACGTGGACGCCCGGGGGGACGTAAACGAAGGAGCCACCTGACCATACAGCGGTGTTCAGCGCAGCAAACTTGTTATCGCCGGCGGGAATCACGGAGCCAAAGTACTCTTCGAAGAACTCCGGGTGCTCTTTAAGGGCGGTGTCGGTGTCTAGGAAGATCACGCCCTGAGCTTCGAGGTCTTCGCGGATCTGGTGGTAGACAACCTCAGACTCGTACTGGGCAGCAACACCTGCGACCAGGCGCTCGCGTTCCGCTTCTGGAATACCCAGCTTCTCGTAGGTAGTGCGGATATCCTCGGGCAGGTCATCCCATGTCTTAGCCTGACCCTCGGTTGAACGCACGAAGTACTTGATGTTATCGAAGTCGATACCCGAGAGGTCAGCACCCCAGGTGGGCATGGGCTTGCGGTCGAAGAACTTCAGCGCCTTGAGGCGAAGGTCCAGCATCCACTGGGGCTCGCTCTTCTTGGCAGAGATGTCGCGCACGACGTCCTCATCCAGACCGCGCTTCGCGGACTGGCCTGCCTCATCGGAGTCAAACCAGCCGTACTCGTAGGTACCGATGCCTTCGAGCTCGGGGTTTGCCTCCAGAATTTCGGAAATGACGGTGTTGTTGGCGTTCTGCTCAACCTGATTAGTCATTACGGCCTTTCTTGGTGGGTTTGCTTTCACGAGGTATGCGTGAAAGGTGTCTATCGTCCTCCGGCCGGTATACCCGGCCAGTGGGCGGAAGTCTGTGGTGCTGGCTTAGGTGCCCGTCTGGTCCTGTGTCTTTGGTGTTGGTAGGACGCTTGGTTCTGGTAGCTCCACCCTGCCCAGGGGGATGTGGGTGGTGCAGACGTGGGCGCCCTGAGCCATGGTGGATAGTCTGCGTACATCCACCCCTAACAGATCAGCGATAATCTGTGTTTCCTGATCGCAGAAGACTGTGAAGTCCTGAGCTAGATCCCGCACAGGGCAGTGACCTTGGCAAAGCTGAATACTGGCCAGTAGGTGCTCAGGGAGGCGGGCAGCCGCAGAGGTTGGAGGGCTCATCACATTAGCGCTGGCCACGAATCCGTCGCGGGTCATGGCTTCTGCTAGAGCCCTGGCGCGGTCGGCAATCTCTGAGCCAGCCGCCTCAACGATGGGGCGGTAGCGGGCTTCCATTTCTGCTGCCCGCGCAGTGGCGAAGGACCGAAGAGCGTCGTCCCCTACCGCCTCTTGCAACATAGTGAGAGCTGAGCGGGCTATATCAAGGTAGTCGTTGCCCAGCTCTGAGTGCCCTCTGGGGGCGATGACGTAGCGTCGAGCTGGACGTCCGGCACCTGCACCTGGCTGCCGGTGGGTGGCGACCTCAATGAGGCGGTCTTTTTCAAGAGCGTCGAGGTGCCGCCTGACCGCTGCCGGGGTCAGGTTCAGGAGTTCACCCAGGTTGGCTGCAGAAACAGGACCGTGGGTGAGAACTCCTTGTAGAACACGGTCTCGTGTTCTTTCCTCTGTTTCTGCAGGGCGCGCTGCTGTTACTGTCTGCTTGCGAGCTTTATCTGCGGAATACACAAGTAAAGTATGTCCTAATTCCCCCTGTGCGGTCTAGTTAGGTGTACCTATTTCTAAGGTCTTTCCAGTCACATTTTATGAATTACTCATAATTATCCTGGAGAAAGAGGGTTTAAAACCTATACCCCTTCCCTCCGTCATCTGACAGCAAGGACGAGCAGAAAAGACTAGAATGGTCTGGTGACTATCCCGGTACTATCTCATCAGAATTCTGCGCGCGCCAGTGCGCCCGGCCCTGCCTTGCTGATTAATTCTCTGGTGAAGGAGTTCAAGCCCTCCAAAGAATTTGCCGCTAAAAACCCGCACCGTCTTACTGAAGATGGCTTGCACAGAGCCGTTGACGGAGTAAATCTCACCATTAACCGCGGCGAAGTCACTGTTCTACTGGGGGCCAACGGTGCTGGGAAAACCACCACCCTAGCCTGCGCCCAGGGTCTACTCAAACCCGATGGTGGCAGTGTAGAACTTCTCGGCAGCTCACCTTGGGGTGCGTCGCCAGAACTACGCTCACGCGTTGGGATTATGTTGCAGGACGGCGGCCTACCTCAGCACATGCGCCCCATACCCTTACTGCGCCACATCGCTCGCATGTACGCCCAGCCTCTTGATCTCGATGCCCTCGTAAAGAGACTGGGCATTGACACCTTCAACGGAACTACGGTACGCCGGCTTTCGGGCGGCCAGAAACAGCGAGTAGCACTTGCTGCTGCCATCATCGGTCAACCAGAACTTCTTTTTCTCGATGAGCCCACCGCGGGGCTTGATCCTCAGTCGCGTTCCGTCGTTTTTGATATCATCAGTGAGCTACGGGACGCAGGGGTTGCGATTGTACTTACCACCCACCTGCTCGATGATGCCCAAAGAATTGCGGACCGGGTTTTTATGATTAAGCGAGGCACGGTGGTTCTGTCAGGGAGCATGGCAGAGGTGCTTGCCGCCGGCGGGAAGAATCAACAAACCCTAACCTTTACCGGTGGAACAGATCTTCAGTTGGTGGACTTCCTCCCCCAGGCCCAAAGTGATGGCCTGGTCCTGCTTGAAAAAGCAGCGGGCCGCTACGAGATCAGCGGGGATATCAAGCCTCACCATTTGGTGGCTCTCACCAACTACTGGCAGAAACTCGGGGCAATCCCCACTGAATTCACGCTGGCACCGCGCACCCTTGAAGATATCTTCCTCGAACTATCCGGTAACGAGATCCGATGACACAGACCCGAACTCACAATGCCGCCTCACCCGTCACCCGCGTGCTGGCTCAAGGCCTCTACGAGACCCTCGCTATGCTCAAAAACGGCGAGCAGCTCATGGTCAACCTCGCCTTCCCTATCATGGGCCTCTTGGCGCTCAATTACACTGCTTTCCTGGACCCCTGGGCAGAGCGTTACGGTATCTCCCGCATTGACGTAGCCGTCCCCGGCGTCCTCGCTTTGTGCGTCCTCTCAACTGCCCTATCAGGTCAGGGGATCGCCACCGGTTTTGACCGGCGCTATGGCGTCCTCCGGTTCATCTCTACCACCCCCCTCGGCAAAAGCGGCCTGATTCTCGGCAAAGTTTGTGCGGTGTTGACCATGCTGGCGCTTCAGTATTTTGTGATTGGAGCACTGGGCCAGCTTTTGGGGTGGACAGCCACTGTGCCCGGAGTCCTGCTCTCTTTACCTACGCTTTTGTTAGGGGCAGCCTGCTTCACCTCATTGGGGCTGTTCATTGCCGGAACAGTAAGGGCTGAAGCCACCCTGGCCATCGTCAATATGGCATGGGTTCTTCTGGCGGCACTCGGTGGCATCCTCCTGCCGACCGACCGATATCCTGCCGCCATTGCACCGCTCGTAGATGCACTGCCATCAGCCGCTCTGGGTAACGCCCTCCGCGGGGACTACATTTACCAAGATTTTTTTCTCATCCCCCACCTCATTCTTCTGCTCAGCGCGCTAGTCTTTAGCGCTCTGTGCGTTCGCTTCTTCAAATGGTCCGCCTAACAACTGTGAAGGTCGCACGTTCATGACTAACACCACCGGGGTAGAACCCGACACCCGCCCTACTTTCGGCGAGAAACTGGTACCCCATCGTTACACCTCCTGGGTCAAAAAAATGGCCTGGGCCGTAGCCATTGCAAATATCTTCCTCATTGTCTCCGGTGGTATTGTGCGCCTCACCGGCTCTGGGCTGGGCTGCGATGCCTGGCCGCGTTGTACCTCTGACGGGTCATGGACTACCACCCCCGAGATGGGCGTGCACGGTTTGGTTGAATTCGGCAACCGTCTGCTGACCTTTGTACTGATGGCCGTCACCATCCTTGCCTTCCTCTCAATTCTCCGAATCGTCTTTCCGCAACGGATGAAGCCCAGTGCCTTCATCCGCACACTTTTTACAGGCCTACGAGCTCATGAAAACCGTTACTCTGATCTCTACAACCTGGCTCTCCTCTTGCTCTGGGGCATCCCACTCCAGGCAGTTGTAGGTGGCATATCAGTCTGGCTCAAGCTCAACCCCTGGATGATTACCGCGCACTACATGCTCTCTGCCCTCATGATCGCTATCGCAGCTATCTATGTGAACCGCGTCTACCGCTACTTCAGTGGCACCTACAGGGCAGAGGAGCTCACCTCAGCTGATCTGCCGGCAGGTACCTCGCTCCTGCGCGCTCTGGGCTGGCTGGGTGTCATCCTGGTCTTTATCCTCATCTTCATGGGCACCGTCACCACCGGCACCGGCCCCCATGCGGGCGATGCCAACACCCACCGTCATGCTTTTGACCCTGTTCTGATCACCCGCACCCACGGCATGACGGTGTGGATCTACTGCGCCAGCGTCCTTGCTGTTTTCGTAACCGTCAAACGATATGCTCTGCCTAAAATCTTGTTGAGGTCCCTGCTCTTCGTCCTGGTGGTCTTGGCCTACCAGGCAATCGTCGGGTATACGCAGTACTTCAACGGTCTGCCTATTTGGCTGGTGGAACTGCACCTGCTCGGTTCAGGTATCTTCACCCTGGCTGCCGGCTCACTAATCGAACGGCAGCTCACACTCACTAACCCCAAGCAGCGAGAGCTTGCCCTGCAACGTATCCAGCACTAAAGCTGCAAAACCCGCACAGAAAAAGCCCTCGGTTTCCCATCAAAGGAAGCCGAGGGCTTTTTACATATGAAGATCTAAAAGATGGGTGCCAACACTGCTGAGCCGACAAAGGGATCAACCGCAAGAGCGATGAACAGAACGGTGAGATAGGTAATTGAGCCGTGGAAAACCACCATAGCTGTGCGGCTGGTTGCCTTCTGGGCAAGAGCAAGGCGGTGCAACTTATGGCAGTGATAAAGGAACCAGGCGCCACTTGCACAAGCAGTGAGAGTGTATACCCAACCAGCACCACCGAGTGGGATGAGAAGCAGAGAGCAGGCCACCATTGCCCAGCCGTAGAGAACTACCTGCACCGAGACGCTCTTGGCAGAGTCAGTAGCACCCAGCATGGGGATGCCTGCAGCACGGTAGTCCTCTGCATACTTCATCGACAGCGGCCAGTAGTGAGGAGGGGTCCATAGGAAAATCACCATAAAGAGCACAACAGCAGCCCAGGAGATGGTGTTCTCGACGGCAGCCCAGGCGATAAAGACCGGCATACAGCCAGCCAAGCCTCCCCAGACAATGTTCTGCTTGGTACGCTTTTTGAGCCACAGCGAGTAGAAGACAACATAAAGGAAGATTGCAACGACACCCAGCCCCGCCGCTAGGGGGTTAACGAGGAAGTAAAGGTAAACGATGGAGACCAGCGATAGAATCCACGAAAAGACAAGGGCCTCGCGGTCCGTCAGTTCACCGGTCACCAAGGGGCGCTTCTCGGTGCGCTTCATTTTGCGGTCAGCTTCGCGGTCGATGTAGCAGTTAAAGGCACACGAAGCGCCAGCTGCGAGCGAACCACCAATCATGGTGTTGAGCACCAGCCAGAAGTTGGGGAACCCACCGGCAGCAAAAATCATGGTGGGCGCAGTCGTCACTAGCAGAAGCTCAATAATTTGAGGTTTCGTCAGATGGATATAAGCCCTGATTTTACGTCGCAGGGAAATTTTGCCTGCAGCTCCCGTCGATTCAGGCAACAGCCCGCGATGTTCTTGGCGATCAATCACGCTCTTCATGCCATGGCCCTTCACGTATGCAGGTTCCCTTACAGATGGTGTGCGGTACCCCAGGCGCTAAATGATGCTGTGACAAGAGTTGTGGAGCGTTGGCTGACTGGTTGAAATGCTGAGCAAGAATTTCCCGTATCAACCGGTGAGATTACAAGTGTGGCGGTCATCACGCTCACCCTTTGCCAGTGCAATAATTGGGCGCACAAGGGGACTTTCGGTCAACTTATATCGTATAACGACTTACCTTTGAGACCTAATACCGATTCTTCTCATTACCCATATCTCTCAGCTATCAGACAAAACCGAGCACCGCTTGCCATGGTGAACTATTGTTAAGAACTGGGTCACTTTCCACAGGTTTCACCTCGGCAAACTTCTGCCTCCCTGTGTTCTCAGTGTCCAAAGAACTATCCGCATATTTCTGGCAGGATGCCAGAGCAGAGAGGATTACTCGTGCCCAACCTTAATCAGAAGCTTGAGTGGACCGAAAAAGATCAGCGGGCAGTTGATACTGCGCGCGTACTAGCAGCCGATGCCGTCGAGAAGGTTGGCTCGGGCCACCCCGGCACTGCTATGAGCCTAGCACCTGTGGCCTACATGCTCTTCCAGAAAATCATGCGCCACGATCCCACCGATGATCGCTGGGCCGGCCGTGACCGCTTTATCCTCTCACCTGGACATACATCTTTAACGCTCTACAACCAGCTTTTCTTGGGCGGTTTCGGCCTGGAGCTTGAGGACCTCAAGAGTCTTCGCACCGCACGCGCTTTGACCGCAGGGCATCCCGAGTACGGCCACACTAAGGGCGTTGAAATCACCACTGGACCTCTCGGCCAGGGCCTAGCGTCCGCAGTCGGTTTTGCTTACGCCCAGCGTCGCATGCGCGGTCTGTTTGACCCCCAGGCACCTGCTGGCACTTCTCCCTTTGACCACACCATTTTTGCCATTGCTTCTGAAGGTGACATTCAGGAGGGCGTGACCGCTGAAGCCTCTGCCCTCGCAGGGCACCAGCAGTTGGGCAACCTGGTTGTCATTTTTGACCGTAACCATATCTCGATTGAAGACAACACCGATGTTGCCTTCACCGAGGACGTCGCAGCCCGCTACGAAGCTTACGGCTGGGATGTCACCAAGGTGGACTGGACCGTCAGCGGTGAGTACAAGGAAGACCTTGAGGCTCTCTACGACGCTATCGTTGCCGCCACCAAGGTCACCGATAAACCCTCTTTCATTGAGCTGCGCACCATCATTGGCTACCCCGCCCCCACCAAGCAAAACACCGGTGGCATTCACGGCTCCAAGCTGGGTGCCGATGAAGTTGCAGCCACCAAGGAAATTCTGGGCTTCGATCCCGAAGCTCACTTTGTAGTTGAACCTGAAGTTCTTGAACACACCCGCGCTCTGGTTGAACGCGGGGCAGCAGAGCGTAAAAAATGGGAAGCTTCACTGAAGACCTGGAGAGCTGCTAACCCTGACGCAGCCCAGCTCTTTGACCGCCTTGAAGCTGGTGAACTCCCCGAAAACTATGCAGATGCCTTCCCCACCTTCGAAGCTGGCACTTCCCTTGCTACCCGTGCGGCCTCCGGTAAGGTCATCAATGCGATTGCATCGACTTTCCCCGAGCTCTGGGGCGGCTCAGCTGACCTGGCCGGTTCAAATAACACCACCATCGATACCGAGAAGTCCTTCAACCCCGAATCACGTACCACCAAGACCTGGACGGCTCACCCCTACGGTCGTGTACTGCACTTCGGCATCCGTGAGCATGCAGCAGCAGCCATTACCAACGGCATCGCGCTCTCATCGCCCACCCGCCCCTTCTCAGGCACCTTCTTTGTCTTCACCGACTACCAGCGCCCCGCCGTCCGCCTGGCAGCGCTCATGGGGGTGCCCAACATCTTTGTCTGGACCCATGACTCCATCGGTCTGGGCGAAGACGGCCCCACCCACCAGCCTGTAGAGCACCTCACCGCTATGCGCGCTATCCCCGGCCTGGACGTCGTGCGACCTGCTGACGCCAACGAAACCGCTGTTGCCTGGCGCAAGATTCTGGAAATCAAGGATCACCCCGCCGGCCTGGTGCTCTCACGCCAGAACCTAACCACCATTACGCGTGAGGATCTGCACCCCGATGCAGACGGCGAGAAATTCGCTTCAGCCGAGGGCGCCGCCCGCGGTGGTTACGTGCTGGCTGACACCGAAGGCACTCCCGATGTCATCATCATCGCCACCGGCTCAGAGGTAGAAATTGCATTGGATGGCCGCGCCAAGCTGGCTGAGCAGGGTATCGCTGCTCGCGTGGTATCCATGCCCTCTCGCGAGTGGTTTGCCGCTGAAAGCGCTAAATACCGTGAATCCGTGATCCCTTCAGCTATCAAGGCACGCGTTACCGTAGAAGCCGGTCTACGCATGACATGGAACGATCTGCTGGGTGATGCCGGCCGCGCTGTTTCACTAGAACACTACGGCGCTTCTGCATCGGCTGAAGAGCTTTACCAGCAGTTTGGCATTACTGCTGAAGCTGTAGCTCATGCTGCTCAGGAATCTATCGAAGCTACCCGCTAAAACCTAGCTGTGTCTGCTACTGGAAGCCCGGTAGCAGACACGGTCTTCACCAGAACTTTTGCCACCGTAGCACCGTGTTCGGTGGCCCTATTGAAAGGGAAAGAATGACAACCCCTACCCAGAAGCTTTCTGACGCCGGCGTTTCCATCTGGCTCGATGACCTCTCGCGCGAGCGCCTCACCAGTGGCAACCTCCAGGAACTCATTGACACCAAGAATGTTGTTGGCGTCACCACCAACCCCAGCATCTTTGCCTCCGCACTCTCCAATGGTGCCGCTTACGCTGAACAGATGAAGCAGCTAGCAGCAGCCGGTGAAACCGCTGAAAACGCAGGTTTCGCTGCCATGATCGACGACGTCCGTGACGCCTGCGATGTCTTCGCCCCCATCTACAACGCTAGCCAAGGCTTTGACGGCCGCGTCTCCATTGAAGTCAGCCCCCTACTAGCCCGCAATGCTGAAGAGACCCTTGCTCAGGCTAAGGAGCTCCACTCAATCGTTGACCGCGAAAACGTCATGATTAAGATTCCCGCCACCCTTGAGGGCCTTGAACCAATCGCTCAGGCTCTGGCTGAGGGTATTTCCGTCAACGTCACCCTCATCTTCTCACTGGAGCGCTACCGCGCCGTTATCAACGCCTACATGCTCGGTCTTGAAGAAGCGCTGGCTCAGGGCAAGGACCTTTCAAAGATTCACTCCGTAGCCTCCTTCTTCGTTTCCCGTGTAGACGCTGAAGTTGACAGCCGTCTGGATGCCATCGGCACTGAGGAAGCGCTGGCACTCAAGGGTAAAGCCGGCGTAGCTAACGCCCGACTGGCCTTTGAGGTCTACGAGCAGGCTTTCGAATCTGAGCGTTGGGCCCGTCTTGAAGCTGCGGGTGCCAACCGCCAGCGTCCCCTCTGGGCATCAACCGGCGTCAAGAACCCCGCTTACCCTGATACCCTCTACGTCACCGAAATCGCTGCCCCCGGTACCGTCAACACTATGCCCGAAGCGACCCTCAATGCGACCTTCGACCATGCAGAAATCACCGGCGATGCCATCAAAGGCACCTACGAAGAATCCAATGAGATCCTCAACGCGCTTGAAGCCCTAGGCATCTCTTACAACGACGTTGTAGAGAAGCTGGAAGCTGAAGGTGTAGAAAAGTTCGAGGTTTCTTGGCAGGAGCTTCTGGCAACCGTTGAAGGTGCCCTCAAGAACTAACGGCAAAATGGTCACTTACCCTGGTGGCCTGAGGCGGCGGTAGGTTCCCCTGCCGCCGCCTTCATCAATAACAAACCAAAGGATTCACGACGGTGTCACAAACCTTCGAATCAAACCCGCTGCGCGATCCACGTGATCGCAGGCTTACCCGCATTGCAGGCCCCAGCTCTCTGGTCTTCTTCGGCGTCACCGGCGATTTGGCACGCAAGAAGCTCCTACCAGCTGTCTATGACCTGGTCAACCGTGGGCTCCTCCCGCCCAGCTTTGCTCTGGTGGGCTTCGGTCGGCGCGAATGGAGCCATGACGATTTCCGCGCAGAGGTACGGACGCACGTCGAAGCTCACGCCCGTACCCCCTTCCGTGAGGACGTCTGGACTCAGTTTTCCGCAGGGATTCGCTTTGTTACCGGAACTTTTGACTCCAATGAGTCATTCGAGAAGCTTAAGGGGACCCTGAGCCAGCTCGATGAAACACGAGGCACCCGAGGTAACCATGCTTTCTATCTCTCTATCCCCCCTAAGGATTTTGACCAGGTTCTGCAGAAACTTGCCGACCACGATTTAGCCAACCACAACCAGCACGAAGGCTGGCGCCGGGTGGTCATTGAAAAACCCTTCGGCCATAACTTGGAATCTGCCCGTGAGCTGAATGCGATTGTGGAGCGGGTCTTTCCCGCCGATTCAGTCTTCCGAATCGATCACTACTTGGGCAAAGAAACCGTGCAGAACATTCTTGCCATGCGCTTTGCTAATCAAATGTTCGAACCGGTCTGGAATGCCAACAACGTGGACCACGTTCAAATCACCATGGCCGAGGATATCGGTATTGGTACCCGAGCCGGGTACTACGACGGTGTTGGCGCAGCACGCGATATTATTCAGAACCACTTACTCCAGTTGTTGGCTCTCACCGCGATGGAAGAGCCCATTAGCTTTAACGCTGAGCACCTGCGCGCCGAAAAAGCTAAAGTACTTGAAGCAGTCGAAGTGCCAGCTGATATCGCCAGTGCTTTCGCTATCGGTCAGTATGAAGGGGGTAACCAGGGCGGCGAAGAAGTTAACAGCTTCTTTGAAGAGAACGATATCCCCGCAGATTCCCGTACCGAAACTTTTGCTGCTCTCAAGCTCAATATTAAAACCCGCCGTTGGAACGGTGTGCCCTTCTATTTACGCGCCGGTAAGCGTCTGGGGCGCCGCGTGACCGAAATCGCGGTAGTCTTCAAGAAGTCACCCAACCTGCTCTTTGGCGGTGCCTCTGATGATTCAGGGCAGAACGCCATCGTCATTAGGGTTCAGCCCGATGAAGGCATGACTCTGCGCTTCTCATCCAAGGTGCCCGGCACTCAGATGGGTATTCGCGATGTCAATATGGACTTTGGCTACAGCCATTCCTTCACCGAGGAGTCCCCTGAAGCCTACGAGCGCCTCATCTTGGATGTCCTACTAGGCGAGCCGCCGCTCTTCCCCCGCCACGAAGAAGTAGAGCTGTCCTGGAAAATTTTGGACCCCTTTGAGGAATACTGGGCTGAACACAAGATTAAGCCCGAAGGCTACGCTCCAGGTTCCTGGGGCCCCACTTCAGCCCACGAAATGCTCAAACGTGATAACCGCGCCTGGAGACGCCCGTGATTAAGAACATTAAAGACACCACAGTTGGCCAAATCGCCAAGGAACTCTCTGACCTTCGTAATGAGGAAGGAGCCACCACTACCAGCCGTGTGCTCACGCTGGTTATCCTTGCCGATAAGGGTCATTCTAAACTAGCAGTTGAAGCCGCTCTCAAGGCTTCCTACGAACACCCCAGCCGTATCATTGTGCACGTGGGTTACGGAGAAGAACACGAGGACCGCCTCGATGCCCGCCTTTACTTGGGGGGCGATGCCGGTGCCGCTGAACTTGTTATTCTGAGAGGTTACGGTAGCGCATCTGTACCTACCGAATCGTTGATTTCGGGCTTGCTCCTACCTGACTCCCCCATCGTGGTCTGGTGGCCCCACTCGGTCCCACAGAACCCCGCTGAACACTCCATTGGCCGTATTGCTCAGCGTCGCATTACCGACTCTGCCCGGTCCTATGACCCTGAAAGCGCGCTTGAAGCGCTGTCAAGTTGTTATGTCGATGGTGATACTGACTTGGCCTGGATTAGACTGACGCTCTGGCGCATCCAGATTGCCGCTGTTTTCGATCAGCTGCAGCCTTCACCGGTCAAAAAGGTGACCGTCTGGGGTTCAGCTAAATCACCGTCGGTGGTGCTGCTGGGAGGCTGGTTAGGTAGCCGCCTCGATGCGGACGTTCACCTGAAGACTACAGCTGTTGACCGCGGACTCTTCCGGGTCGAGCTGGAGCGAGAAGATGGGACGGTGACCATTCACCGTCCGGGCAAGAAAATTGCCACCGTCTCTTCCCCTGGCTCTCCTGACCAGCAGATCTCCTTGCCGGTACGCTCCCTCGCGGACTGCCTAGCTGAGGAGCTGCGACGTCTGGACCCCGATGAGGTCTATGGTGAGGTGCTACGCAGCTGTGTCTACAACGAAAGAATGGTCATTGAACACGATGACCAACAGACACCTGAAGAATCTGCTGATTACACGGAGGTTTTTGATGCCTAACCCCATTCTTGTTCCCCATGCTGATAAAGGCCAACTGGCTCTTGCCGGGGGCAGCCGCATCATTAACGTCCTTTCAACCGCAGTGGCAGAACAGGGCCTAGCCCACCTTTCGGTCACCGGGGGCACCATGGGGATCGCTGTACTAGCTAACATTGCCGAGAACCCTCTGCGTAGCACCGTTGACTGGTCAAAGGTGCACTTCTGGTGGTCAGATGAGCGTTTCGTTACCACCGGTCACGAAGATCGCAATGAGCAGCAGGCCAAAGACGCTTTCCTAGGAGCACTCAATCTACCGGCAGAAAACCTGCATATTATGGGTGCCAGCGATGTATTCGAGACCGCTGAAGCAGCTGCAGAAGCCTACGCTAACGAGTTAGCTCAGTTTGCTCCGCACGGCGAGGCGTCCCCCCGTTTCAGTCTCACCCTATTGGGCATGGGCCCTGATGGGCATATCGCGTCTCTTTTCCCGGGCCGCACCGAGATTCTGGAAGCTCAGCGGGTAACTCTTGCGATTCAGGATTCCCCCAAGCCCCCGCCCACCAGGGTGACCCTCACCCTGCCAGTTATCAACTTCTCAGAGCGTATCTGGTTCTTGATTGCGGGGTCTGACAAAGCCGAAGCGACAGCCCGTCTACTGAAAGCTAGCCAGCTGGCTGAAACTGAGCTTACCGCACAGATTCTGCAAGAAACCCCGGCGGCAGGCGCTCGAGGCATGCTTGAGACTTTGGTTCTAGTAACCCAAGACGCCATCTAGTCTTAGACCTTTAAACATTTAGCCCCCGGCTCCTGTGAGAACCGGGGGCTAAATGTTTAAAGAACACATGTTTTATAGTAGCGCGGTGGTTTCAAAACGAAGCACCAAAGCGTAACCGATGATGGCGAAAACCCATAGCAGAATAATGGTGACCGTCATGCGGATAAGGTTCTTAGATGCCATACCTGAAGAGTTGAGGGAGGTAGTCATACCGCCACCGAACATATCAGAAAGACCGCCACCCTTACCGCGGTTCAGCAGAACCAGCAGGATGGTCATAACGCTCAGAATTGCGATAACGACCATCAGAGTAATCTTAAGAGTTTCCACGCAGAACCTTTCACTTCAAAAAATCTTGGAGCCTATTACTGGCATCCACAAAAACTATACGCGCATACTACGCCAAACGCACCTTTTACACGAGAGGGTGCGTTCACCCTTAGCGGTAAGTCTGAGTGAAACACGGAGAGGACGCCGAACCGCGCCAGCTGCCCAGGGGGCAGAAACGGCACGGTTCGGCGTCCTCGCTCAGAGCTACTTACGCGTTAAAACGTGCAATGTTAGCGAATTCGGTGGGATCAAGCGATGCGCCACCCACCAGCACACCGTCAACGTCCTGCTCACCCATAATTTCGGGAGCTGAAGCAGCCTTGACTGAGCCGCCGTAGAGGATGCGTACTTTATCAGCGATCTCTGCTGAATAGAGCTTGGTCAGCTCGGCGCGGATTGCTGCGCTCATCTCCTGGGCATCAGCTGCGGTAGCAACCTTGCCCGTGCCGATAGCCCAAACGGGCTCGTAAGCAACAACCAGGGTTTCAGCCTGCTCAGCGGTGAGCCCCTCGATGGAGCCGCGAAGCTGTTCTAGGGTGAAGTCAACGTGCTCGCCAGCTTCACGCTTGTCCAAACCTTCACCTACGCAGAGCACGGGTACCAGCTCGTTGCGGTAAGCAGCCTGAACCTTAGCGGCGCAAACCGCGTCAGTTTCACCGTGAATGGTGCGACGCTCTGAGTGACCCACCAGAACGTAGGTAGCTCCCAGCTTGTTGAGGAAGACACCGGAGATGTCACCGGTGTAGGCACCGGAATCCTGGTCTGAGAGATCCTGTCCACCGTAGACAATGTTCAGCTTATCGCCGTCTACCAGGCTCTGTACCGAACGGATGCCGGTAAAGGGAGGGAAAACAGCTACTTCTACAGTGTCATAGTCAAAGTTGGTGTCATCGAGGGTCCATGCCAGCTTCTGCAGCAGAGTAACGCCCTCAGTGTGGTCCATGTTCATTTTCCAGTTACCGGCAATAAGCGGTTTGCGAGTCATAGGCTCGTCCTTTCTGGTTATCCCATTGTGTCTGGGATGAGTGCACCAAAGGTACACAGTTTGAAAAATTTGGTGAAAGTGTGGCAAGGGCGGGCTATTTTTCGATAACCCGCCGTTGACAGGCCTTAGGCGCCCAGGGCGTCCAGACCGGGAAGAGTTTTACCCTCAATGTATTCCAGGGAAGCGCCGCCGCCGGTGGAGATGTGGCCGAACTGCTCATCTGCGTAGCCCAGGTTGCGCACTGCTGCTGCTGAGTCGCCGCCACCGATGATGCTGAAAGCGTCCTTGTTAGCAACAATAGCTTCAGCTACAGCCTTGGTGCCGTGTGCAGTGTTGGGGAACTCTGCAACACCTACGGGACCGTTCCAGAAGATAGTCTTAGCACCGGCGATTTTTTCTGCGAAGAGTTCACGAGTCTTGGGTCCGATGTCCAGGCCGTCAGCCTTTTCGCCCAGCTCGCCGCCTTCCATATCTTCGATGGGACGGATTTCGAAGTTAGCGTCATTCGAGAAATCATCGCCGCAGACAACGTCCAGAGCGGTGACCAGCTCAGTGCCCCTCTCTGCTGCTTCTGCCAGGTAACGCTTACAGGTTTCTACCTGATCCATTTCGAGGATGGAGGTGCCAACCTTGTAACCCTGAGCAACAGCGAAGGTGTAGCCCATGCCGCCACCGATCAGGATTGAGTCAGCCTTGCCGATGAGGTTATCAATGACAGCCAACTTATCGGAGACCTTAGCGCCGCCCATGATGACCACGAAAGGACGCTCCGGGTTGTTGAGGGTCTTCTCAAGGACGTCGACTTCGGTCTTCACTAGGTCGCCCAAGTAGGCAGGCAGAACCTTAGCAATATCAAAGACAGACGCATGTGCGCGGTGAACAGCACCGAAAGCGTCGTTGACGTAGGCGCCGTTATCACCGGTCAGAGCAGCCAGCTCAGCTGCGAACTCTGCGCGCTCAGCCTCATCCTTTGAGGTTTCACGAGCATCAAAACGTACGTTCTCAACGACCAGCAGCTCACCGTCAGCCAAAGCTTCAGCCTTAGCCTTGGCGTCATCGCCCACCAGGTCGGTGGCGATTGCTACGGGGAAGTCAGCCAGTTCGGCAAGACGCTGCGCAGCAGGTGCGATGGAGTACTGAGGATCAACCTTGCCCTTAGGGCGGCCCAGGTGAGCGGTTACAATAACGCGCGCGCCAGCCTCGGTCAGCTTCTTGAGTACGGGCAGGGATGCGCGCACGCGACCGTCATCGGTCACCTTGCCATCTGCCAAAGGTACATTGAGGTCGGAACGAACGAGCACGCGGCGGCCAGCAACGCCGCCAGCAATCAGGTCTTCAAGGGTCTTAGCCATGATATTTTGTCTCCTCTAAGGGAAAGTTTGGGTAATGCCTACCATATGTAGGCTGATACAGCACGGGTTAGCGAACCGCATACATCACCAGTATGCCCGTTCGCTAACCCGTAGCTAGTGTCTTATGTTCAAGACAATTTAGTTTTTTACAGCTTAGAGAGCTGCGACAACCTTGTTGGTGAACATAACGAGACGTGAAACGTAACCGAACTCGTTGTCGTACCAAGCAATAACCTTGACCTGGTTACCAATAACCTTAGTCAGGGGAGCATCGAATACGGTGGAGATAGCTTCACCTTCGATATCCTTAGATACGATGGGCTCTTCGTTGTACTTGATGATGCCCTTGAAAGCACCCTCGGCTGCTTCCTTCATGGCTGCGTTGACTTCTTCAACGGTAACCTCGCGTGAGGTTTCGATGGTGAGGTCGGTGATGGAGCCGGTGGGGGTGGGAACGCGAACAGCGAAGCCGTCCAGCTTGCCCTTGAGCTCGGGCAGAACCAGACCAACAGCTGCTGCTGCGCCGGTTGAGGTGGGAACCATGTTCAGAGCTGCTGCGCGTGCGCGGCGAAGGTCTGAGTGAGGGGCATCCTGCAGGCGCTGGTCAGCGGTGTAAGCGTGGATGGTGGTCATCAGGCCCTTTTCGATACCGAACTTGTCGTTCAGTACCTTTGCCATGGGTGCCAGGCAGTTGGTAGTACATGATGCGTTTGAAACGATGTTCATTGAAGCTGAATCGTACTGGTCGTCGTTGACGCCCATGACGAAGGTTCCATCGATGTTCTTACCGGGTGCTGAGAGGATAACCTTCTTAGCGCCAGCTTCGATGTGAGCCTTAGCCTTCTCACCATCGGTGAAGAAGCCGGTGGACTCGAGAACGACGTCAACGCCCAGCTCTGCCCAGGGGAGGTCAGCGGGGTTACGCTCTGCGAGGACCTTGATTTCCTTGCCGTTGACGGTCAGGCCGTTTTCTGAAACAGCAATTTCACCGTCGAAGCGACCCATGATTGAGTCGTACTTGAGCAGGTGAGCCAGGCTTGCAACGTCGGTCAGGTCGTTGATTGCTACAATCTCGAAACCTTCGCCGTGCTGCTGAGCTGCGCGGAAGAAGGTGCGGCCGATGCGGCCGAAGCCGTTAATTGCTACGCGTACAGTCACTGAAATCAAACTCCTAGATACAGTTAAGTGACATTCATGGACGGGTTTGCCTTGCGGCTCCCCCAGCCGAACTGTGATGGCCTTGACCATGCTTAGCTCAGCTATTGAGCTCCCGTCCGGTTCTCTTACATCCTACCCTGTTTATGTGAGTTTTGGTGTGTTTCTGTCGTTTTTACCGGTGAATTTTGGGGTATTTTGCCAAATATTGCATCATTTTCACACATAAACGGGTTCTTGAAGAGAAAAATGCCGAAAATGCACTTATATAACCTCACAAAACCAAATAAAGCCACACAAGGGTCATGGATGAAGCCTGGTCGTTAAAGTCAGCTGTCGGCTGGTGACTCACCATTTTTGCTCACAAGAGACGCCGGCGCTCTGCACATCAGGAGAACGCCGGCGACTTAACTCGTGCACGTTTACTTAATAACCGTGAATGATGGACTCTGTGCCGGGAAGACCCTGCTCCTGGGCTCGTTTATCTGCCATCGCGATAAGCCTGCGAATCCGACCAGCAATAGCATCCTTGGTCATCGGCGGGTCAGCAAGCCTACCGAGTTCATCGAGCGAAGCCTGCTTGTGGGCTACCCGCAGTTCGCCAGCGTAGCGCAGGTGTTCAGGTACCTTTTCCCCCAGAATTTCGAGGGCACGTTCAACCCGAGCGCCAGCGGCAACAGCGGCCTGGGCACTGCGGCGCAGGTTTGCGTCATCAAAGTTAGCTAGGCGATTAGCAGTAGCGCGTACTTCTTTCCGGGCTCGACGCTCGCGCCAGTTATCGAGCGCATCAACAGCGCCCATGCGTTCAAGCAGAAGGCTAATGGTCTCACCGTCGCGGACGACCACACGGTCCACTCCGCGGACCTCACGAGCCTTAGCAATCACGTCAAGGCGGCGAGCGGCGCCGACCAGTGCAAGAGCAGCTTCAGCACCCGGGCAAGTAAACTCTAAGGCCGAAGAACGGCCGGGTTCGGTGAGGGAGCCATGAGCCAAGAAAGCGCCGCGCATGACCGCTGCAGCGTCAGCCAAAGAGCCGTTGACGACAGCCGGCGGCAAGCCTCTGACCGGACGACCCCGCCCGTCCAAGAGACCAGTTTGGCGTGCCAGGGCCTCGCCGCCCTGGTCTACGCGCACTACAAAACGCCCACCGCGGCGCAGACCGCCGCCAGACACTGCAGTGATAGAAGCCTCATGCCCATACATCTCAGAGATGTTGTAACGCAGCCTCTCAGCCGTGGCCTCTAAATCAACCTCGGACTCCACCACTATTTTTCCCGCTACCAGGTGTAAACCGTTGGTAAATCGCAAGATCGTGGCTACTTCTGCTTTACGCACCGATGAACGGCTAGCCTCACACTGTGCGAGTTCTTCTTTAACCGAAGCCGTCAGGGCCATACGGTTCTCCTCCAAATATCAATAGCCCCCAGTTCAGGGGCGCAACGTGTGATCTGCGATCAGTGTTTAAAAACTTGTTTGTAGGCTGCTGCGAGTTTCAGCGGATCATGCACACCCGGCTGATCGCTTTCACTCACTGAAGCCCACAAGACCTTAGCACCCACCGCGCTTGCAGCGTCTTCAAAGACTTTTTTGTCTTGAACAGTCGATGGGTCAGAAATCACAGTGTTAACCCTAATTTCTGGAGCGTATTCACGCAAAACGAGCAAGTGCTCGGCAGCCGTCATCCCCCGGGTCTCGTTAGCGTTAAGGTCCAGGTTCATTACCAGACAAATTTGGGCGCTCGTCTGCATAATAGAGTCGCGCAAACCCGGCAGAAGAAGGTGGGGCAACAAGGAGGTGTAGAAAGAGCCGGGGCCCAGGACCAGCCAGTCGGCCTCTTCAACAGCTCTTACCGCCTCAGCACAGGGTTCGGTATCTTCAGGTAACAGACGCACGTTCTCAATGGTTCCAGCCTTAGCTAGTTTTGCCTGCCCCCGTACGGTTTCACGAACCGGCTGGCCGTCACCGTCTACAGAAAGAACTTCTCCCTCAATCACCATGGGTATTTCAGCCATGGGTAGCACCCTGCCGCGAGCATTGAGAAGAGCACCGGCCCAGTCTAAACCCGCCACGCAGTCATCAAGTAACTGCCAGAGAGTAACAATCAGGAGGTTACCCAAGGCATGATTTTCAAGGCTGGATGGGACGCCCTCCTTAGAAGAGCTGAACCTGTGTTGCATCGCATCACGCCAGGTGCGGCCCCAGTCAGTATCATCACAGAGCGCTGAGAGCGCCATGCGCAAATCACCTGGCGGTACCACATCCATCTCCTGACGGAGCAGACCAGATGAACCGCCGTCATCGGCTACCGTCACCACTGCGGTGAGCGACCCCGTTACCAGTTTGAGCGCAGAGAGGGAGCTCGATAGGCCGTGCCCGCCCCCCAGTGCGGTCACTTTAACCGACCGCCTTTGGCCGCTACCAATGACGGGGATAAGACTGGTTTCAGGCGGTCGAGCCGTGGTAGATTCAGCCATTATTCCCTCCCCATATCACGGTGGTGAATATTGATAATGACATCATCAAGCTGCTCTAAACGGCGGGCTATCTCTTCTGAAACCGCCACTGAACGGTGCTTACCACCGGTGCAACCGATAGCGAAGGTTGCGTAGAGTTTGCCCTCCCTACGGTAGCCCTCGATAACAGGTCGTAGCGCGCGGATATAGTTTTCGATGAATTCCTCAGTGCCAGCCTGCCCAAAGACATAGTCTCGTACCGGGGCGTCCTTACCGGTATGCGGGCGTAAATCTGGCACCCAGTGAGGGTTAGGTATAAAGCGCATATCAGCCATGTAGTGAGCATCGGTGGGCGTGCCGTATTTGAAGCCAAAGCTCATAACCGTAATACGCATGAGCCGCTCGTTATCGGGGGCGTAGGTCTCGCGGATTTTCTTGGCCAGCTGATGGACGTTGTAACCGGATGTATCAATGACATAGTCAGCTGCATCCCGCAGTTCAGAGAAGATTTCACGTTCCCGAGCAATAGCATCTGCGACCATACCACCCTGCTGTAGGGGGTGAGGGCGGCGCTGAGCCTCATACCGGGCAATAATGTCTTTATCTGATGCATCCAAGAAAAGCATGGAAAAATTGACATCGGATGCCCGCAGTTTGTTAATCGCAGCCGGAAGATCGCTTAAGAGCCGGCGAGCTCGCACATCGATACCCACAGCCAACTTGGGCATGGTCTGTGGTGACTTTTTGACAAGCTCAGCCAAGGATTCAAGCATCTGGGGTGGAATATTATCGACGACGTACCAGCCCTCATCTTCGAGGGTATTGGCAGCGGTGTTACGTCCAGCACCCGAAATGCCGGTAATCACTAAAATTTGCGGTTTCGAAGCCTCATCAGCGTTCAGGAGGGACATGCTCTGCCTTTTCATTTGTGAACGACTCACTCGGTTTTAAGCCTACCGCACCGGTCAAGAACCGGGAGCAACACCAGTGATTTGCCTGCCGGCATCAGGCTGCCTAGTCTGTTAGCACCTCACCGGTGGTCACGTTGATCCCGCCCTGCGGTATCTCAGCTTTTCCCGACTGCTGTGCTACTCTCTGTCCTTCAAAATGAGCATGAATTTTAGCCGCCATAGCTGATCCGACCCCATTGACCTCCTGCAGTGCCTCTTCAGAAGCCTGTGATAGCTGTTTCAGTGAACCAAAATGCTTAATAAGTGCCTCCCGTTTAGCTGGCCCCAGCCCATCCACGCCATCTAAGGCTGAAGCGACCATTGCTTTCCCTCGTTTGGTGCGGTGAAAGGTGATTGCAAAACGGTGGGCCTCATCGCGCACTCTCTGAATCAGATAGAGAGCATCTGAGGTTCGGGGCAAAATAACGGGGAAATCATCCTGTGGCAACCACAGTTCTTCAAGACGCTTAGCAATACCCACCACATAGATATCGGAAATACCCAGGTCTGCCAGTGCAGCCGCCGCGGCGTTGACCTGAGGCTGCCCGCCGTCCACCACCACGAGATTCGGTGGGTAAGCAAATTTAGCGGGTTCTGCGGCAGCAAGACGGTCAGCGTCAATTTCACCGGATTTCTGTTTGCCAGGCAGCTTCTTTTCATCCGTGAGATAGCGCCTAAAACGGCGGTAGATCACGTCATACATGCTGGCTGTATCATCACGTGCTGCATCCCCAGTGATAGTGAACTTGCGGTAATCCCCCTTCTTCGGCAGACCATCCTCAAAGACCACCATGGAGGCCACCACATTGGTCCCCTGAGTGTGGGAGATGTCGTAGCACTCAATTCTCATGAGAGGATCAGGCAGCTCAAGGGCCTCTTGCAACTCGACGAGGGATGCTGAGCGCGTGGTGATGTCTCCTGCCCTGCGCGTTTTGTGGAGTGCAAGCGCCTGCTTGGCGTTTTCTTGCACGGTGTTCATGAGCTCAACCCGTTCACCGCGTTGCGGCACGCTAATAGTCACCTTGGCACCGCGTATACCGGTCAGCCACTGCTCAAGGTGGTGCTGGTTGTCGGGAAGCACAGGGACATTAATAGTTTTAGGGATTTCATGCTCATTGAAACTCTGCTCGGACGCCGTTGTTCCGGCAGCCAGCGAGACGGCAACTTCGCCGTAAACCTGAGCAAGTAGCTGTTCGGTCAGCGCCTCAGGGGTTGAATCTTCAACCTTTTCAACAATCCACCCCCGCTGACCACGGATTCGCCCACCGCGTACAAAGAACACCTGGACCGCTGCCTCAAGATCGTCTTCTACAAAATTGAAGAGGTCAGCGTCCACGGAATCTGAAAGCACCACTGCATTGCGTTCAAAGGCTTTAGTCAGAGCTTCAATATCATCGCGAAGTCGAGCCGCTTTTTCAAAATCGAAGTCTACAGCAGCGTCTTTCATCTCACCGGTCAGCTGAGCAATATATTTTTCTGCGCCCCCCGCCATGAAACGGCAGAGCTCCTCAGCAATCTCTTGGTGATCCTGCATGGAAATTTTGCCAATACAGGGGGCAGAACATTTATCGATATAGCCCAGTAGACAGGGCCGACCGGAAGCCTGGGCCCGGTTAAAGACCCCTGTAGCGCACGTGCGTACCGGGAAAACACGCAACAGGGCATCAAGTGTCTCACGAATCGCCCATGCCTGGGAGTAGGGCCCGAAATACCTAACCCCCTTCTTTTTTTCACCGCGCATCACCTGAGCGCGGGGAAACCTGTCTTTGAGTGTGACCGCTAGGTAGGGGTAGGACTTATCATCGCGGAAAGCAATGTTAAAACGCGGCTTGAACTCTTTAATCCAGGTGTACTCAAGCTGTAGTGATTCAAGCTCGCTGCCCACCACCGTCCACTCAACCGATGCTGCGGTGTGCACCATGGCATAGGTCTTAGGAGTCAGCCCCGAGGGGTTAGCAAAATAGGAGTTGAGGCGATTACGGAGATTTTTGGCCTTACCCACATAGATAATGCGCCCGTACTCGTCACGAAACCTGTAGACCCCCGGTGAGGTAGGGATGTGCCCCGGTGCGGGCCGGTAATCTGCAGGGTTCGCCACTGTGATCGTCCTTGGGTTCTAAGCTCCACTGTCGCGTTCAGCCGACGGGGATACATTGTAGTCATTCTTGCGAGGCTGGCCGGAGAGCTGAGCAATAGCGTCCATGATGGTATCGGTGGTCTCTCGGCGCTGCTTGCCGCTCATCGCTGATCCCAGCTTTTCAAAGGTCATGGGCTCCCCTACCCGCACGGTAAAGCGGTGAGGATAAACCATATTGGAGCCCGGCTTCTGGATCTTATCAGTACCGATTAAACCGACAGGAACCACCGTTGCCCCGGTCATGTGAGCCAACCAGGCTACCCCAATCTTTCCCTTGTAAAGGTAGCCATCCCGGGAACGCGTGCCCTCGGGGTAGATGCCGAAAACCTTACCGTCGTTGAGCCTTTCAAGCGCCTTATCGAGCGCTTTCATGGACTCTTTCTTGTCACTTCGGTTGACCGGGATAATATCGATGACCTGAAAGAGGGTCTTCATCAGTTTGCCGCGGATACCCGGGGAATTGACGTACTCAGCTTTAGCGAGAAAAGCCACACGCCTGGGCATGAGCGCTGAGATAATCACCGAGTCCAGGAAGGCCAAGTGATTAGAGGCCACAATGACCGGGCCCTCTTTGGGAAAGTTTTCAAGCCCGGTCACGCGAGCACGAAACACAGTTCTCAACAAACCCTCAATACTTTTTTGGGTTGCTTTGTATTTCAGGGACATGGGGGAACTCCTTGACGTGCGTGACCTACTGCCGATGATAACTACCCGGTCTACCTGTTTAGCATACCCCCGTTTTCGCGAAATTCATGGCGAAAAGGGGCTAGGTAGCACTGAGTATCACGAGGTGAGCATTTCCGCTAAAAAACGTCCTGTGTGAGAGCCATCCACCCGAGCGACCTCCTCTGGTGTGCCGGTGGCAATGACGGTACCGCCGCCGTCACCACCTTCAGGCCCCATATCAATCAGCCAGTCGGCACTCTTGATAACATCGAGGTTGTGCTCAATGGTGATGACCGTGTTGCCCTTATCAACCAGGCTCTGCAAGACCACCAGCAGCTTGCGGATATCCTCAAAGTGAAGGCCGGTTGTCGGTTCATCCAACACATAGACTGACCTGCCATTGGACCGTTTCTGCAGCTCGGTAGCTAGCTTGACGCGCTGGGCCTCGCCGCCTGAGAGGGTAGTTGCTGACTGTCCCAGACGCACATACCCCAAGCCCACATCCACCAGAGTGTCCAGGTAGCGAGCAATCTTAGTGAAGGCTGCAAAAAACTCTGCCGCTTCAGCAATGGGCATTTCTAAGACATCCGAAATAGTCTTGCCTTTATAGTGCACTTCTAGAGTCTCGCGGTTATAGCGTTTGCCCTTACAAACCTCACAGGGAACATAAACATCGGGCAAGAAGTTCATCTCAATCTTGAGAGTGCCGTCACCGGAACATTCCTCGCAACGCCCGCCCTTCACATTGAAGCTAAACCTTCCGGGCTGGTAGCCGCGCATTTTAGCTTCGTTGGTCTCAGCAAAGAGCTTGCGAATATGGTCAAAGACGCCGGTGTAGGTAGCCGGATTGGAACGTGGAGTGCGCCCGATGGGTGACTGATCCACATGAATAATCTTGTCTAACTGATCAAGACCTGTAATGGTCTTGTGGCGCCCCGGAACCTGCTTGGCCCCGTTGAGCTTGTTAGCAAGAGAAGTGTAGAGGATGTCGTTGACCAGGGTTGATTTACCCGAACCTGAAACACCGGTCACCGCGGTAAGGACGCCCAGGGGGAACTGAACATCAACGTTCTTGAGGTTGTTTTCGCGAGCACCCACCACTTTGATGGTGCGTTTTTTATCGATGGGGCGACGTTGTGCCGGCACCTCGATGCTCTTTCGCCCCGCCATGTAATCACCGGTGATGGACCTCTTGTTGGCCAATAGTTCAGCATAGGTGCCAGAATGTACAATATCGCCGCCGTGTTCACCGGCGCCGGGGCCAACATCCACGATCCAGTCGGCCTCTTTCATGGTGTCCTCATCGTGCTCCACCACAATCAGGGTGTTGCCCATGTCGCGTAGCTTAGTGAGGGTTTCGATGAGTCTGCGGTTATCACGCTGATGCAGACCAATTGAAGGCTCGTCGAGCACGTAGAGGACGCCTACCAGACCCGATCCGATCTGCGTAGCCAGGCGGATACGCTGCGCTTCACCGCCGGAGAGGGTGCCAGCAGAGCGCGCCAGGTTGAGGTAGTCCAGGCCTACATCCAGCAGGAATTGCAGACGGGCATCAATTTCTTTGAGCACTAGCTCAGCGATTTGCGCTTCGCGAGTGCTGAGGAACAGCGAGCGCACAAAAGAGAGGGCATCACGCATAGGCATCTCGGTGACATCGGCGATTGAGCGGCCTCCCACCTTGACTGCCAAAATGGTGGGGTTAAGACGCGCTCCGTTACAGGCTTCGCACGCCACGTTACGCATGTACTGCTCATAACGGTCTTTAGACCAGTCAGATTCGGTCTCTTCGTGCTTACGTTTGATATAGCCGTAGACTCCTTCGAAGCCCGACGTGTAGCGGCGCTCACGGCCAAAACGGTTTTTGTAGGCAACGGTGACTTTGTAGTCCTTACCGTGCAGGATTGCTTTTTTGATTTTGGCGGGAAGGTTCTTCCAGGGGGTGGTGAGCTCAAAGCCCAGTTCATCACCTAGACCTGCTAGTAGCCGCAGCCAGTATTCACTGGTTGACTTACCCTGGGACCAGGGGGTGATAGCGCCTTCAGCAAGTGAGAGGTCCGGGTTGGGGATGATAAGGTCTTCATCCACCTGGAGCTTAGACCCAATACCGTCACAAGCTGAGCAGGCTCCAAAGGGGGAGTTGAAGGAGAAGGCACGGGGTTCAACCTCGGTCACCTGCAGTGCATGTCCTTGAGGGCAAGCCAGGTTTTCACTAAAGCTGCGGGTGCGGTCAGCTGCTGCTGGGTCGACATCCACAAAATCAATCAGGACTTTGCCATCAGCCAGGCCGAGGGCTGTTTCCACTGAGTCGGTGAGACGCTGATGCACGCTTTCTTTGATGGCGATACGGTCAACAACCACTTCAATGGTGTGTTTGTACTGTTTTTCGAGCTTAGGGGCGTCCTGCAGCTGGATGGTCTCCCCATCAACTCTGGCTCGTGAATAGCCCTGATTGCTCAGCTCTTTGAAAAGGTCAACGAACTCGCCTTTTCGGGCTGACACTACCGGGGCCAGTACCTGAAGTTTGGTCTTTTCGGGGTAGCCCATGAGGATGTCCACGATTTGCTGGGGTGACTGCTTAGAGATTTCCTCACCGCATTCGGGGCAGTGCGGGTGGCCCACGCGGGCCCAGAGCAGGCGCATGTAGTCGTAGATTTCGGTGATGGTACCCACAGTAGAGCGCGGGTTCTTGGAGGTCGATTTCTGGTCGATTGAAACAGCCGGTGACAGGCCCTCAATGAAATCAACATCGGGCTTATCTACCTGGCCCAGGAACATACGGGCGTAGGAGGACAGTGACTCTACGTAGCGGCGCTGGCCCTCTGCGAAAATGGTGTCAAAAGCCAAGGAGGACTTACCTGAACCGGACAGTCCGGTGAAGACGACCATGGCGTCGCGCGGAATATCCAGGTTCACGTTCTTAAGGTTGTTCTCACGGGCGCCTTGAACGCGGATGTGTGAGAGATCCTGCTTAGTCTTTTGTGGGGCTGAGCCTGCCATAGTTCACCTATCGTCTGCGGGTTTCGAATATATATTCTATACCCCAGATGCACCCTGTGTCTGCACGTTGGGCACCGGTCAGTCTTAGGCTGGTGGCATAAAATCCTCAGTGAGGGTGGTGGTCTGCAAACCCATAAGGTGAGGGCTTAGGTCCATTGTAGGTTTGCCCCGTGTGAATACCTGGGTTTCTTTTAATCTCTGTGAGAGATTGCTAGGTTTTCTCTCTATTCTTTGTAGCTCTTGGAATCTACCATGGGAGTATGACTGAAGCTGGAAAACTAATTTTTGACTCTGCCACCGTTTCCGTTCGTTCACTCTCGGTCTCGGAGATGGAGAACAACGTCTATCTCATTACCGCTAAGAGTGATGGCAGACAGGTATTAATCGATGCTGCTGACGAGTTTGAGCGCATCAACACCTTCGTGCTGGCTGCAGCCGGTGAGGACGGTGCAGGCGGGCTCCGCGAGCAGGGCGACCCTCGTATAGAAGCACTCATCACCACCCATTCGCACTGGGACCATATACGGGCGCTCCCCACCGCGGTTGCAACCTACTCCCCCGCAACCTACTGCGGTGCAGCTGACGCTCCTTCCATCCTTGAGCAAGAAGATGTACAGGTCGAACACCTCTTACAGGGCGGTGAAACCCTCACTTTTGGCGACATCACCCTTGAGGTCATTAGCCTGCGCGGTCATACTCCCGGCTCTATCACCCTGGTCTACCAGGAGCCTGAGGATGACGGCACCCCGGTGCTCCTTTTCACCGGCGATTCCCTCTTCCCCGGCGGTGTGGGTAAGACCGACACCCCTGCTGATTTCAAGCAGCTGCTGAATGATGTGCGCGAGAGAATCTTCAGCGTATTCGACGACAACACCGTGGTACTTCCCGGTCACGGTCAGCACACCACCCTGGGTGCTGACCGCGGCAACCTTGACGAGTGGGAAGCTAGAGGCTGGTAGCACAGGCAAAAAAGGACGCCGGGGCTTACTCACGGCGTCCTTTTTGCTTTAACTCTGGGTTAGAAAGCGGCTTAGAAGAGCCCTACCAACTGGCCGTGCTCATCAAAGCCGATGCGCTCAGCAGACGGCGAAGCGCCCAAACCGGGCATGGTGCGCATCGTGCCGCAGATAGCGTACACATAGCCAGCGCCAGCAGCCAGACGCACTTCACGAACCGGTAACGTCCAGCCGGTGGGGGCACCCTTGAGGGAAGCATCTGATGAAATGGACAGGTGGGTCTTAGCGATAACCACCGGCAGATGGCCGAAGCCCAGCTCCTCAAACTTAGCCAGCTGCTGAGCAGCAGCGGGGGCAACCTCGATACCATCAGCACCGTAGACCCCCTGTGCGACCTTCTCAATCTTGGTTGACAGTGAGTCAGAGTCCTCATAGGTGTAGACCAAATCGCTCTTATCGTCGCAGGCAGCAACAACAGCCTCAGCCAGCTCCGTTACGCCAGCACCACCCTCAGCCACACCGCGGTGGATGGCCACGCGAGCGCCAGCTTTTTCAGCAATCGTGCGGATTGCCCCGTGCTCGGAGTCAAAGTCGCTGGGGAAGGCGTTGATAGCAACAACCGGCTGAACACCAAAGCTCCGAACAATCTCGATGTGCTTAACCAGGTTTGCGGCCCCTGCCATAACGTCAGCGGGTGATTCCTGCAACATTCCTTCGGGCAGTGGTTTGCCCGGAACGATCTTGTAGAGGCCCGAGTGGGACTTCAGCGAGCGCACCGTGACCACCAGGACGGCGGCGTTGGGCTTGAGACCTGAGGTGCGGCACTTGACGTTGAAGAAACGTTCAGCACCCATGTCGGCGCCGAAGCCGGCTTCGGTAATCACGTAATCGGAGTGTTCCAGTCCCACGTAGTCAGCGACTACTGAGGAGTTACCGGTGGCGATGTTGCCGAAGGGGCCGGCGTGAATCAGTGCCGGGGTGTGTTCCAAGGTTTGCAGGAGGTTGGGGTTGAAGGCATCCTGCAGGAGGGCTGCCATGGCGCCGTCAGCCTTGAGGTTCTGAGCAGTGACAGGCTCACCATCCATGGTGTAGCCGATCACGATGCGGGCTAGGCGCTCACGCAGGTCGGTAAAGCTAGAAGCCAGAGAGACAATAACCATGACTTCGGAGGCAGGGGTGATATCGAAGCCGGTCTCGCGGGGCACGCCGTCCATGCGTTCACCCAGACCCACGATAATGTTGCGCAGGGAGCGGTCATTCATGTCCATCACGCGGCGCCAGGAGATATTCCGGACGTCAATGTTGAGCTTATTGCCGTGGTGCAGATGGTTATCAATCATGGCTGAAAGTAGGTTGTGCGCGCTGGTGATGGCGTGGAAGTCACCGGTCAGGTGCAGGTTCAGCTTCTCCATGGGGACAATCTGCGAGTAGCCACCGCCCGATGCTCCACCCTTGACACCAAAGACCGGGCCGAGAGCGGGTTCACGCAGGGTCAGCGTTGCCTTCTTGCCAATATGAGCCATACCCTGAGCCAGGGAAACCGAAGTAGCGGTCTTTCCTTCGCCCAGGGGTGTGGGGGTCACAGCAGTGACCACAATGTACTTGGAGCCCTTCTTCAGAGCGTTCTCAGCGGTGGTTGTTTCGTCCAGAAGAACTTTGGCAACATACTTGCCGTAAGGTTCTAGGCGCTCTTCGCTGATGCCAGTTGATGCTGCAATCTCTGCAATCGGCTGCATGGGTGCGGCCTGCGCAATTTCGAGGTCTGAAGGGAAGGGCTTGCTCATGGTGTGAACTTCCTTGTTAACGTGCTGGGTTTGCCACCCCCAAGTTTAGTGTGCCAGCTCATCTTTACCGTATTGGTTAAGGCGTTTGACGGCTGTGTTCAAAACTTGCTCTGCGGCGCCCTACCCGTGACCGTGGGCAGGACGCCGCCGATTAGGCTCGGGCAAAGATTTCAGCCGGGCTGCCCTCAGCAACCAGCTCGCCCTCCTCTAGGAGTACGGCCCGGTCAGCAAGGGAAGCGATGCGGGCATCATGCGAAATGATAATGACCGCCCTGCCCTGCATGACAGCCCTCAATGATGCACGGGCGTCCGCCAGATCGAGCTGGGTGGTGGATTCATCCAGGATGACGGCGTGCGGGTTGGCTGCTACGATACGCGCCAGGGCAAGTTGCTGGATCTGATCCCGTGTTAGCTCATGGGCGCTACCACCTACCTCTGTTTCGAGGCCGTTGGGCAAATCAGCAACCCAATCAGCTCCCACAGCTTCCAGGGCATCTAGCTGCTGCTGGTGGCTGGCTGCCGGCGCCGCTACCAGCATGTTCTCTGAGACTGTACCCAGAAAGAGGTGGGCTTCCTGGGTGCAGATCAGCAGGGCAGGACGCCCAGCTTGGTCTACCTGGGTGGGGTAGAGCCCATTGCCCACCGGTTGGCCTTGCACCACGACACTCCCCCGGTCAGCAGTTAGTGAACCCGCGATAAGTCGCGCCAGGGTGGTTTTACCTGATCCCGAGCGCCCCACCAGAGCAACCGTTTCACCGGGAAGCAGTTCCAAACTAATGGAGCGAATCACCGGGTTCTGCGCCGAATAACCGTAGGTGACACTGCGCAAGCTCACCACGCCACCTTGGCCGGAGCTGGGAGCTGCATCTGCGGTCGCCGCAACTTCTGCTGATTGATGGGAGGTCTTCTCAGCGCGGGCTGCGCGCCCTTGAGCCTGATGCTCAGCTAGGTCAATGACGCCGAAGACGCGACCCATGGTGACTGACATTTCCCGCAGCTTATCTAACCAATAGGTGAAGATATCGGCGTTGATCCGCATGTTAAAGAGCAGGATTGAAGCCGTGGCGGCGTCCCCCCAGGTTGCCCAGCCATTTTGAACGCAGATAGCACCCCACATGATGGAAAGTACCAGGGGCAGGTAAGAGTTGAAACCGTCCAACGCCCAGTAGGTTGAGCGAATAACAACCAACCGGTCAGCGATTCGGTAAACATCCTCGGCCCGGTCTTGTTGCACCCTCAGACGTGCTTGCTGAACACCCAGCTCCTCAATGGTGGAGGCACCGCGGATGTTCTCGGTGGACGCTACGGTGAAAGCAGAGACAGCCTCAGTCTTTTGTTTGATGCGCGCCCCGATTCTGGGGAGAAAAATGGAGAGCATTACGGTCATGACCAGTACCATGGGCACAGTGACCAGACCAATGTAGGGGTTGACTGCGAAGATGGAACCAATGGTTACCAGCATCATCACCACAATGAACCCAAACTCAGGTAGACCCTGAGCCAGTACCTGCCTCACCGAGTCGATGTCGTCGGTAAGACGCGAGAGCAGATCGCCAGAACCCGCATCCTCCACCGTTTGCGCATCCAAGCTGAGGGAGGCGTCCACCAGGTCGATACCTAGGTCCCGGTTCAAACGCACACCCAACCTCTGGCCCTGAAAAGTCCAAGCGCGGGTCAGCAGGGCTCCAACTATAGTCGCTACAGCAATAGCACCCAGGAAACCCCAGGGAAAACCGGTGAGCTGGCCGGTCGAAGCCCTGTCAATGAGGAGGCCCACTGTCAACGGCATGACCAAGGAGATCAGAGAGCTAGCCACAAACAGCAGGATGAGCAGGGCGAACTGCCAGGGGGTCTTTTTGACAGAACGCCATAGCAGCGCCCAAGTTTTACCTGTGGGGGTTACCGGTAGGAGTTGAGCCACGGTGATCACCGTCCTTAGCCTGTACGGTCAGCCCCAAGCTCTGCGGGTCTTTGACCTGAATGAATTCAACTTTCTGGATGGAGGCCGTAATAGCCTCCTGCACCTCCTGGACTCTGACGTGAACAGGCTGGCAATGACCGGCAGCGATACGCCGCTCAGCTTCCATCGTGGTACTGACAATGTAAATTTGCTGGAACTGGCTGAGAGATCCCCTGCCCGCCCTTGTTTCCAGCCGATCGAGAATAAACTTCTGGCTGGGTTCATCCACCGAGTTCAACGGCTCAGTGAGGACCAGAATCTCAGCCTGTTGAGCCAGAGCCCTTGCCAGCGCCAAGCGCTGACGCTGGCCACCTGATAGGTTGGTGCCTTCAGAGCTAATCTCTGCTTGCAAGTAAGCCTGAGGTTCTCTGCCGCCTAGACGGAAGGCGATTTCTTCAGAGTCAGTGATTTTCAGAAGTTCGATCATCAGCTCATCGTCTAGCCCCGCTGTGCCCAATTGCAGGTGATCGCGCAGGGTTCCTGCAAAGATCATAGGGTTAGGTTCTGAGAGCAGGACGCGGCGCGGGGTGTTGTTCCTCATTTGGGCTTCACGTTTGCGCAGGGAGGCAGTGAGCGCTTCGGCGCAGTCCTGGGCTGTCAGCTGATGGTCACGAGGGTTGATGTAGTGAACAACGGTGTCGGTCTTAGGAATGTCAATGTACGCGCCCTCGCTTCGAGCATGGACCTCATTCGCGTCATCCTGGGCCGCGCTTTCGACGTCAGCTTCTAGTCGGTTTACGCGTTTAAGAGCCACCCGGGCATTACGCCAGGAAAAAAGCAGCATCTCAACTGACCAGATGGGGCCCGTCAGCGTGTTGACCAACCCAACGATAGTGACCAACTGCCCGGCGGGAATATCAGTCATCCATACACCATCCTGCAGTACACCGCGCAGGGCAAAAGCGATGGCCAGCATAGTCACGGTGCCCACCAGGAAGTTGCGAGCGGCAAAGGACCAGGTTTGCACGCTCTCAAGTTTGAGCTGAGCTGAATAAACTTCCTGCGCTGTGTGCCGGTAGCGGCCCATCATGCGATTCTGCGCCCCCAGGCCCAGAATGGTACGGATAGATGAGGCGATGTCGCTAGCCTTTGATGTGCTCTTACCGACTGTCTCACGGAAGGCGTCCGAGTGTTTCTCGAGCACCTTAGAAATCCAGGTCAAGATGCCCAGAGTCAAGAGCAAACCCACCAGAGAAACTAGCGCAACAGCCGGGTTAATACGCCAGAGCTGGTAGGTGCCAAAAACAGTGACGCCCAGGGAGGATGACGCTAGAAGCATGGGGTGCCAGAGCATGGACAGGCTCCGAGAATCCTTATTCAAAATTGCGATCAACGCACCGGTGTCACGCTGAGTGGATTGACGCATCAGCTGACCAATGTAGAGCTTCCAATCCCGTTCCAATTGTGCCACCACACGGAATGTGATGCCCCAGGCAGCCCGCTCGTTGAAGGCAAAGTAGAGGATGATAGCAACCATCCACCACATGAGCTGCCAGGCCCGCTCTGTATCCCCAGCCAAATGCAGGTCAATAATACGGCCCACCAAAACTGGTAGATAAACCAGCGTCAATGATGAGATCAGGTCAAAGACAAAGGGTAAAAAATGGACGGGTCGCCAACGCCACCCCGGTGGAGCCAATCGGAATTTTTGTTTACGGTCTTGGTCTTCTGCTATCTCTGCCACGGTTGCATCCTAAAATCTCTGATATAAAGCGTCATTGTACGGTGTTGACGGTGAAGCTCCCATCAGAGGTAGGCCCCTGCCGCACCAACCCTCATCTCTTCGAAGGATGTGCGGGTTAGGGCATGAAAAAACCTACCGGTGAAGAACTTCGCTCACCCGGTAGGTCACAGCACTAACAACTAGCTTAACCAGTTCTAACTGGGGAAACCCGCGGGGAGATGTTCATGGTTCCATATTTTGTATTCATGGTTTTCTCCCCCTTTCAAGATTTAGTGTGCGGTTGTGTCTACAGCTACAGTACAGATACATCTCAGGGTTTGACAAGGGTCACACTGAATTTCTTGAGCGCATATGCCAAGGAAGGCAATGTGAGGGGCTCCCGGCATCGGGTGTGCTTCTAGCCTACTGAACTTCACCCTCCTCGCACGGGCGCACCCCGCGTTTCCTCCCCCAACGAAGCCAGGCCTCATCAAACAGTGCCCTATGTGCAAGGTGACGCACTAGAATGGGAAGCATCATGAAGATCCTTGAATATCTCTCCCCTTCCCTTGCCGATCCCCAGAATAAGTACTTCCGCGGGGACTTTGCATCTAACCCGCTGACCGGCGATGAAGCCTACGAAGCGTTTTTGGGCTGGATTGCAGCCCGCGGCATGGAGCTCTATCCTGCCCAGGACGAGGCGGTTCTTGAGCTGGCTAACGGCAACAATGTGATTCTGGCGACCCCTACCGGTTCCGGTAAGTCGACGGTTGCGGTGGCGGCGCACTTTATCGGTCTGGCTGCCGGCCAGCGCTCCTACTACACCGCGCCGATTAAGGCGCTGGTATCTGAGAAGTTCTTTGATCTCTGCGAAATTTTTGGGGCTGAGAACGTGGGTATGGTGACCGGCGATTCATCCATCAATGCCAACGCCCCCATTATCTGCTGCACCGCAGAAATCCTTGCCAATATCGTTCTGCGCGAGGGCGAGGGCGCAGACCTCACCCAAGTGGTCATGGACGAGTTCCATTTCTACTCTGACCCTCAGCGCGGGTGGGCTTGGCAAGCTCCCCTGCTGGATCTGCCCCAGGCACAGTTTTTGCTCATGAGCGCCACCCTGGGCGATACCCTGCGCTTCGAGCGGGAAATGACAGAGCTGACCGGCAGGGAGTCAGTGCTGGTCACCAGTGAGACCCGCCCCATCCCGCTGAACTACACCTACAGCCGCGAACCGCTGGTCGAGACCGTCAATGAGCTGGTCAGCACCCACCAAGCCCCGGTCTATATTGTTCACTTCTCTCAGGTGCAGGCCATTGACACTGCGGCCTCCCTGATGAGCCTGCCGATTGCGTCCAAGGATGATAAAGAACGCATTAATGAGCTCACCGCTGGTTTCCGCTTCTCAGCGGGTTTCGGCAAGACCTTGCAGAAGTACATCAAGAACGGCATCGGCATCCACCACGCCGGTATGTTGCCCAAGTATCGCCGACTGGTAGAGCAGCTGGCGCAGGCGGGTCTGCTCAAGGTCATTTGTGGTACTGACACCCTGGGCGTGGGTATCAACGTCCCCATCCGCACCGTGCTGATCACCGCCCTCTCTAAGTTTGACGGCCAGCGCACTCGCCGCCTCAAATCCCGTGAATTCCACCAGATCGCAGGACGCGCAGGCCGAGCCGGCTTTGACACTGCCGGTTATGTGGTGGTGCAGGCACCCGAGCACGAGATCGAAAACGACAAGCTCGAAGCTAAGGCACGTGCCAAGTTTGATGGCGATGAGAAGAAAATGGCTCAGTCCCTACGCGGCAAAAAGAAGAAGCCGCCCCAGGGCTTTGTGGCGTGGAGTGAGAAAACCTTTGAGCAGCTGGTTGAAGCTGAACCCGAGGCGCTTACTTCCTCCTTCCAGCTCACCCACTCCATGATGCTCAACATGCTGCAGCGAGAGGCTGACCCTTTTAAGACCGTCATGCTCTTCCTCACCGCCAACCACGAGCCACCGGTCAAGCAGCGGGCGCTTAAGCGCAAGGCGATTGGTATCTACCGTGAGCTACTCAACGGTGGCGTGGTCGAACGTCTACCGGAACCCGATGAGTTCGGCCGCACCGTCCGCCTGACCGTCTCCCTGCAGGAGAACTTCGCCCTCAACCAGCCGCTCTCCCCCTTCGCGCTGGCATCCCTGTCCCTGCTGGATAAAGAATCACCGGACTACGCCCTGGACGCTGTCTCTATCATCGAAGCTACCCTTGAACGCCCCCGCCAGGTGCTCATTGGTCAGGAGAAAAAGGCTAAGAGCGAAGCACTCGCTGAGATGAAGGCTGAGGGCATGGACTACAACGAACGCATGGCCGAGCTGGACAAGATCACCTACGCCCAGCCTCTGGCTGACCTGCTGGAGCAGGCCTTTGAGACCTACTCAGCTGGTGCGCCTTTCATGAAGGAGTTCGAGCTAGAACCTAAGAGCGTGGTGCGTGATATGTACGAGCGCGCCATGGGCTTCGGAGACTTCATCAAGTACTACGGCTTAGAGCGTTCAGAAGGCATTCTGCTGCGCTACCTATCGGATGCCTACAAGGCATTGCGACAGACTGTGCCACTCTCGGCTCTGACCGACGAGCTGACCGATATTATCGAGTGGCTAGGCGAGGTCATCCGTCAGACCGACTCCTCCCTGGTAGATGAGTGGGAACGCCTGGCAAACGGTGAGGACGCCATGCCGGTGCAGGATTCTCTGGAGGAACTGGTTGCTGAATCAGCTCCCAAGGTGACTGCCAATCCGCGTGCTTTCAAGGTGATGGTGCGCAACGCCCTCTTCCGTCGTGTCGAGCTATTTGCCGACGAACGCGAGAAGATTCTGGGTGAGCTGGACGGCGAGCGCTCTGGCTGGGACGCCGACCGTTGGGCCGATGCTATGGATGACTTCTTCGACGATCACGAGGATATCTACACGGACGCTGATGCGCGCTCACCCAAGCTTTTCGAGCTGGATGACGATGTTGCTGAGCACCCCGGTGTGTGGAAGGTCCGCCAGGTACTGGCTGATTCTGATAATGACCATGACTGGGCGATCACTGCCGAGATTGATCTTGCCGCTTCAGATGAAGAGGGCTCGCCGGTGGTACGCATTCTTGATGTGAAGGCCGCCTAAGTCACTGTGCCTCCCGGTGCAGAATTACTCCGGTTGTACATAGAAAACCCCTGGCCCCACCTTTCAGTGGGGCCAGAGCTTGAGGTTCTAGAGCAGGCCGCGGCGCTTGAGCAACGGCTGGATGTCAGCCTCTCTACCGGTTAGCTCCTTGAACCCTTCGGGGATGGGCTTAGACCCGCCGATAGCCAGGATGTTGCGGCGGTAGGCATCACCGTTCTCACGGGACAGCCCGCCGTTGGCTTCGTACCAGGCAACTGTGTCCGCATCAAAGACCTCAGCCCACAGATAGGAGTAATAACCAGCTGCATAACCACCCGAGAAGGTGTGGTTGAGGTAGCTGGTACGGTAGCGGGATTCGACCAGTGGGTGCCAGAGCCCGGCGTCCTGCAGTGCCTGCTGTTCAAAGGCCAGCGGGTCAGCCACGGGTTCCCCGGCGGAGTTCGCCGGGAGGGTGTGCCATGCCCAGTCCAGCACTGCAGCGCGCAGGTATTCTACGGTTCCCTGCCCCTCGCCCCACTGCTCAGCTTTCTTGACGCTGTCAATAAGCTCCGCAGGCACGGGCTCGCCGGTCTGGTAGTGCAGGGCATAGTTGGGCAGAATCTCCGGGTGAAGAATCCACATTTCGTTGACCTGGCTGGGGTACTCCACGATGTCCCGCTCCACGTTGGTGCCGGAAATCGAACGGTAGGTGGTATCTGAGAGAAGACCGTGCAGAGCGTGCCCAAGCTCGTGGAAAAGGGTCCTGAGCTCGTCAAAGTTAACGAAAGCTGGCTGACCAGGTACCGGGGCTGAAATGTTGAGGTTGTTGACTACCACCGGCTTGGTGCCCTCAGCATGAGACTGGTCGACCAGGTTGTTCATCCAGGCACCGCCACGCTTGGTCTCACGGGTAAAGAAGTCGCCCAGGAAGAGACCGATGCCCGTACCGTCAGCATCAAAGACCTCCCAGATACGCACCTGGGGGTGGTAGCCGGTCAGGTCGGTGCGCTCGGTAAAGCTCAGGCCGTACACTCGCTGGGCGGCATAGAAGACGCCATCTTCCAGTACACGATCTAGCACGAAGTAGGGCTGAAGGGCAGCTAGGTCAACGGCATATTCTGCGGCTTCAACCCGATCACTGTAGAACATCCAGTCCCAGGGTTCAATCTTGTCGATACCGTCGGCAGTTGCGGCAGCAGCAATTTTCTCTGCCTCCCTGTCAGCGTTCATCATGGCAGGGGCGCTGGTCTGAGTGAACAGACGCTCCACGGCATCAGGGGTCTGGGCAGTACGGTCTGCCACCGCGAGCGCAGCAAAGGTATCAAACCCCAGCAGAGCGGCTTTCTGAGCACGCAGGTCAGCAATTTTTGCCGCCAGGATCCAGGTGTTATCACCACGCTCGGTACTGGCTTTGTAGATGCGCTCACGCAAACTACGGTTCTCTAACTGAGACAGAATAGTTTGCTGGGTAGGTAGACCAAAGGTAATTAACCAACCGTTTTCATGCCCGGCGTCTTTGGCTGCTGCCCGTGCGGAGGCTCGCCCGGCCTGGCTGAGCCCAGCTAGATCCTTCTCGTCGGTCACCAGCACTGCAGCGGCGTTGAGATCCTTGGTGACCTGCTGGCCGAACTCTGTTTCGGCACGGGCGATGGTGAGGTTCAGTTCAGCCAGGGTAGCCCGGTCTTCTTCAGATAGAGCAGCGCCTGCCAGCACAAATTCCTGGTGGTACTTCTCAGTGAGGCGAAGCTGCTCCCCTACCAGCCCCAGTGCGTGGCGGCGGGCGTAGACGGCGTCCAGCTTGGCAAATACAGCGGGGTTAAGATGCAACTCGTTAGCTAGCTCGGTCAAAAGCTCGGTAACGGTGCCTTCTAGTGCCAACAGTTCATCGGTACCATCCGCTGAAGTGATGTTATAAAAGATGGTCACCGCACGGTAAAGGGTGTCCGAAGGACCTTCCAGAACGGCTACTACGTTATCGAAAGTCGGCCCATCTGTGCTCTGGGCAATACGGGTGTAAGCCGCCCGAGCTTCAGACAGCCCGGCTTTAATGGCAGGGAGGTAGTGCTCCGTGCGGATGCTTGCAAAGTCAGGGAGCTGGTAAGGCAGGGTGGAGGCTGCCAGCAGGGGGTTCAGTTCAGTCATACCCACCAGGTTACTGCACAGTCCATCCCGGCAACCCTCATCTGTCACTAAAAAAACTTGAGTCTGCACCTGCATAATAGTCAGCTGGAGACAGTAGTTGGCTTTTCCCATGGAGTTAACTTCAGCAGCAGCACAGCAGAGGGAAAGACCGCCTGATGAATGCGCAGTGCTTCCTCGGCGCGCCCATCATGACGCAGCCCAAGTCGATCAGCCCAGAAACTTCGGGGGGGCCCACCGAATTGACTGGTCACCGTCAGGATTTTGGCTAGAGTAGAAGCGAAATATCTCATAACCGCCCCCCATGCAAAGGAGCATCATGGCAGCCCCCTACCACCCAACTTTTCCCGCAGCAACTCACAGGGTGGGAGCTACCCACAGCCTCGGTAATCTCAAACTCGTTGACCACTGGTTCACTGTGCCCGCCACCCACGGTCTCGTCTATGGCAAGGGAGCGGACGCCGCGGCGTCCTCACGTTTTGCACCTCACAGCATCACCGTTTTCGCCCGCGAAATTATTGACACTTCCTCAGCCCTTACAACCGAAGTGGAGAGCCGCCCCTACATGGTCTACCTACAGGGAGGGCCAGGTGGTAAAAGCCCGCGCCCGGTCTCAGACGGAGGCTGGGTTGCAGAGCTTGCTAAAACCCACCGGCTAGTCCTCTTGGATCAGCGCGGCACGGGTAACTCCACTCCCCTCACTGCACGCACTCTTTCGGCGCTGGGCAGCTCCGACATTCAGGCCGAGTACTGCGAACTTTTCAGGGCGGATTCCATCATCGCCGACGCTGAAGTGGTGAGAGGTTTCCTCCTAGCTGACCGCAGCGATCAGCGGTGGAGCACCATGGGTCAGAGTTATGGCGGTTTCCTCACCCTCAGTTATCTCTCCTTCGCCCCCGAAAGTATCAAGGATTCGCGGATGACGGCAGGTTTGGCGCCCATCCGGGCTCACGTTGACGAGGTCTACCGCCATACCTATGACCGGGTGGCAGAGCGCAACCGAGAGTATTACGGGTGGTACCCCGAAGATGAAAAGCTAGCTGTTCGTATTGCTGACCACCTTGCACATCGAGAAGAACTCCTGCCCACCGGCGAGCGCCTCACCCCGCACCGCTTCCAGATGCTGGGTCATCTGTTGGGCGGCAACGGGCGGGTGCACGGGCTGCACTATATTCTTGAGTCGGCTTTCGCGGAGTCCGGGCAGTGGCTATCGGACCAGTTCTTGGCGGATGTCAACGCCCTAGTTAGTTTTCAGGGTAACCCTCTGTACGCTCTCATGCACGAGACTATTTACGCCGATGGTACCGACTCCCCCTCCGCTTCTCCCACGAGTTGGTCCGCAGCGCGTATGCACAGTGAAAGAGAAGATTTTGCCCCCGACGCTACCACTCTACTTTTTACCGGCGAACATATATTCCCCTGGTATTACCAGGAAGACCCTGCCCTGCGTCCCCTGGCGGAGGTGGCGGAGATACTAGCGCAGAAGGATGACTGGGGACGTCTCTATGATCACCAGCAGTTAGCTGCTAACCAGGTACCGCTGGTAGCTGCAGCCTATGTTCCCGATATTTACGTGGACTACCAACACTCCATGGCAACCGCCGATTGGGTGGGCAATACTCGGGTTTGGACATCTCAAACCCACCACCACGATGGTCTGGGGCAAGACGGCATTCTGATTCTGGGACACCTGAAAAACCTGCTGGCCGATATGTGCTAATCATCCCAGAGAGGCCCCGTGATGGTGCAGTAAAATTGTTGGTGGTCCGGTGGAGCTATTTTATGGAGTGCAAGAATTGCCGATAGCCCACCATCCAGCACGTGCTGGCAGAATATTGGGGGATCTTTGCCGACACGCGCACAGTTTCTGGGTGGGGGCGCACTAGCTCTCCTTGCATCTTCGATGAACGCTTCACCCGCGTCAGCTAATACCGGTTCCCGTCTGCTCATCGCCACCGACGAGGGCGTGGTAAATGATGGCTCTACACCGGTCAATGCAAGAATCAACCAGCTCTCCACGACCCTGGCTGAGAACGGTGGCGGTGCTATCGTCTTCCCTCCCGGGCTCTATGCAGTGGACGATGAGGGCATCGAAATGCGCCACCAAGTCAGTTTTCTTGGTTTGGGTGAATCCACCCAGTTTATGCCGGTGGGCACCTGGAGTGAGCTTGCTGGTGTCTTTCGCATCGGAACAGACAAGAAGAACAACGCCGACCCGGTCTATCGCTCAGGGCTACACGACCTCAGCATTAAGCCCGGTCAGGACGCTTTCCAGCACGCCGATTCTGTAGAAAACGTAGTCGGTATCCTCTATAACACTCACAATGGGCCCAAGCCGCCCGATCCTGACGCTGCTCACCGCGTTTCAGGTATCACGCTCTGGGACCTGGATATGGGCATCAAATTGAAGGGAGTTGATGACCAGGGCATGACCGTGGAGCGTATCCGCGGTAGAAGATTCTTACGCTCTGCCCTGGTGGTAGGCGAATCCTTTGCGGCAGGTGCTGCGGACAACATGTTCTCTATGATTGACCTCTCCTCAGCCAATCTCGCTAAGGTGGACGCCGCTACGGTTGAAGTTTATGCCACCAACACCAGCTGGTCCCAGGTTAAAACCTGGTACTCCAAACGGTCTGTTGCTCTGCAGGGTGATGAAAAATCTGGCGCCGGTTTCTACATTAAAGCCACTAGAAACACCTTCAGCCAGTGCGAAGCGCAGGATAACGGCGGGCACGGCTTCCTCATCAAGTACGGCAATAACTCCTTTGTCAGCTGTATAGCCGACTCCAATGGTTACAAGGATAACCTCAGTGGCAACGCCACGCTAGGTGAAGCACACGGCTTCCACATCTCTAAAGATGCACCTGGCACCCAGCTCATCGGATGTCAGTCCTTCAACCGAGATTCAGAGAATCCCGGCCAGGGGGTAGGTTTCTGGGTAGAAGACGGCAACCAGGAGGTCATTGTGACGGGTAATGCCTTCGGCAACACGAACCAGAACAGTATGGCATCAGACGTTGAGAGCGAAAAGCAACAGGTGATTGACGGGGGGACGCAGTAAGGCTCTCTTTCGCCCCTCAGCACCAAGCTGCACCTCAAGAAAATCCCCTCATGACTAAACAGTCATGAGGGGATTAGTGTGAGGTTTTAGCTCATGTAAGTCTCGTGTTCACCGCGAGCTCGAGCTACCAGGTCTTGGTACTCGGTCTCAGATTCGATGAGCTCATCACGGTACTTCTGAGGAATTTTCCGGGACTTGGCGGTTGCTTCCTCAAGCTGACTCTGAATCTTAGCGCGCTCCTCAGTTGAAGCGTCCGCGGGCAGGTCCAGGTACTTCTGGGACAGGGTTTGGACGCGCTGGATGGTGCCCAGCGCCTTGCCCTTGGGGCTGTAGAGGGAAGCCAGCACGGTGATGACCAGAACGCCAACAATCACAATGAGTGAGTGGTGGATTTCAATCTCAAAGACGTGAACCGGCTGGCCATTATTGATGAAGCCCAAAGTGTTCTCGTGCAGAGCGTGCAGGAGCAGCTTGACGCCAATGAAGGCGAGAATGATGGACAGGCCCCAGGAGAGGTAGATGAGGCGATCCAGCAGGCCGTCAATCAAGAAGTAGAGCTGACGCAGACCCATCAGGGAGAAAGCGGTAGCGGTGAAGACGATGTAAGCTTCCTGGGTCAGACCAAAAATCGCGGGAATGGAGTCCAACGCGAAGAGGATATCGGTACCACCGATGGCAACCATGACCAGCAACATGGGGGTCATAACCTTCTTACCGTTTTCAACGGTGAAAAGCTTATCGCCATCGTAGTAGTCCACGGTGTGGAAAAGTTTCTTCGCTAGACGGACCACAAAGTTGTTGGCCTCGTCCTCTTCGGTATCAGTGATTTCGCCCTTGATGAGGTTACCTGCGGTGTAAATCAGAATAAGACCGAAGAGGTAGAAAACCCAGCTCCAACGCTCGATAGCAGCAGCACCCAACAGAATAAAGATGGTGCGAGCAATTATCGCGAAAATGATACCGAAGAGCAGAACTTTCTGCTGATCAGCTCGCGGCACCTTGAAGGAGGCCATAATAATCAGGAAGACAAAGAGGTTATCGACGCTCAAAGCCTTCTCGGTGATGTAGCCGCCATAGTATTCGGCAGCAAACTGGGGGCCGTCCCACCAGAGAATCACCAGACCGAAGGCCAAAGCTAGACCAACATAGACCGCAGACCAAACTGCTGCTTCTTTGATGGTCGGTTCATGCGCCTTACGCACATGGAAGAAAAAGTCATAGGCCAAAAGCCCGAGGATGAACGCAATCGTTACACCCCACTGCAAATCAGTAATATGCATGGGAGCCTTTCTTGTGGTTGGTTTGCCAAAGTCCACAAGTCTCTCCCACCACCTGAAATGTGGTTCTCTGCCCCGGTCGGGCGTCATCGGCCAACGTGCTGACGAAACAGAGATTAGTGGGATACTCCCTTGCTCGTTGTCTGAGTTTACCTCATATGAGAACAAGGGAGTATCCCCTACGGAGTTCGCTTCGCTCACAGATAGCTATTCGCATCACTCTTACAAGCTCGCACGCTCGCTTCTGTGATGCTCATCTCCCTTGCTCGTTGTCTGAGTTTAGCTCATATGAGAACAAGGGAGTATCCCTTACGGAGTTCGCTTCGCTCACAGATAGCTATTCGCATCACTCTTACAAGCTCGCACGCTCGCTTCTGTGATGCTCATCTCCCTTGCTCGTTGTCTGAGTTTAGCTCATATGAGAACAAGGGAGTATCCCTTACGGAGTTCGCTTCGCTCACAGATAGCTATTCGCATCACTCTTACAAGCTCGCACGCTCGCTTCTGTGATGCTCATCTCCCTTGCTCGTTGTCTGAGTTTAGCTCATATGAGAACAAGGGAGTATCCCCTACGGAGTTCGCTTCGCTCACCGTCTGACGCATACTTCCAGGCTGCACTGTGGGCGTATTATCAGCATCCACCGCGAAAACCACACGTTGATATAAGAAGAATATGACTCAGTGAGTAAACTGGCTCTCCCCTACCCTCCGTGATCCGTTCGCATCTAGCACACCCACCACCAGCGCAAAGAAGGCAAGGACAGCGGCGCTCAGCAACCAGGCAGCACTAAAGGTAGCTACCTGGGCGAGCGCTCCAATAGCAAGAGCACCGAGACCCGTACCAACATCAAAGCAGGCGTTCCATGCCACCGAGGCGCGTTGAGTTTCTGCTGGCCCGCCGGCATCATTGAGCGCACGGACCATGGTGACCGACTGCAGGAAGCCGTACCCGAAACCAATCATCAGCGCACCACCGATGAGCAGGACGGTCGAACCTACACCGGCTCCCTGCATCAGCCCTACCAATACCGTGCCCACGGCTGCAAAGGCGAGAACCGGGGTCATCAAACGACGGGTTCCCCACCTGTCAGTAATCGAACCGCCCCACAGACGGGTTGGGGTAGCCATGGCGCAAAGAGCGAGCAGAGCAACGGAAGCAAGAACCGGGGTTGGTGCTATCTCAGTAGAAAAGGTCAAAAAGGCGCCACCCACACTAGTCATGAGGGTCAGGGTTAGCAGAGCAGGCCAAATACGGCGCAAAATTTCACCTGTACTTGCAGCCTGCGAAGAACCAGTTGAGGTAGTGACCTGTTCAGCTAGGTATCGGTCTACCTGGCCGCCCAACTGAGCAGCGAACGGAGTGGCGAGGGCCGCAATCACGCCGGTCATGATGACCGGGCGGAAACCGAAAAGATCGAGTGCAGCTGGAGCTAAGGGCGTAAAAATCAGCTGGGCACCGGCTGCTGCCAGACCATAGAGGCCAACAGCTCTGCCCCTGTATTCCAGGGGGATGAGGTAGGACAGGGCACTGGCACAGCAGACCGTAAGAATACCGAACCCAACACCCCGCAGCCCAGAGCTGACCAACACGTTAACCAGTGAGGGGCTAACGGCCTGAAGCAGTGAGGGCAGACCCATGAAGAGGGCGCCGGCTGGTAACACCTTTGCCCAGCCAAAACGCCGGGTTAGTGCAGGAACCATAAACTGGGTCAGCACGGTAACGATCATCAGCACCGCATTGGTCATCCCGGCGCCCAGGGACCCAGCACCACCGTGGATGGCCCAGGCTGGGGAGGCTGGCAGCAGAATTGAGAGGCTACAGATACTCAGCCCAAAAGTGAGCAGAATCTGGGACATCCCCGGCAGTCGAGCAACGCTTGGGTTCATGGAACTCTCAATCATAAGTGTAGGCAGTCTGGGCAAACTCCCCTATTATAGTAGGTTCGGCTCCTTGAGCCTACCGATGAGCTCATCGGATCTAAGCGTGCCCTGCCTGCTGCATCTGGCGCAGTTCTTTTTTCAATTCGCCAATCTCATCACGGAGTCGGCCCGCTAGCTCAAACTTTAGTTCCTCAGCAGCCTGCATCATTTGCGCGGTCATTTGGTCGATCAAATCGAGCAGGTCCTCTGCGGGGGCTGCGGCTAGGCCGTCCTCTCGCACTCGCTGTTCTGCTTTCTTGAAAAGCTCCTCAGCTTCAGGTGAGGACGCGGCGTATTTGGTGCCCTTCTTGACCGGAGCCAGCTTGCCGCCGGCTGCCTTACGGGCTGCCAGTAGCTCAGCGGTGTCTTCTTGCTCCCGAGTCAGTGTGTCGGTAATGTCAGCAATTTTTTTGCGCAGGGGCTGAGGATCAATCCCGTGTTCGAGGTTGTAAGCCTTCTGGATGTCGCGGCGGCGGTTGGTTTCCTCGATAGCGGTACGCATGGCATCCGTCATTTTATCGGCGTACATGTGTACCTGGCCGCTCACGTTACGAGCTGCTCGTCCGATGGTCTGAATCAGGGAGGTAGTGGAGCGCAAGAAGCCCTGCTTATCCGCGTCCAAAATGGCAACCAGAGAGACTTCGGGGAGGTCCAAGCCTTCGCGTAGCAGGTTGATGCCCACCAGTACGTCGAAGGAACCCATGCGCAGCTCACGGAGTAGCTCAACGCGCCGCAGGGTATCAACGTCCGAGTGGAGGTACTGCACCTTGACCCCGTGCTCCAGCAAGTAATCAGTCAGGTCTTCTGCCATTCGCTTGGTCAAAGTGGTAATCAGAACACGCTCATCACGGTCGACGCGGAGCCTGATTTCTTCTAACAAATCATCAATCTGCCCCTGGGTAGGCTTAACCACAATCTCAGGGTCAATCAGACCGGTGGGGCGAATAATCTGCTCAACAAAGCCATCAGCTTGCGAGAGTTCGTACTTACCCGGTGTTGCCGAAAGGTAAACGGTCTGCCCGATGCGCTGTAAGAATTCCTCCCACTTCAGCGGCCGGTTATCCATGGCTGAAGGCAGGCGGAAACCGTGTTCTACTAAGGTACGTTTGCGGCTCATATCCCCCTCGTACATGGCACCAATCTGGGGAATGGTGACGTGGGATTCGTCCACAATAAGCAAAAAGTCATCGGGGAAATAATCCAAGAGACAGTGTGGGGCAGTCCCCTTAGCACGTCCGTCAATGTGACTGGAGTAGTTCTCGATACCGTTGCAGAAACCCATCTGTTCCATCATCTCAAGGTCATACTGGGTACGCATACGCAAGCGTTGGGCTTCTAGCAGCTTGTTTTGGGATTCTAGCTCAGCTAGACGGTCTCGTAGCTCGTTCTCAATGGACCGGATGGCTCGCGCCATACGCTCAGCACCGGCAACATAGTGGGAGGCAGGAAAGACATACATCTCGGTTTCTTCACGGATTACATTTCCGGTCAGCGGGTGCAGAGTGTAAATAGCCTCAATTTCATCGCCGAAGAACTCAATTCGAATCGCATTTTCTTCGTACATGGGAATGATTTCAACGGTATCCCCGCGCACGCGGAAGGTGCCGCGATGAAAGTCCATATCGTTACGGACGTACTGCATGGCAACAAATTGGCGCAGCAACGTGTCCCGGTCCATCTCTTCCCCCTGGCGTAGGGTAACCATTTGAGCCACATACTCTTCAGGGGTTCCCAAACCATAGATACAGGACACGGTTGCCACTACGATGGTGTCACGGCGGGTCAGTAGGGAGTTGGTCGCTGAGTGGCGAAGTCGCTCAACTTCCTCATTGATGGACGAGTCTTTTTCAATAAAGGTATCGGTCTGAGGCACGTAGGCTTCGGGCTGATAGTAGTCGTAGTAGGAGACGAAATACTCCACCGCGTTGTTGGGTAGGAGCTCTCGCAGTTCATTAGCTAGCTGGGCGGCTAGCGTCTTATTCTGTACCATGACCAGGGTGGGCCGCTGAACGGCCTCGATGAGCCAGGCTGAAGTTGCCGACTTGCCCGTACCGGTGGCTCCCATCAGCACAATGTCTTTCTCACCGTTATTGACCCGCTCAGTGAGCTCAGCAATAGCTTTGGGCTGATCGCCCGCCGGCTGGTACTCAGAAATAACCTCGAAAGGGGCAACTACTCGTTTGATTTCTTGCGCAAGACTCATACTTCTACCCTACCCTCAGCGCTCAAAAAACCCTAGAACAGGTGTACTAATTTTCCTCCACCTGCTCTACGAGAAAACGCCCTGCCTTTCAAACTGAAAGGCAGGGCGCATGATGCCCGAAGGTTAGATCAGAGTTACTTTTCACTCTGCGTAGGATTGAGCTTTACTGCATCAGGTGAACCGGTTACTACCGCGGTGTGCGTGCCCTGCAGTTCAGCAGGTACATCGGACATCTTTTTGGCAGCTGCATCAGAGGCAATATCTTCAGCAGTGACCACGGGAATCTGACCGGTGTTAGGAACCAACCCTTCAAACTCGGGTTCGGTGCCTACTTCATATTCGGGGCGCATCGTCACTTCTTCAATTGAAGAGAAGTCCTCCTGAGCTCGGCGGTGGTACTCCTCAATGGGGATGACTTGCTTCCACTGGCGAGTGCGCATGGGAGGGAGTTCGCCGGCGTCCTCGCGCAGTGCACGCACCAGCATCCATATTTGCAAGAAGCCTAGAATCCATACGGGGAAGCCGACCACAATAATGACGTTTTGCAAAGCCTGCAAACCATCGTCTCCTGCGGCCACGAGGATGGATGCAGATACGGCGCCGATTGAAACGGCCCAGAAAACTCCCTGCTTCTTAGGTGCCGGGTCTTCATGCCCATTAGCAATAGCGTCCATCACTAGAGCGGCTGAGTCGATGGAGGTGATAAAGAAGATAGTAATTACTAGCAGGGTGAGTGCTGCAATCACCGGGAACCAGGGGAAGAAGCCGAGGAACTCAAAGAGAGCGGCGGGAATATCCCCTTCTTCGACGACGGTCTCCACGAGGTGTCCGCCCCTGTTTCGTTCGATGTCAAAGGCGCTCATGCCAAAGACACCGATCCACATCATGGTGAACACCGAAGGACCAGCCAGAACACCCACCACGAACTGACGGATGGTGCGACCCTGTGAAATTTTGGCTATGAAGAGGCCGACAAAGGGTGCCCATGTCACGGTCCAGGCCCAGTAGAATACAGTCCAGCTTCCCAGCCAGCCGCTATCTGAGAAAGTCTCATTGAAGAACATCATTTCGGGCAGCTTCTGAGCGAAGTAGCCGGCGGACTCGATGGTGCCCATGGTAACGAAGCGGGTTGACCCGGTCATCAAAATAAAAATCATCAATGCAATGGCGAGCAAAATATTGATGTAGGACAAACGCTTAATGCCCTTATCCATCCCCATCAGCACTGAGGTAACGCCCGCTGCGGTGATGACTGCGATGATACCCGCCTGGATGTAGCCGCCAAAGGGCACACCGTACATAATGCCCACACCAGAGTTAATCTGGAGGGCACCAAAGCCCACGGAAACGGCGATACCAAAAACCGTTGAAACAATGCTAATGCAATCAATGGTTTTACCAATCGGGCCGTGGATACGTTCACCCAAAAGTGGCTGGAAGATAGACGAGATGCGCGGTGGCAGCTTACGTTTGTAGGTAAAGTAGCCAAACGCCAAACCCGGGACGGTTAAGATAACCCACATGAACAGACCGATGTGGAAGTTAGAGATGGCCAAAGCCTCGAGTGCCGCTTGATCACTCAGAGGCTCTACGCCATCGTAGGGAGGATTAGCGTAATGCGAAAGGGGCTCGGCGGCTCCCCAGAAGAGGAGTACGGCACCAACACCAGCAGCAAAGAGCATACCGAACCAGACTAGACCTGAGTAGGCAGGCTCAGCGTCATCCGGCCCCAGCTTGATTCTTCCAAACCTGCTCATAGCTATATAAATGAGGAAGATAAAGAAGATGGCATTACCCAGGACGTAAATCCAGCCCAGGTATGTAATGATGAAGGTAGATATCGTCCCAAAACCATCAGACATGGCGGTGGGAAACACTACCATCAGTGCGGTAAAGAGCAGAATGAAACCTGCGGATCCAAAGAAAATCGAGGGGCTAGTTCGCAGCCCCAAAGCATCGTGTATTTTGTTGAGCACGGGGGTTACCCTGTGGATGATCTATTCTCTTCGCGACCTCTATCCACCAGTCGCGTAAGAGCCGCCTCTTTGGAGGCAACCTATTAATAATAGGTGGGACAAAGCTCGATAGCCACCCGAGCTCTCAACTCAGCCCCTCCCCAGCGTCCACGGACTGCCTGATTCTGCTAGTCAGCTTAGGCTTTATCCATTTCTTCAGGACGTAATGATATGTGCTTAACCGTATCTTGCATTTCAAGAATCTGGCCGTAAACAGTCTCAACCTGCCTTCTGGTTTCCTCAAGGCTGTGGGAGTTGTCCACTAACCAGGTGGCGATTTCCCTTCTTTCTTGATCACTTGCCTGGGCTTGAATACGCGCCAGAGCATCTGCTCTGCTCATACCCCGCTGATCCACCAAACGTCGAAGTCTCTCAGCTAAAGCTGTCTCCACCACAACAACTCCGTCAAACCGGTGCACTTGACACGTCTCTACTAAAAGAGGGATATCTTCGATTAGGACTCCGCTGAATCCTGGGTCAGCTTGAACCGCAGCAGCTTGCCGTTCAGCTTCAGATCGGACCGCCGGATGAACAATACTGTTCAGCTCCTTCCTTTTAGCTTCATTCTCGAAGATGACCGAGGCTAGTGCTGCCCGATCCAATCTGCCGTCAGCAGTCAGAATCGCCGGGCCAAATGCCCTGACTGTTTCATCCAATACATCGGAACCGGGCTCCATCAATTCTCTGCTAATAGCGTCAGCATCGATAATGACCGCTCCTCGGTCAGCTAGCATCTGAGCTACCGTAGACTTACCAGACCCGATTCCACCGGTCAGACCAATACGTCTCATTCTGCCTCCTTTATGTGCACCTAGCCTACTCCCCTTACTCAGCTCATGTGCGTCAGAAGAAACTAAGATAGAGAGCATGACGCAAGAAACACGAGCTAATCGCTATACCGTACTGGCTACCCAAGCTCCCGTTCAATCTCTGCTTGAGATTAAACGATCCGAGTTCATTGGTTTCGTCCAGAGAGTTGAGAGCGAGCAAGAAGCACGGGCATTTATTGAATCTGTCCGCAAACGCTACCACGATGCTCGACACGTCTGCTCAGCTTTCGTTATTGGCGCTGACCGCGACGTCCAGCGTTCCTCAGACGACGGCGAACCTGCCGGAACCGCCGGCATCCCCATGCTCCAGGCTCTGCTAGCACGCCGTACCGAGGGAAGGGACGGTGCTGAGACAACCGACCTATCGGATATTGTCGCAGTGGTAGTGCGCTACTTCGGCGGCATCAAACTAGGTGCTGGCGGGCTAGTACGCGCCTACACAGAGGCCGTAGTGCAGGTGCTCGACGCGGCACCCTTGACACCCAGAGAACGCCTGCGCTTAGGCACCCTTGAAGTTGGTCATCACGAGGCAGGCAGGCTGGAAAATGACCTGCGTTCACTGGGCTACGCGGTGTTGAGCACCGACTATCTTGCTGATGGCGCACGCCTTACCTTAGGTGTCTTCGACCAAGACGCCACCCGTACAACTACCGAAGAACAACTTGCCTCACTCACCGCCGGCAGCACCACCATCCACTGGCGTGGCAGCAGCTGGGTGGATCTCAGCTAGATACCGCTCGGTCAACCCGCCTACCCGTGGGATAAGAGCATAAAAGTCCGGGTGCCCTGCTCAAGGAGGGCACCCGGACTTTGTATCACTGGGACTAAGAGAAGATAGCGGTAATAGCTAGCACGCCACCGGCACCAATAGCCGCCGAAATTGGCAGGGTAATAACCCAGGCAAGCGCGATGGGCCGCATCAGCTTCCAGTTAGCGCTCTTATTCACCATACCGACACCCAGAACCGCACCGATCAGAATGTGGGTTGATGAAACTGGCAGGCCAAGTACCGAAGCGGTCATTACGACCCCGGCTGCAGCAAGCTCAGCAGCGAAACCTGAGGAGGGGTGCATCTTGGTCAGACCGTGGCCTACAGTAGCAATAACTCTACGTCCAACGAACCAAAGACCGACGATAAGAGCTACACCGAAGGTAATAAGTGCGGGCAGGGGTACCACAGCTTCATCACCGATGGAGTCGGTCCTGAGGACATCCAGAATTGCAACGAAGGGGCCGATAGCGTTTGCGATATCGTTAGCCCCGTGGCTGAAGGCGAAAGCGGCTGCGGTGAAAACCTGGAGCCAAGCAAAAATAATGAATGTTGCGCGCGATAGTTCCTGCTTCTGCAGGCTGCGAGCAAAAACGGTAACGCTAATCCAGACGAGAATACCAATCATGGTCATAATCATGATGTTCCCTGCGGTTGTGATACCGAGGTTGAGATTGTCCAAGCCCTTGAAGAGCATCATTGCTGAGATGACCACAGCCCCGAAGGCGGCTAGAAGGGGTACATAAACCTCAAGAGCACGGTGTGAGTCCTTGCGCTTTGCCTTCACATCAATTTTGTGGATTTGACGGTAGTACTCGGTTTCAACAGCCTCAGGGTCCAGCTTCTTCAGCTTGAACTTCTTTTTGCTGGACATGGCATTGATGTAAGCGTCCTGCTGAAGATCAGTGATGCGCTGGAAACCATCGTGGTCCTCGATAGAGCGTTGCTCATCAACGTTCTTTTTGATTTCAAGCAAGGCTGCATCAGCCTTCTCGTTATAGCCTAAGATGTACTTTTTAATCCACCCGAAAAGGAGCCAAGCGAAAAAACCACCCAGCAGGGGCGATAGAACCCATGACACAGCAATCTGACCGATAGCGCTCCACTTGACCATATCCCAGCCGCCGGTACCGGTAGTAAAACCGGTCATGAGAGCTGCACCAACAATACCGCCAATAATGGAGTGAGTTGTCGAAACAGGCCAACCCATACGGGTAGCAACCAGCAGCCAAATAGCAGCACCCAGGAGAGCAGCCATCATGATGTAGACAAACTGCATGGGATCAAGGTCAATAGCGTCAAGATCGACGATGCCGCTTCGCACGGTATCGGTCACTGACCCACCTGCAATCACAGCACCTGAAACCTCAAACACGGCTGCAATGAGTAGGGCCTGTTTGATGGTTAGGGTGCCTGCACCGACGCTGGTGCCAAAAGAGTTAGCCACATCGTTACCACCGATGTTGAAGGCCATAAAGAGCCCCAAGAACACCGCCGCCATCAGCACCATAGTGTGGGAGGACTGGTCAACATAACTCAGTGACCAGATAGTAAAAAGTGTCAAAGAGACGGCCATGATGCCGCCGAAGGCCAGGTGCCACCACTTATCAGTGGTGTCTCGCTGCAACGCAGGGGTTGCAAGTTTTGAACCGGAATCCACGTTGGAATTCACGAGTCCCCCTCACAGTGGGATACATCTTGTCTTACGGCTCTAAACGAGCCCTGTTAATACTCTTGCCAATAGGTTAACTAAAGGTTAACAAGCACTGGAAACAGTGTTAACTATAGCCCGACAGGAGGGTGATTGTGGCTACTTTATTGGGGCTGAGCACCCCGAGAGAAGTTGGGCTCTACCAAAAGGGGCCCTTCCACCGTAGTGGAAGGGCCCCTTTCAAGCCTAAAGCTCTCACTCATCCTGCAGAGGATTAGTTGCCGGTCAGCTTCTTACGCAGTTCCGCAAGTGCCTCATCGGAAGCCAGGGTGCCGGTTTCGGCGGGCTTCTCAGATGAGTATGAGGTGGGTGCTGCTTCAGCGGGAGCTGAAGAAGATGATGACGCGGGTGCAGCAGTAGCTGCCTCTGCGTCAGCCTCAGCTGCCTTAGCAACCTGAACCTTGTGTGCTTCCCAGCGAGCCTGAGCGTCAGCGTATTCCTGTTCCCAGGTAGCGCGCTGTGCTTCAAAGCCTTCGAGCCATTCGTTGGTCTCGGGATCGAAGCCCTCGGGGTACTTGTAGTTACCCTCGTCGTCGTATTCTGCAGCCATGCCGTAGAGAGCGGGATCGAATTCGGTTGACTCGGGGTCAACACCTTCGTTTGCCTGCTTCAGTGACAGGGAGATACGGCGGCGGTCCAGGTCGATGTCGATAACCTTGACGAAGAGTTCGTCGTTAACTGAGACAACCTGCTCTGCGAGGTCCACGTGGCGAACTGCGAGTTCGGAGATGTGAACCAGGCCTTCGATGCCGTCTTCAACGCGAACGAATGCGCCGAAGGGAACGAGCTTGGTGACCTTACCGGGAACAACCTGACCCAGTGCGTGGGTGCGGGCAAATGCCTGCCAAGGATCTTCCTGAGTAGCCTTCAGTGACAGTGAAACGCGCTCGCGATCCAGGTCAACTTCGAGTACCTCTACGGTTACTTCGTCGCCAACTTCGACAACCTCTGAGGGGTGGTCGATGTGCTTCCATGACAGTTCGGAAACGTGGACGAGACCGTCAACGCCACCGAGGTCAACGAAAGCACCGAAGTTAACGATGGAGGATACAACGCCGGTACGAACCTGGCCCTTTTCGAGCTGGTTGAGGAAGGTTGAGCGAACCTCTGACTGGGTCTGCTCGAGCCATGCACGGCGTGACAGAACAACGTTGTTGCGGTTCTTGTCGAGTTCGATGATCTTCGCTTCGATTTCCTGGCCGATGTAGGGTGCCAGGTCACGAACGCGACGCATTTCAACGAGTGATGCGGGGAGGAAGCCGCGGAGGCCGATGTCGAGGATAAGACCACCCTTGACAACCTCAATGACGGTACCGGTAACGACGCCGTCTTCTTCCTTGACCTTCTCGATATCGCCCCAGGCGCGCTCGTACTGTGCGCGCTTCTTGGAGAGAATCAGACGGCCTTCCTTGTCCTCTTTGGTGAGAACAAGAGCTTCAACGGTGTCACCAACGGAAACAACTTCGTCAGGATCTACGTCGTGCTTGATGGAAAGTTCACGTGAGGGGATGACACCTTCGGTCTTGTAACCGATGTCGAGCAGAACCTCATCGTGGTCAACCTTGACAACTTCGCCTGAAACGAGATCGCCGTCGTTGAAGTATTTGATGGTTGCATCAACTGCTGCGAGGAAGTCCTCTTCAGTGCCGATGTCGTTGATTGCAACCTGGGGAACGTTGGTGCTCATAAAGTAAAGGGCTCCAATATGGATAGGATTCTAGGTCAGTGCAGTCGGTTTCTTGCATTTCCACGAGCTAGCTGTGCTGCCCCTGGGGTAAGACGCCGGGTGGTTCTCTGTACTGAGCGTTGATATGGACAAAATGGGTGCAGATGAACTGTGCGCAGGGCACAGTTCAGCCACATATATTAGTCTAAGGGGCGTCACGGCGCAGGTCAACGTTTTTGACCGTGGCGCCCACCCCTTTAAGTTCCAGTTAGCGGGTGATGTTCATCTTAGTTGGGCGCTTGGGTTCACAAAGCGCTAGATGTTTAGTAACTGGGGCGCAGTGCTGGATGAGCGAGAAATTGAACAGCGCTTATCCTAATGCCCAGCCTCGTGCCAGGTACGTCCCCAGCCCACCTGCACATCCAGCGGCACACGCAGATCAGCTGCCTGACTCATCTCTTCAGTCAGCACCTTCTCGGCTACCGCCTCTTCACCGGGGGCAACTTCAAGAATAAGTTCATCGTGGATCTGCAGAAGCATACGTGACGTGAGACCCTCAGCTCGAAGGCGTTCATCAACGCGAATCATGGCGATCTTGATGATGTCTGCAGCGGTGCCCTGAATGGGCGAGTTGAGAGCGGCTCGCTCGGCAGCGTCACGACGCTGGCGGTTTGAGCTGCCCAGATCAGGCAGGTAGCGGCGGCGTCCGAACATGGTCTGGGTGTAGCCATGGTTATGCGCTTCTTTGACCACGGTACGTAAGAATTTACCAACCTTGCCGAAGCGCTTGAAGTAGTTGGTACGTAGGCTGGTTGCCTCATCCACCGAAATACCTAACTGCTTAGACAATCCGAAGGGTGAAAGACCGTATGCGAGACCATAGGACATCGCCTTTACCTTAGAACGCATCTCAGAGGTGACATCTTCTGGCTCCACACCGAAGACTTCCGAACCAACGAAGCGGTGCAAGTCTTCACCGTCAAGGTAGGCCTCGATGAGGCTTTCGTCCCCCGAAAGATGCACCATGATGCGCATTTCAATCTGAGAGTAGTCGGCGGTCAGCAGGGTTGAGTACTCATGCCCGTCAATCGGCCCCGGTGCAACCACGAAAGCCTCACGAATCTTGCGGCCTTCCTCGGTGCGGATGGGGATGTTCTGCAGGTTGGGGTCTGTGGACGAAAGACGACCGGTCGCTGCCACGTTCTGCTGGAAAGTGGTGTGGATGCGTCCGTCAGCTGCAGTCGCCTTCTGCAAACCTTCAACTGTCTGCTTAAGTTTAAGGTAATCCCGGTAGGTCTGCAGTTGTACCAGGAACTTGGCTCCGGCGGTCTCCTCGTTCACCTGACCCAAAATGCCCTGCAGTGAATCAGCATCCGTTGAGTAACCGCTCTTCAACTTACGAGTGGTGGGCAGCCCCAACTCTTCAAAGAGGACCCCCTGCAACTGCTTGGGTGAGCTTAGGTTAACCTCGTGACCCAGTACCGAATAGGCAGCCTCAATAGCGCTTTCAACGTGCTGACCGTAGTAGTCCTTGAGCTCCGATACGTTATTACTATCAAGAGCAATGCCAAGGATTTCCATGCGGGCAAGGACGCTTGCCATCGGCAATTCAATGTTCTCGTAGAGAGCGAGCTGCTCCTTGGCCACCAGATCAGCATGTAAGGCGTAAGCAATTTCTTGGATGTAGCGTGCCACCAATCCATAGTACTCAAGGTCAACCACAGGCCCTACAGCAAATAGCTCTCCCTGAGCCGGTGCCTGCTGAGGTTGTGGAAGGCTGAGCCCCAGATAACGGTCACTGAGCTCAGTGAGCATACCGTTAAAGGTGCGCTGCTTAGCCGCAGGAATGTAACCGCAGACGTAAGAAGAAAGCACCGGGTCTTCGATGACACCGTGTGGGGGATAGCCGTATGCAGAAAGAGACTTAAAGTGCTGTTTTAGGTCAAAGATAGTTTTGGTGGCAGTTGAATCTTCAAGCCAGGTAGTGAGCGCCTGTTCCAGGTCATTGGTTAGAGAGCCAAAATCAACGTAAGCCGCACGAGCTCCAGCCAGCAAGACTAGACCGTGAATACTCTTTTCATGAGCAAAACCATTATCAGGAGAATCTTCATCAATAACCGGCACAACAGTAACAGCTGACTCTAGACGGTCCGGCACGGGAATCGTGCGCTCTACAGCTGCAATGCTAGCGGCCGCCCCGTTCAGGAACTCCAAAAGCTGAGCGGCGGAGTCAATCTGCTGGCAGTTCTCTACGCTCATCTCTACCATCGGCATGGCTTCCTGTTGAGTAGCAAAAACCTCAGCCACTCGCTTGCGAATAGAGTTAAATTCTAAGTAATCGAAAAGTTCTTCTAATTCTTCAGCTTCAGGACCATAGTGGTCAGCATCAGCTAGCGTGGTCTCGAGTTCAAGGTCATCAACTAAGCGGTTCAGGCGACGGTTGCGCAGCACATCCTTAACATGCTCCCGCAGTGCCTCACCCTTTTTACCCTTAATTTTTTCGGCGTTTTCTAACACACCGTCAAGATTGCCGTACTCGTTAATCCATTTTGCGGCAAAGCCGGGGCCCACTCCGGGGACGCCGGGAAGGTTATCGGCTTGCTCCCCCGTCAGTGCTGCTAAATCGGGGTAGAGGTGAGGTGCAACCTTATATTTCTCTTCAACGGCTGCTGGCGTCATGTACTTAATGCCTTTAGAGGGGCCGGTGGTGACGGGGTAGAGAACCGTTACGGTGTCGGTGACCAGCTGAAAAGCGTCCCTATCGCCTGAAACAATTGCAACCTCAAAACCGGCCTCGCGGCCCTGGCGGGTGTAAGTGGCCACGATGTCATCTGCTTCGTAGTTCTCCAGGGTAACCGCTGGAATGTTCAGGGCTTTTAGAACTTTCTGAATCAGCTCAATCTGCCCCAAGAATTCAGGCGGCGTCTCATTGCGACCGCCCTTGTATTCTTCGTACTGCTCGGTGCGGAAGGTGCCGCCTGAGAGATCGAAAGCAGCAATAATATGGGTGGGTTGCTCGCTTTTGACGAGACTCAAGAGGGTCGATAAAAAGCCATAGACAGCGTTAGTATGCTGCCCTTCAGCGTTGACAAAGACATCCACCGGCGCCCCGTAGAAGGAGCGAAAGGCAAGAGAATGCCCGTCAATGATCATTAATTTTTGATGGGGCTGGGCTGGAGTTTCGCTAGAGTTAGTCACATACCCATCCTACCGGGCTGCTCTACCCCTGTCTGCAACCCTCTGATGAGGGTGCGTTCCCCTTGTCCACCCCTCTGACCGACCTCTGTCTAAGGATTCTCATGGCTACTTCTGAACCCCCTATCACTGATCAAAGACTAGCCGAGCTAACGTCCGCCGGCATCCCACCCCACTACCACACCTATTTTGCTGGTCTAAGGCTCGACGGTCTCACTGAAAAGCTGGGTATAAAATTCCAGCACCTTTCACCAGAATATTCTGTAGCAACGATGCTGGTAGAAGGTAATACCCAAGTAATAGGATTGCTGCACGGAGGGGCCACAGCCGCCTTAGCAGAAACCTTAGGTTCTGTTGCTGCTTTTCTTTCGGTAGCAGAGCAAGGCAAGGTGGCCGTGGGTGTTGATCTCAATATCACCCACCTACGCCCGGTGTCCCGAGGAGTGGTAACCGGAGTATGCCGTTCCCTCAAGCTAGGCAAAACGGTGTGCGTACACAGTGTGGAGATCACCGATGAATCGGGCAGGGTCATTAGCACTGCACGCATCACCAACCAGATTATTGACGCACCTCACCGCTAGCTGCAAGGTCAGTGAGAGGTGAGCTCTCACCTAGCACCAGATGGCCCTGTTGCCGGTATCTAGCCCAGCATTTCTCAGTATGGAAAATAATAGGCGTGATACCACCCACGAATAGACCTAAAAAACACTCTGAGGTGCCCTTTAACAGGGCAATGTGCCTAAACTGAAACTTCTAAACCATCGTGCACACACGCACCCAACACCAACCCGTGAGGAACCATGAAGAAGATCCCTCTGCTGGTGTGGATTATCGTTGCAATCGCTAGCGGTATTCTCATCGGCGCCTTTACCCCCGGCCTTATCGATGGCCTCAACAGCGCCTTTGGTAGCAGTATCCCCACCGACCTAGTGGTTCAGCTATTCGTGTCGTTCTCCACGATTTTCAGCGCCTTCCTCAGCTTCGCTATTCCTCTCATTATTATCGGTTTTATCGTGCCCGGTATTGGCTCTTTAGCTAAGGGAGCGGGCAAGCTTCTTGGCACGACAGTGGGCCTCGCCTACATCTCGAGCATTACCGCTGGTTTCCTCGCCGTGACCGTAGCTCACTTTATCTACCCCATCATCCTAAAGAGTCAGCAGCTGACAGTTTTTGAGAACCCTGAAGAGTCACTGTCTTCGGGTTACCTTGAGTTCACTCTTGACCCCATCATGTCGGTGATGAGTGCCCTCATCCTTGCTTTCATTCTGGGTCTGGGTCTGACCGCGCTAAAAACCAAGAATATGCTGGAACTCTTCCAGGACTTCCAAACCATCATTGAGAAGCTACTGGGCCGCGTCATCATTCCTCTGCTACCGGTCCACATTGTTGGAGTTTTTGCCAACATGACTCTGGCAGGTCAGGTCGGTCAGATTCTGGCTGTCTTTGGCAAGGTCTTTATCATGGTCATCATTCTGCACTGGGTTATGTTGACTTTTCAGTATTCCGTTGCAGGTGCAGTCAGTAAGCGTAACCCCTTCAGCATGCTCAAGGGAATGCTCCCTGCTTACTTCACCGCTATTGGTACCCAGTCCTCAGCAGCTACTATCCCAGTCACCGTTGACTCAGCGAAAAAGGTGGGTATTAAGGGCAGAATCGTGGACTTCGCGATCCCTCTGTGCGCTACCATCCACCTTTCAGGCTCCATGATTACTATTACCTCCTGCGCGGTAGCGGTTATCTACATGACCACGGGCTCGCTGTCCTTCCTGGATATGATTCCCGTGGTCCTCGTATTAGGCATTATGATGGTGGCAGCTCCCGGCGTCCCCGGTGGCGCTGTCATGACCGCTATCGGCCTGCTACAGTCCATGCTTGGTTTCGATGACGCGATGATCGCGCTGATGATTGCTCTTTACCTGGCCCAGGATTCCTTCGGTACTGCAACAAATGTCACCGGTGACGGCGCAATTGCAAGCCTCACCGAACGCTTTGCTCGGGCCTTCGGGGCTGACAAGGACCTTGACAGTGATGAAGTAGCTGAGAAGCCCGCTTCAGTTCAGGCCTAAAAAATACACGCTGAACCCCGTTCCTTAGAGACTAAGGAGCGGGGTTTAGTTCATTTCTGCGATGTATTCCATGGCCTGGGCTGCACGGTAAAGTGGTCAGGTAACTACCGTTCACTTTTAGGAAGTTCTGTGAAACCTTCAACGCGTAAGATGCTGGGCAATATCTTTTTGGTCATCACCATCATCGTGACGACCCTAGCAATTGCCGAAGGTGGCCTCTGGTGGGCAGCAGTCACCGTTAGTGCAGCCCTTGCCCTCTGGGGAATTAATGGCGCTCAGAAGGGCCGCGAAGAACTTTAACCGAAGTATCGAGTACAAAAGACCCGCTGATATTGAAATCAGCGGGTCTTTTGCGCGGTCTTATGTGGACGGTTTTTATTGAACCTGTTTGACGATGGTCTCGGCAACCTCACGCATTGAGAGCCTACGGTCCATTGAAGTTTTCTGGATCCAACGGAAAGCTTCGGGTTCGCTCAATCCCATCTTAGTAATGAGCAGCGACTTGGCGCGGTCAACCAGCTTGCGGGTTTCAAACTGTTCCTTGATGGAGCTGACTTCGCTCTTGAGTGCACGAAGCTGCTCGTAACGGCTCATGGCAACTTCAATAGCGGGAATGAGGTCATTGGGTGAGAAGGGCTTGACTACATAAGCCATAGCGCCGGCCTCGGTTGCGCGATCTACCAGTTCTTTTTGGCTAAACGCGGTCAGCAAAACTACGGGTGCTAGCTCCTTCTCATTGATGAGGCCGGCAGCTTCGATACCGTCCATGATGGGCATTTTGACGTCCATCAGCACCAAATCTGGGCGGTGCTTTTCTGCTAGTTCAACCGCGGTCTTGCCGTTATCGGTCTCAGCAAGCACTTCAAACCCCTGGTCTTTGAGAATTTCTACGATATCTAGGCGAATGAGCGCTTCGTCTTCAGCTACAACGACGGTGCGTGCCGGCTGCTGATCGTGGTTCTCGGATTCTAGGGGGGTCTGCTCTGACATTCCCGTGGCTCCTTAAGTCAATTCAGCGTCACAAGTTTAACTCTGTGTCTTTATTTTCGCACGAACCGAACTTAATGCGCTTCTTTATGCGGGTGACGGTGCGTACTACCGTTCTAATTGTATGTTTAATATTTGGTCTTAGAAGGGTGATTGAGTACTGAACCTTGCCACAGTCCACTCCAATTCGCTTTTCTGAGCAGGCTTGTGTACAGTAGAAGTGCTCTCAAGAGCAAGCCCAAGTGGCGGAATTGGCAGACGCGCCGCACTCAAAATGCGGTTCTTAGGAGTGTGGGTTCAAGTCCCACCTTGGGCACAATAAAACGCCTAGCCAGGCAAACATCAAACACCTTCCTGTTGACAGGAGGGTGTTTTTTGTTGACACAGAACCCATACTTTAAGCTTGGCAAGCATCAGAAAACGGGCCCGCAAGGTTGGCACTTTCACCTGGGCTGTCCTATGGCGTGACTCTGATACGGGCAAGCAGACCTCGCGCTCTTTAGTTTCTGAGGCTGATGCAAAGATGCTCAAAGACTTCCTAGATGCCAACGGGCAATCATTCTCCATGGCCGCTGAAGCCGCCTCACGCATGACCTCAACCGCCCCTACGGTGCAGCAGGTGGTTTCTGAGCATATTGAGACGCTGACCGCTGCTTCTTCTGGCACCCGGCGCACCTACAGAGGGCAAGCTAGGATTCATATTTACCCGGTGCTGGGCGCCGTCCCGGTGGATAGGTTGACGCGTGCTGAAGTGGCGCGCTGGTTCAACGGCATGACGATTTCGGCTAAATCGAAGAAGAATGTGCATGCCATTCTTTCGGCTGCTTTGAAGACGGCGGTTGCTGATGGGCTGATCTCTGAGAATGTGGCTCTGGGTATGAGGGCTGCTGATGAGGTGAGCACTTTTGAGCCGGTTTTCCTTTCTGAGGCTCAGATGAGCATTATCTATAGCGCGCTCCCCCAGCGGTGGCGTCTTTATGTGGAGCTCTTGGAGAATACTGGTTTGCGCTATGGTGAGGCGACGGCGCTGCGCTGGCAGGATGTTCAGCAGCGTGATGGCCGTGCGGCGTTGAGAGTGACGCGGGCTTGGCGTCGTGGTGATGATGGTGAATATATTGGCCCGCCGAAGACTAAGCGATCTAGGCGCACTGTGACGCTCCCTTTGTGGCTTGGTGATGCGCTGTTGGGTGCTCGTGGTGATGCTGCTGCAGGTGATTTGATGTTCACTCGGCCGTCCGGGTTGCATCTGAGTAATTCCTATTTTCATCTGAGTGTGTGGATGCCACTGATGAAAGAGATCACTGGACAGTTGGGGGCTAAGCCTAGGATTCACGATCTAAGGCATACTCATGCTTCTAGGCTGATTGCTAAGGGGTTCCTTTACCGGTGATTCAGGCGAGGCTTGGTCATGAGTCAATTACTACCACAGTGAATACTTATGGGCACTTGGCTGGTGATGCTGATTCTTTGGCTGCTGCTGTTCTGGATTAGCTTCATTGCTGATCTCTGCTGAGCGGGTGGTTGGGTTGGTTAGCCTGCTGCACAGGAAGAGACTAGGGCTTGCGCTACGCGGGGGCTTTGTAATCCCATCCTCCAAAAGAAACCCGAGGTTTCGAGCACCAGAGCCTCCTGGTGATACGACAATTAGACCCCTTATTTCTTCCCTACAGAAAGATCAAGGCAGTCTTATCGTATGCATCAAACCCAGGGAGCTACCCCAAGCATGATTCCTTTGTATGCCAATCCCGGTAATGGCCCTATCTCAAGTGACCCAGCTCCAGCGGGTCTATCCAGGCGTCTATTTGTGTTCGCTGCTCATTTGCAAGATGTGTAGCCAGGATTCAAAAGACGTAAAGAGAAAATGACTTCCTGAGTGGGTGAATAATCACCCATTACTAAACAAGATACACATATAACAGGTGAAAATAAAGCCGTAAAGCTAAAAGGGTGGCAAAAAATCACCCAAGCGATACAATAGAATACATGAATACACCCGCCTGGACCTTCCAAGACCGACTCCGCAAAGCACGCGAACATGCCGGCATGACTCAAAGCGAACTCGCAGAAGCAACAGGGGTATCACTCAACAGCCTCAACCGATACGAAAAAGGGCAGCGCTCGCCAGGTGAGGACATCGTCAAATCTATTTCTGATGCAACAGGCGTACCTTTCGAATGGTTCTATCAGGTGGACACCGCGGAGGGGGGGCGTGTTGCTCTCCCGAAGCGTCTAGTCCTAAATCTGGAGGGCGAGGTCTACAGGGTTGTCCAGGAGTAACCGGTAGAGATGGCCACTCGAAAAAAGGGAAAGCTGTACCTCTTAGGCGTGGTCTTGTGGTTTATCGTCATGTTCTACGCGGCAGCACGAATCATTGCATGGTTCTTCACTTCCATAATCGTTCTGCCTGTAGAACAATGGCAGCTCCTTGGTGACGTTTCACGGAACACCAACGCACTTGCAGTTTTTGCTGCATCCATTGCAGCTTATATTGCCTGGCGCACCAACCAGTCACGGGCTCGGGAGGCTGTGCGCTCTGACTTCAAAGACCGCATCAACTGGGCTGCACAGAACTACACCGGGGACCCCACTTTGACATCTATCGCAGCCGGAAGGTTCATCGATAACTTTGCGAAGAGTAACACCTTACATCCAGAAGATCTAGCAACAGCCAAGACCCTCTCAGCCAAGAAGCAAGAAATTGCTCAGGATAGAGAACGCAAGATGGAAGTTGTACTCAAGGCCCTCTTGTCAGGATTGGACAACTACGAAGCTTTGGCAGAAACAACTCAATCTGTCCTAAGCAAGCGAGATACCTTTGACGATACTTTGGAAAAACTCATTCATGATCTTGAAAAAGCCGACTTTGAACATAGCATCATCGCAGCTGGGACGAAGCAAGCAGATACTTTGGAGTCTCTAACTTCACGCTATTACGCTATGAAAAAGCATCAGGATATATTGGTAAAGGTTGCTAAACACTTGCTGGTATTAGAGGATAGAGATATAGATGGGAGGGTGAAAGATGACCCAGGTACAACAGACTCTGCAAGATAGTCTCAATAATATTGATGAACAGCGTCAGCAAATTGAAGAAGCCTTGAAGTTTCATAGAGAGCATGCTCTTGAGGAGTACAAGCATAATCAAGAAATCATTGAAAGCCTAGATGCTCGAATCGCTGAAGTTGAACGCTACGAAAGTATGAATGAATTTCAGAAATTCTGGTACCGGTTAATGCACCGTCCCAGTTGGCTCTAGATTTTTGAAATAGGTATTAGCCCCGGCACTCATTGAAGAGTGCCGGGGCTTTTTGTGCGGGTGGCCGGTGTGCCGTCGCTGGGGGCGGTGGGTTAGTCTTGCTTTTCCATGCGGACGGTGGTGGTTGTTCCTAGGGCGGTGAGTTCGTAGGAGAGTTCTTCATCTTCGTAGGTGAAGTCTTTGGTCTCGCTGCTGGATGCCATCATGGCCGTGCTCATTTGCTCGGTGTCGCCTTGTGAGGTGATGGTGGTTTTTGCGGTGGTTGCTGGGGCCTCGAAGGTGCCTACCCAGTACAGGGACTTGGTGTCACCGTTGTTGGAAATCCAGTTGACGGTGATGGTGTCACCTTCGATGGTGGCTTCTTGGTAGGAGTCTTCAGATTCGGAGTTGGTCTGCTTCCAGGTTCCATCGAGTGAGGGGGCTTTCTCTACAGCAGGGGCGGATGAGGTTTCAGCTTGAGCAGCCGGTGAACCAGTATTGCTGTCTTCGGATGCGCCGCATGCGGTAAGTCCCAGCATGAGGGCGGCTGCAGCGGTGAGGGCGAGTGTTTTCTTCACGGTATTCTCCATGGTCGTTGTGTGCGGGGTTACTTAAGTGTAGAGCCTTGTGGGTCGGTTGGTGGGCATTGGGTACAAGAAGCCCCGGCACTCGATAAGTGCCGGGGCTTTCTCAATATCTTAGTAGATCTTTCTTATAGGACTCTCTGTCGACTCTAAGCCACCAGGCCGTGCTGAGCTTGGGGTGCTTTTATTCTTGAACTCGATTTATAGGGCCCGCCCACATATCGAAGCTAGCGTGATTTGAAAACAGTAGTGGAATTAATTGATTCCTTAGAGAGGAACTTTCTTCAGCACCGTCAAATTTTTTCCAAGATGACGTCACTGAACCTACAATTTCCCTAGGTGCTGCTTTATTGTATCTATCGGTTCTTAGTTCGATGAATTTCTCCATCAGCCGTTTTAGCCTACACCCTAAAGGTAACTGGACTGAAGACCAGCCCTCTAGAACTTCAACATCGTACTGCTCGGATATCGTATCTATGAGAAGTTCCAAAGATAATTTAAAAGCGGTACCTGGACCATCATTGTTTATTTGCAGATACCAATCTATTGGGTACCCAAGTAAGTCGCTTCCGTTCACAACCTCGGTCTTAGAGCCTCGGAGCATAGGAATTAGAGCTACGGAAATTTCAACGTATCCTCTGCCCATCTCTCGCTCATGGGAGAGCTCTGAATATTCGTTAGCTTGCCGTGAGAGCTTGTTTGCCTCTTTGGCTATCTCGAGAGATTGAACGCCATGTTTGTTAGCCGTTTGTGAGATTTCGTTTGCTGCTTCTGATTGCTGTTTTGCCTGTTCGGCAATCAAGTTCGCTTTGTCGGCCGCTTCAGCTTGCTTTTTGGAATAATCCAAAGCCCTGTAAGCTATCAGCCCCGAGAGCAGCGCTATCACGATGGAAACGAAGCTAAGCACGTCGGTTACTTCTATTGAGCTCCATATCGAGTATGCGATAGGCAGTGTTGTCAGTTCAACAACTACTGTGGCCATGACGCTGGGTGGAAGAAACATGCCTATTCTCCGAAATCGATACTCGGGCTACTGTACTTCTACGGCGTTTAGTAGCTCGGCAGTGCCAACGTATTGACCGACGGTAGCGGTGGTGGTTTTTGTTGCTGCAGCAGGGTCAACGGAGTGTACGAGCACGCATTTCTCGTCTCCACCTTCCACTCTCGCTTCTGCTTCGTAAGCTTTGTAATCAGCTTCGCTGCCGAGCCCAGGCACGCCGGCTTCAGGTAGTGCGTAGTTGATTGATCGCCACACGTGGCCCCCGTCGGTCAGGGCCCCGGTTTCATTGAGTTGCTCTTCAGTTGCGGCCACTGAGCACAGGGCACCCCATGCACCGTTGAGAGCTTCTGGCATTTCAGCATTTAGCTCTTTTTGGTAGTTGGGGTTGTAGATGCCAAAGCGGATGTCATTGCCTTTGAGTGTGGTTCCTCGCAAATCCGCCAGAGCTTCATTACTGCCAACTGGTTCGGTTGGCTCTGGTGCGCCAGTGGCCTTGTCGGTTTCAGCAGTTTTATCTGTTGGCGCTAGCGCAGTCATACCATTGACTGCCGCATTGGTAACCTGCTCCGGAACCTTACTTTCACTGGCTAGAATGACGGTCTTTTTCTGACCTACCGCAACTTGATACTCGTCGGCAGTAAAAGCATTATGAACTTCAATTACTCGATTAGATGCGTCGACGCTCAGCTCTTCTGCTGCCTCTTGATAATTCAAGAAGTTGCTGAGTGTTGAGTATTGAACGAGACTGCCATCAGGATCCGTAAATGAAACCTCACCAACCGATGCAGGCGCGCTCCCCTGCCTGTTATCTACAGTCACAGCGACATAGCTCAGCTGCTTACCCGAAGCTCCCATGAGCTCGCGGGCCTCATCCACACCTGACGGCGCAGTGGTGCCCGTAGTCGCCACATAGGACGCCCCTAGGTCGTCTGTACCTTCCCAGTTAGCAACACCAGTGTGAACCGTTGACTGCCCTTGGGCACTGTTTTGCTCAGATGTAGGGGTGTCAGTTGAAGATTCATTGAATGAACCGCAGGCGGTGAGGGCCAGCGCGGCAACGGCAAGAGGGATAAATACTTTACGCATGGGAGTGCTCCATAGAAGCTGGTGGAAACGTGTGTACACCCCAAATATAGTTCACATCACAGGTAGACCTAAGAATGATTACATAAGAACGACCCCGGCACTTCATCAGCGCCGGGGCTTTGTTTTGCTCCATGAAAGGTCTTTTGCGCTCGCTGGCTAGCAGGATAGGACGGCGCCAGGCAAGCCGTTCTGCTGGCGCACACGGTTATACTTCAGTGGCAGAGGGTGGGCAGCCAGATAAGCGCCTAGAATCCACCCACTGACCTTCCACTGGCGCCCTATCTTCCTCTCTCAAGATTGAGTGGATCCCTTCCGGCATCAAGGTAGCCCCATCAGGCATATAGACCCACAGGCGGGCACATGAAGTCCCGGTACTCGCTCGGAGTGCTGAGGCTTCTTTAAAGTACAGCTTTAAGAATATTGAGAAGGTGCGAACAATCCCACGTTCTTTCTGATCATAAGAATCTATAAAGGCATACCTGGGTGATAGCAAGCGAGTAAGGTAAAACCTATGACTGAATACAAGATTTACGGTTTCGGCTATGAGGGCAAGACTGCAGAAGAACTCATATCAACTCTTAAAATATACGAAATTTTGACGCTGGTTGATGTGCGACTAACGCCAATTTCACGCAAGAAGGGGTTATCAAAAACTAAACTACGTGAAGCTATTGAAGCCAATGGAATGGGTTACGTTCATCTGCCAGCCCTTGGCAATCCAAAAGACAACCGTGAAGGTTTTGCTTCTCCTTACACCGCGGCATGGTCTGACGCAAGGCACCGCTTTGAAGAGTTGCTGCGAAACGATAACGCTCAGGATGCCTTGGATGAGGTGCGCTCGCTAATGCTGAACGGCAACGTTGGTCTATTGTGCTTTGAAGCGAATACTAAATACTGCCATCGTGATGTTGTCATAAATGAACTGTCGCACGGGGTATTCGCGCGCCAGTACACGTAGACCTATACGCTCCTTTGGACACCTAACACACTGTAGGCAAGTGCTGCCTTGAGCTGGTTGCCCACATAAAGCAAAGGCTTTTTGTCGCTATCCAGAACGTTATTCCATCGCTCCCGAATGGACTGCACGGCTTCCGAATCAGATAAATCATTACACCTGCGAGTGAATGCTTCGAGTTCCCAGTCTAGGAAGAGCTGCGAGTGTTCTTTACAGGAGCGGCTTTCACAGAGATATCGGAGATGCACCTCGAAGCGTGGCTCTTCCAGCATGACTTTCTCGGGCTCGCCATTGAGCATATCCATCAGGTCGCCTTGAGTAGCGCTGTTGTTGATGGCGTTACGCTGCTTTTCTGTCCAGCCCTTAAACGGTTTGATATCCAGACCCTTGATTTCTCGGGGCCTAATAACCGCAAGGGAGGGGTACATCTTTTCAGCGTTTTTACTGCGTCCAATGGCGAGGATTTCGCACATGCTGAGGTCACTAATCAGTGGCTCGATATACCGCATCCTCTCAGACACCTTTTTAATTGGAAGGTCTGATTCGATGTGTAGCTTTTCGCGGTCTGGCCTGAAGCTTTCTGATCGGAAGTCATCCTTAGCTGGGATAATCGGGACGTTGATAAAGGTGTATTTCTTGAATTGCTTATAGTGTTCAAGGCTCCTAAAAGGAATAGGATACAAACGAACCCAAGAGTATTCCTCTTGATCTACACGTATTCCAGCAACGCAAACAGTATCGCCATATTGCGTTGAAGGCTCAGGCCTGGCTTTGACAAGAATAAGGACCCTGGCATCTTGTCTTGTCTTGGCGTAATCCTTGGGGTACAGCTTGATTGCTGGGTGCAACTCTTTTGGGAGTTCGAAGAGTGAGTCTTGGGTCATGGTTAAAAGATACGATTAAAATCGCCATTCCCAGGTATCTCCCTGGTTTTATTCGAAAACAGCCCCGGCACTTCATCAGCTCCGGGGCTTTGTTTCGTTCCATGAAGGGTCTTCAGCGCTCACCAGTTATCCACTTAGGAGGACATGATGAAGCCAGGCTGATGGTTCTGCTGGGCCATCGGACCATACTTGACCGGTAGCGGGTGAGCAGTCAGATAAGCCCCTAGAATCCACCCAGTGACCTCCAGGGCGGCCGCCCACTCCCCCATATCCTCATATGCGCTCGCTGTGCTGAGCAGGGTCTCACGGTCGATGAGGCGTTCTGCTGCGATACGGTCGCACCTGGCCTCGCGTTTGACTGACCATACGCCGTCGAGGGTCGGCTCGTCCTCGTATTCAGCGTGTACGATCTCGTGGGCTAGGGCGCAGCGTTCTACGCGGGCTGATAGGCCGGCACGCAGGATAATAGCCCGACTCCTATGGATGTAAAGCCCTAGAAGCCCGGTGCCTGGGTTGCCATAGTGCACTGTGAGCCCTAGCTGATCTGCGTGCTGGTATGGGTCATAGGCCATGCGGGGGCTCACCGCCTTCAGGGAGGTTATAAGAAAATATTTAGATGGGCTTAGAAGAGTTTAGAAGTAGTCTTCATCGTTAATGTCCGCACCGACACCAGGGTCATGCTTAGCCGCAAGCCCGAAGGACGACTGGCGCGAGTTCTGTTCTGCAGCAAGAGCTCGCTCAGCTCGCCGCAGCACCTCTGAAGGATCATCATTCAACGCGTTACATGCCATGTCTAAGTGAGAAACAGATAGAGACGATTCGTTCTTGAAAATCATCTTTGAGACTCTACTTTGACTTATGCCCAATGCCTCAGCAAGCTGCTGCTGCGTCATACCCCGTCGCCCCATAAAGGCACGAAGTTCTTCATTTACTAGCTCACTGAAATGCGTTGCTGGCTCCGAGTTCACTGACCCTGGGTACGCTTCTAGGAAGTAACCTTTATTGACCCCTGGTCACCATTTGGTGGCTGAGGGGGTCTTTTTTGTTGTGGTGTTCTTATGGTGCATTTCGGGAGGGTAATCCAAGGTTCTCGCGGGCTCTTCAGGGCAAGACCACGAAAGGTTGCCCTGCAAACCGTCAAGTCCGGCCGCCCGCATCACTGGACAAAAGGGGTCGCAGGGACAAAATAGATGTTGACGCCGTCAACATTACTAATCAAATTCATTGGCCTAGGTTCGTGTAAATCGTGCTATATCGCGGAAAATATCCGTAAAAAGTGCGGGCTAGAGTTTTCAAGTCCCACCTTGGGCACAGCTACCCCGGTCAGGTTAAACCTGATCGGGGTTTCTTTTTGTAGCTGGCTTTTTTGCTGCACAACATCTCTAATACGCACCGAAAATATAAAGCTCGCCCCGCTCTATTACGAGCGAGGCGAGCTTTAGCTACCTAGTCTCAATCGACAAAGGCTTAGTCGTGGATGGGGCCAACCGACTCACGGTCTTCGGGCAGCACCGCCCCGGCGTCGTCCAGGTCGCCAACACGGTGAACCTTCACAGTGTTGGTGGAACCGGCCACCCCGGGAGGTGAACCGGCAGCCATAACAATCAAATCGTTAGCCTCAGCCAGGTTGTTAGCCAGCATGTAGCGGTCAACCACGGCGGTCATCTCATCGGTGTCATTAGCAGCAGGAGCCAGCACAGCCTCAACGCCCCAGAGCAGCGACAGGAAGGCACGGACCTCAGGCTTAGGAGTCATCGCCAGCACGGGCTTCACAGGACGCAGACGCGCCAGACGGCGGGCGGTGTCACCGGACTGGGTGAAAGCAGCAATGTACTTGACGTCCAGCTGGTCAGCAATATTGACCGCCGCACGGGTAATAGCGCCACCGCGAGTCTTGGGTGATGTACCCAGCTCAGGAACACGGAAGAGACCGCGCTCCTCGGTGGAGCTAATAATGCGAGCCATGGTCTGGATGGTGATGATGGGGTATTTGCCCACAGAAGTCTCACCAGAGAGCATGACAGCGTCCGCGCCATCAAGAATAGCGTTAGCGCAGTCAGATGCCTCTGCACGGGTGGGAATGGGGTTCTGAATCATGGTTTCCAGTACCTGAGTCGCCACGATAACCGGCTTTGCCCAGCGGCGTGCAAGTTCAATCGCGCGCTTCTGAACGAGGGGGACCTCTTCGAGGGGGAACTCAACACCCAAATCACCACGAGCCACCATGATGCCATCGAACTTGTCAACGATATCCTGCAGATTTTCAACAGCCTGAGGCTTCTCGACCTTAGCGATAACCGCAATACGGCGGCCTTCTTCTTCCATGATTTCGTGAACGCGGGTGACGTCATCGCCGCTACGCACGAAGGAAAGAGCGATGATATCGACACCCATGTTCAGGGCAAAACGCAGGTCGCGCTCGTCCTTTTCGGTCAGCGCAGGAATCGATACGGCAACGCCAGGCAGGTTGATACCCTTGTTATTGGAGATTGGGCCACCCACGACAACGCGTGTAGTGACGGTCGTAGCGTCAACTTCAATAGCTTCTAGACGAATCTTGCCATCATCAATCAGCAGGGTATCGCCGGGCTTGACGTCGCCAGGCAGACCCTTGAAAGTGGTTCCACAGATTTCCTTGGTGCCTTCAACATCTTCAGTGGTGATCTTGAAAGTGTCACCGGGTTCCAGGACTTCAGCGCCGTTTTTGAAGGTTTCTAGGCGAATTTTAGGGCCCTGCAAATCAGCAAGGATTGCAACATTCTTACCCAGCTTCTCAGCTTGCTCTCGAATTGTTGCGTATGAGTTAGTGTGAACCTCGTGGTCACCGTGGCTCATGTTTAGTCGGGCAACATTCATGCCAGCTTCGATAGCAGCTGCAATTTTCTCGGGGGCAGAAATTGCGGGGCCAATGGTACAAACAATCTTTGCGCGTCTCATCAATCAACCTTATGTTTTGTAGGGGTTGGGCTACCTGCGCAGGCAACCATCGGTGAGGTACTCATCGAGGTAGCCAACAGGCTCCCATATAGTCAGCATAAAACCAACACGTCCACAGTCCATTGTACGTGGTTTCATGGGGTTTTGGGGGACGTTTTACCCCAAAATTACCAACAATGACACCTCAAACCCCACAAAAACACACATAAACGGTCACCAAGCAAAATTTTTTGGCTTGCCACACTCGTTTATATTTGAGAGCGTCAAACAAGGCGCGTATTCTAAGAGATGCACCACAGCGCACCGCTTTAACCCACTTGCAAAGGTTGCTATGAACGCCCCCACGGTTATTATTCTCTTCGGTTCCACCTACGGCCACACGGAACGCTACGCCACGTGGATTGCCGAAGACTTGCGAGCACTCCCCCAAGCACCCACTGTCAAGCTATCTCCAGTCGCAGAAGCAACCGACGAACTCATTAAAAGCGCAGACATTTTGATTGTGGGTGCCAGCTACCTGGGTGGCTTCTTGACCGGCGCACCCACCCTCCGTAAGCGTCGTGAAGCCATGCTTACCGTTGATCGCCGCCTCTTTTATACCGTTTCTTTCAATGGCACCGAGGTCTACCCCCGCTCCTATCTGGATGACCGCGTAATGAAGAGCTACAAGGCCGAAGTTGCCGGGGACAGGCCAGCTTTCCACTTCCGCGGTGGCTTGAAAATGAGCGAAATGTCCAAGCTCCACAAGACAGCACTTACCGGTGTGAAGACTGCCTATAAGCTCAAGCCCAGACAGAACGAGTACGACAAGCAGCTTATTGAAGCATTTGAAAACGGTGGAGCTGACCACACCAATCGCCAGTGGATTGACCCGCTGGTAGATCAGGTAAAAATCTACCTCGAAGAGCTAGCGTAGAGCTCTCATCCCACGAGAAGGGAAACAACCATGAGTCGTATCGTGCTCATTTACGGAAGCCAGTACGGTAGTACCGAGCGTTACTCCCGCTGGATAGCAGAAGAGCTGCGCCAAGCTGGGGTGCTGACGGAGGTAATAGCAGCTTCTGTTGTCACCCCCTCTCACCTAGCCGAAGCAGATATGGTAGTTGCTGGGCTGAGCGACTACGGTGGGCTTCTCACCGGATCTTCCGAGGTCAAAAAACTTGTCAATCAGCTACTGGCTCAGCCCCTAGCTCTGTTCACCGTTTCGTTTGCTGGGCTGGACGGCGCGACCCAGGAAAAACTGGACGGAATCCTACGCAAAAATGTGGGCGAGGCCCTGGTCAATCATGCTAGCGGCACTTTCCACTTCAGGGGCGCACTCGACCATACCCGCTTGTCCCTTAAGCACAAGACGGTCATGATTGGTATTCGCTCTGCCATCGCGGCAATCCCCAAGAAGTCTGAAGCTAACCAACAGATGCTGGATAGCTTCTCGCAGAAAAGCGTGGATTATAGTTCGCCTGAGGCCTGCATACCGCTAGTACAGATGGTCCTCAAAAATCTCGGCTAGATTTCACGGTCTGCATAATAAAAGGTGCCCTGCCCCGTCTCGGAGCAGGGCACCTTCGTGCTGGGTGAGGCTCTTTACGTTAGAGTGCTAGATCGATGGCTCGGTCGCTGGGGAAGACTGGCTCCGGCAGCACGGTTGAACCGGTCAGATGCCGCTCTACCGCGGCAGCGCAGGCACGCCCCTCAGCGATGGCCCACACCACCAGCGACTGGCCACGCCCGGCGTCCCCACAGGAGAAGATACCGGGGACGTTGGTCATGTAGTCCTCAGCGCGTGCCACGTTGGTGCGAGCATCCAGCTCTGCGCCTACCTGCTCACTGATATCGCTGTTCTCCTGACCGGTGAACCCCAGAGCAAGGAAAACCAGATCCGCAGGAATGATGCGCTCGGTGCCACCTTTGGGGCCACGGCGACCATCCTCCCGGATTTCTGTTTCAGCGACCTTAAGCCCGGTCAGTGTGCCGTTTTCCCCCACAAATTCCACGGTGGAGGCAAGGTAGCTGCGCTCACCGCCTTCTTCGTGGGAGGATGACACTTCAAAGACCTTGGGGAACATGGGCCAGGGTTCGTGATCCGCGCGGTCAGCCGAGGGCTGGGCCCCAATAGCCAGTGTGGTAATAGACGCCGCGCCCTGACGCACTGCGGTACCGATGCAGTCGCTACCGGTATCGCCACCACCCAAAACAATAACGTTCTTTCCCGCTGCGTTGATGGTGGGCTCAGCGAGGTCACCAGCAACCACGCGGTTTGACTCGGTCAGATAAGGCATGGCGAAGTGCACGCCCTTTAGGTCAGCACCGGGAATATCCAGCGCACGCGGCTGCGTGGCACCGGTGGCCACGATAACGGCATCATAACGCTTCTTGAGGTCATCCCAGGTGATGTCCGTACCGATTTCGATACCGGTTCTAAAGCGAGTGCCTTCTGCTTCCATGACCGCGATACGGCGGTCCACGATATCTTTTTCCAGTTTGAAATCAGGAATGCCGTAGCGCAGCAGTCCGCCTACCCTATCGTCCCGCTCAAAAACAGCAGTGGTAAAACCTGCCTGGGTGAGTTGTTGGGCGGCAGCTAGACCTGCCGGTCCAGAACCCACTACAGCCACCGTTTTACCCAGCATACGGTCAGGCATAATCGGCTCAATGAAGCCACCTTCAAAAGCTTGCTCAGCGATGGAGTACTCAATCTGCTTAATAGTCACCGCAGGCTGGTTGATTCCCAGCACGCAGGAGGTTTCGCAGGGCGCTGGGCAGACGCGTCCGGTGAACTCGGGGAAGTTGTTGGTAGCGTGCAGGCGTTCAACCGCCTGAGCCGTTTGGCCTCGCCAGGTCAGATCATTCCACTCAGGGATCAGATTGCCCAGGGGGCAGCCCTGGTGACAGAAGGGCACACCGCAGTCCATGCAACGCGATGCCTGCGTTTTAAGGACCGCAGAATTCTGCGCTACCTGCACCTCTTTGAAGTCAAGAATACGCACCGGCACGGGGCGCTTGGGGCGGTCTTGACGGGTGGTTACTTTTAGAAAACCGCGAGGATCAGCCACGAGCGGTCACCTCCAAAATCTTGTTCCAAACCTGCATTGAGGCGGTGTCTTCACCGGCGGCTTCTGCCTCGGCACGAATCAACTGCACGGCAGCAAAATCTCTGGGAAGAACCTTGGTAATGCGGTCAAAGGTAGTGTCTAGGTCAGTTAGTAGTTCAGCAGCCCGAGCCGATCCGGTGTAATCACGGTGCCGCTCTAGGAGGTTCTGCACCTCTAGACGGTCGGCTTCATCAAGCGGCAGGAAGGTCAGCTCGCCGGTTTCGCGGGCCTGCTTATTGACCTTCTTTTCCTCCAGGTCCAGCACATAAGCGATACCTCCGCTCATGCCGGCTCCAAAATTTCTACCGGTCGAACCAATAATCAGGGCAAGACCACCGGTCATATATTCACAGCCATGATCCCCAATTCCCTCAGCGACAGCGGTTGCCCCAGAATTGCGTACCATAAAGCGCTCCCCCACGGCCCCGCCCAGGAACATCTCACCGCTGGTCGCACCGTAGCCGCAAACATTACCGGCAATGACGTTCTGTGCAGAGCTCAGGGGTGCGGCGGCGTCCGGACGCACCGTGATGCTACCTCCCGAAAGCCCCTTGCCGACGTAGTCGTTGGAGTCGCCGGTGAGGGTGATGGAGATACCCGCAGGTAGGAAGGCACCCAAGGATTGCCCGGCATGACCGGTCAGGTTCAGCTCGATAGTCCCTGGCTCTAGCAGGTCAATACCAAAAGTTTTGGTGACCTGGTGCCCCAGCATGGTTCCCACAGAGCGGTCAGTGTTGACGACCTGGGCCTCAATGCTGACGTGCTGACGGTTGGTGAAGGTTTCTTCAGCCTCCTGAATAAAGCGGTTATCGATGTGTGCATCCAGCTCGTGATCCTGGGTGCTGGTGTTGCGAATTTCATCGGCACCATACTTGCTGGCCGTTGAGACCAGAATCTTGGAGAGATCCAAACCCTCAGCTTTCCAGTGTTGCACTGCCTGAGAGACATCCAGGGCCTCTGCATGGCCGATAGCCTCATCCAGGGTGCGGAAGCCCAGCTCTGCCAGATACTCACGCACCTCTTCAGCAATAAACTCAAAGAAGTTAACAACGTGCTGGGCTTGGCCGGTGAAGCGGGCCCTCAGGTCGGGGTTCTGGGTGGCGACACCTACCGGGCAGGTGTCTAGGTGACACTTGCGCATCATAATGCAACCCTCAACGATGAGCGGAGCGGTCGCGAAGCCGAACTCTTCAGCACCGAGTAAGGCAGCAATGATGACGTCTCTGCCGGTCTTGAGCTGACCGTCTGCCTGGACAACTACGCGGTTACGTAGGCCGTTGAGCAACAGGGTCTGCTGGGCTTCAGCCAGGCCAAGTTCCCAGGGCGCACCCGCGTGCTTGAGGGAGTTGAGGGGCGCAGCGCCGGTACCGCCGTCGTGGCCAGAGATGAGTACGACATCGGCCTTAGCTTTGGTGACACCGGCAGCTACAGTGCCAACACCGACTTCAGAAACCAGCTTGACGTGCACACGAGCGCTGGGGTTAGCGCGCTTGCAGTCATATATCAGCTGGGCCAGATCCTCGATGGAGTAAATATCGTGATGCGGCGGAGGTGAAATCAGAGTGACGCCGGGGGTGGAATGGCGGGTCGCAGCTACCCAGGGGTAAACCTTGGCAGCCATAAGTTGGCCGCCCTCACCGGGCTTAGCGCCCTGCGCCATCTTAATCTGAATATCCTCAGCATTGGTCAGGTAGAGAGACGTCACACCAAAGCGGCCCGATGCTACCTGCTTGATAGCTGACCGACGGGCGGGGTCCAGCAGACGGTCAACGTCTTCACCGCCCTCACCAGTGTTGGACTTAGCACCCAGCTGATTCATAGCAATCGCCAGTGTCTCGTGGGCTTCCCGAGAAATAGAGCCATAGGACATAGCACCGGTTGAGAAACGCCTGACGATGGAGGAAACCGGCTCCACCTCCTCCAAACGCACCGGGGTGCGGTTTGCCTTGAAGCTGAAGAGACCGCGCAGGGTCATAAGGTCCCTAGCCTGATCATCGACGAGCTTGGTGTAGCTCTTGAAGATGTCATAGCGGCGGGTCTTGGTGGAGTGCTGCAGGCGGAAGATGGTCTGCGGGTTGAAGAGGTGGGGTGGGCCCTCTCGGCGCCAGTCATATTCGCCGCCTGTTTCCAGGGCGCGGTAAGGTACCGCCACGCCGTCATCGGGGTAGGCAGCGTGGTGACGCTTGCGAATTTCAGCTTCAATAACGCCCAGCCCTACCCCGTCCATCTGCGAGTGGGTGCCGGTGAAGAACTGATCCACTAGGCTCTGGGACAGGCCCAGGGCCTCAAAGGTCTGGGCACCGCAGTAAGAAGATACCGTCGAGATACCCATCTTAGACATAATCTTCTGTAGACCCTTACCCAGTGCCTTGATGAGGTTATAGACAGCCTCAGCTTCGGTGACACCGGTGATTTCACCCTGAGCCACCAGCTCTTCAACGGATTCCATGGCCAGGTAGGGGTTGACCGCCGAGGCTCCGTAGCCTATGAGGGTGGCAATATGGTGGACCTCGCGCACATCGCCTGCCTCCACAATCAGGGCAACCTTGGTGCGGGTAGCACTGCGCAACAGGTGATGGTGAACCGCGCTGGTCAGCAACAGAGACGGGATAGGAGCCCAGGCACCGTTAGAGTTACGGTCAGAAAGAATAAGGAACTGGACGCCGCGCTCAACCGCGGCAGAAACCTGCTCACAGATCTCAGCTAGACGTTCACGGAGGGCGGTCTCCCCACCGTGAGAGGGGTAGAGCCCAGAGACCTTAATAGCCGCCGGCGCGCCGTCCTCATCATCAATATGAAGAATCTTATCTAGCTCATCATTATTGATGACCGGGAAGTCCAGCTCAACGTGGTTGACCCGTACCCGCCCATGACGCAAGAGGTTGCCGTCAGCACCGATAGAAGTCTTGAGACTGGTGACCAGCTCTTCACGGATGGAGTCCAGGGGCGGGTTGGTCACCTGGGCGAAGGACTGCACAAAGTAGTCAAAGAGCAGACGGTGACGCTTAGAGAGCACAGCGATGGGAGTATCGGTACCCATGGCGTAGATGGGTTCAGCACCGGTTGCTGCCATAGGAGCCAGAATCTTGCGCAGTTCCTCTTCGGTGTAGCCGAAGGTCTGCTGACGCTTGAGAATCGATTTACGGGCAGCACGCACGTGCTCACGGTCGGGCAAATCAGCCAGATTGACGATGTTCTCTTCCGCCCAGGTAGCCCAGGGCTGCTCGGCTGCAACGGCTGCCTTGACTTCTTCATCGGGCACAAGGCGGCCGGCTTCGGTGTCCACGTAGAACATCTTGCCCGGTGAGACCCTGCCCTTTTCAATAATCTTGGATTCAGGGATATCAACCACGCCTACCTCGGAGGCCAGGACGACCAGACCATCATCGGTGACCCAGTAGCGCCCAGGCCGCAGCCCGTTGCGGTCCAACACCGAACCCACAGCGTCACCGTCCGTAAAGGCGATGGCTGCTGGGCCGTCCCAAGGCTCCATCAGAGAAGAGTGGTAGCGGTAGAAGGCGCGACGGTCAGCGTCCATGGTCTCGTGGTTTTCCCACGCCTCGGGCACCATCATCATCAGCACCTGGGCCGCTGAACGGCCTGAGAGCATCAGCAGTTCGGCTACCTCGTCATAGGATTGGGAGTCAGAGGCACCGACCGAACAAATGGGAAAGAGCTCTTCAGGGTTGCGGCCCAGCACCGGCGATTTGAGCTGGGACTGGCGGGCGCGCATCCAGTTGCGGTTGCCCTTCACCGTATTGATTTCGCCGTTATGGGCAATGGTGCGGAAAGGCTGGGCCAGCGGCCAGGAGGGGAAGGTGTTGGTCGAAAAGCGTGAGTGAACGATTGCCAGCTTGGTGGCAAAGCGAGGATCGGAGAGATCAGGGTAGAAGGGTTCTAACTGTGCGGTGGTCAGCATACCCTTGTAAACGATGGTCCGAGAGGAAAGGGACGGGAAGTAAACTCCGAGCTTGTGCTGGGCCCGCTTGCGCACGCGAAAAGCTTTTTGATCCAGCTGACGACGCTCTGCCTGGGGGTCAAGATCAATCACGGGGATGTGCCCGGTAAAGGGGGCGTTAACCGACTCGTTAGAATCACCCGATGCCTCAGCAATGAACATCTGAACAAAGTGCGGCATAACTTCGCGGGCTGATTTCCCCACAATATCGGGGTTAACGGGCACGTGGCGCCAGCCCAAGACGCGCAGTCCCTCATCCTGAGCGATACCTGCCAGTGCCTTTTGCTTGTCTTCAGCGTCTACCCCGCCGGTGGGCAGGTAGGCTGTACCGACCGCGTACTTGCCGAGAGGCGGCAGTTCAAAGTCGACCACCTCACGCAAGAAAGCATCAGGGATTTGCAGGAGAATACCCGCGCCGTCGCCGGTGCCTTCGTCAGCGCCTACAGCACCGCGGTGCTCAAGACGGCGCAGCGCAGTGAGGGCGTGATCCACGATGTCATGGCCGGGTTCACCGCGTAGGGTGGCAACCATGGCCAGACCGCAGGCGTCCTTCTCAGCGTCAGGCTGGTAGAGCCCCTGCGCTTCAGGCAGGTTGGCAAAAGTGGTAAAGGGCGAGGGCGCGTGGTTCTTGGTGTGGGGGTCCACAGTGAAATCTTCAGCAGCTGCCAAGTCGTTGGCTGGTGTTCTGCGCATGGGTGACCCTTCCTAATAGCGTGTGCCGGGTGTCTGAATAACAATATGATGCGGTGCTATTACAGAAATGTAAACGTATTCATCACTCTTGATCATCATTCATTGGAAGTTAGCCTATCCCAGTGGGGTGCAAACTGATAAGAGCCCAGTCTTTTCAAGGAAGAAAGGAAGATTTTCGCACCTCTTCTTTAATTAGAGAACACTTTTCTTCCATAATTATTCATATTTTTCCTTTACAAAAAATCTGCAACTGGAAACATAAAAGCAACATAATTTCTCATATTTCGAACACAGTGTCTCACATCAGCTAGAAAAGAGGGATGGTGGCATCAGCCACCACCCCTCTTTTACATCAACCCGATTACTTGGTTTCTCCGGTGAAATCTAGCACCATGCGTCCGTTGATCAGTCCTGCGTGCATTTCATCAAAGATAGCCCGGACGTCCTCCACCGGGCGGAGCTGAACCACGGGCTTAATCAAACCCTGAGCACCGAAAGCAAAAGCTTCTTCCAGGTCCTGGCTGGTACCCACCAGGGATCCCTGTATCCGAATACCATCCAGTACCAGGCGGGGAATGCTAAGATCCATTGACTCGGTGGGCAGACCAACCGCAACCACGGTGCCACCGGCTCGAACTGAATCTACAGCCTGGTTGAAGGCCACCTTAGATACCGCGGTCACCACAGCAGTGTGAGCCCCTACCCCGCCGGTAACATTCTTAATCTCTTCTTCAACGCTTTCAACGTTCTTGCCGTTAATCACCACATCAGCACCGCTGTCCTTAGCGAGCAGCAGCTTGTCTTCGTTGATATCTACGGCAATTACCTGGGCGCCAAAGACGTTCTTAGCGTACTGAACTGCTAGGTTACCCAGACCGCCAGCTCCGAAAGCTACCAGCCATTGACCGGGGCGGACGCCCGACTCCTTGATGGCCTTATAAGTGGTGACACCGGCGCAGGTAATGGAAGTGGCCTCGACCGGGTCCAGAGCATCGGGTACCTTGACGGTGTAATCAGCGTACAGCAGGGTGTATTCGCTCATAGCACCATCTGCCGTGTAGCCAGCGTTGATGACCGAGCGGCAAAGAGTGGCGCGGCCGTCCACACAGTATTCGCAGTGACCGCAGCCCTTGAAGAACCAGGGGACGCTCACACGGTCGCCCACCTGTAGGTGCTCCACACCGGGGCCTACCTCGGTAATAACACCGACGCCTTCGTGGCCGAGAATTCTGCCAGGCTTTTCACCGAAATCACTGGCAGCTACGTGCAGGTCGGTGTGGCACACACCGGAGTATTCAATCTTGACAAGAACCTGACCGTGGCCCACCTCGGGCACGGGGGCATCCTTAATATCGACGGTTCCGTCAAGACGGTCAGAAACAACAATTGCTTTCATGGTGGACATGAGGGGGGCTCCTTTGCCTGGGATTGGAGTTACTACAAGGCAACTCACTAGTTAATCTACTGAGTGGCGCAGGATATGCCAAGGCCCTCAGCAATTTCAAGCAGAGAAACATGAGGTGTTAAGTCACCTAAAACCTCAATGGTTGACAGGGCCTATCTAGCGTGATCCACCAAACTGTCAGGAGGGCAGTTAAAAAGCTATCCAGCCAGAACTTTGATGGACCTGCCCATAGGATATTAGGTATATCACAAGAGAAAAGTGCTCAGCAAAACCTAAAATTGTGGCACCGGCTAGCTGAGGGCGTGAGTTTAGATGACCTGCAGTATGTAAAAGATACCGCCTACTACCGAGACCTTATAGAGCTACTCCCCCTCATCAATAAGGGTGCAGCAGGTTTTGCCACTGAAGTCGATGAACAGGTAGCATCCCAGCTGAGCGGTAACGAGTATGTTCATACAGATCTAAGAGCTGACAACATTCTCATCACTCCGGAGGGGCAGGCAGTGCTGGTGGATTGGCCCTGGGCAAATATCGGCAATGCAGACCTTGATCTGGGACTTATTGCGGTAGATGCTCTCATCCAGGACGGTCAACTCACCGAACAGCAGGTTCTAGAGCTCATGCCAACGCACCGGCGTCCTAGATCAGAATTCTTACACGGCTGCACTGTGGCTCTAGCGGGGTACTATCTCTACACCTCGATGCAGAAACCCAGTACATCAACCAACACCAATCTGATTGAGATGAGGGCCCACCGGGCGTTAGCTCTGCTCCATCGGCTCTTCGGCTAGCGCTCCACTAGTCCCCTGCGCGCACGGCCGCTGTTTCCAGCTCGTCTCGATGGCGCCGGGCACGAGCCCCTGCAAGGGCGAACATGATCAGACCCAGCAGCAGGATGGCTCCCGACGTCCAGACGTGGATGCGCACGCCCAGCAACATTTCTGCCGTATCAATGCGTAGGAAAGCTTCAATCAAAAGGCGGCCGAAACCGTACCAAGCAACGTAGGCCCAGAAGGTCTGCCCGCGCTGGAAGATCCCCCGTTTGCCGAGGTAAATAAGCAGGGCGGCACCCATCAGATTCCAGATGGATTCGTAGAGGAAGGTGGGGTGAAAGAGGGTTCCCGGCGCGTACTGGTCAGGGAAATTATGAGAGGTCGCCGAAATCTCCAGACCCCAGGGCAGGGTGGTCGGTTTGCCGAAAAGCTCCTGGTTGAACCAGTTACCCCAGCGGCCCAGCGCTTGCGCGATCAGGATGCCGGGGGCAGCCGCGTCCGCAAATTTAGCCAACGAAATGCCATACCGTTTACAGGCAATCCAGGCGCCCAACCCACCCACGGAGATGGCACCCATGATACCGATGCCGCCCTCCCAGATTTTGAAGATAGCCAGCGGATCAGCTCCAGCACCAAAGTAGGTTCCGGGATCGGTAATCAGCACGTGGTAAAGGCGGGCACCAATGATGCCAGCGGGGATTGCCCACATGGCAATATCCCAGACCCTCTCGGGGTCCTCCCCCCAGCTTTGCCAACGCTTAGAAGTCAGCCATAGACAAACCGCTATACCCGAAAGAATACAGAGGGCATAAAAGTGGATAGTCAGTGGCCCCAGTGAAAAACTGGAGACGCTGGGGGATGGGATGGACGCTAGAATGACAGACGCTGTCACTGCTCTCCTTTGGTTACTTACCGGCGAGTTCGCGGGTCAGCACACCGACGGCGGCGGGGCCGCCTTCAGTCAGTGCCTTGACCAGTGCAGTACCCACGATAACACCGTCCGCATAGGCACCGATTTCCTCTACGTGCTCCCTCTTAGAAACACCCAGACCTACGCAGGCCGCGGGGGCACCAGCTGACCGTAGGTCAGCTACCAGGGTTCCGGCAGCGTCACTGACCGAGGCGCGAGCGCCGGTAACACCCATGACAGAGACGGCGTAAACAAAGCCGCTAGAAGCCTTAGAAATTATATGCAGGCGCTCCGTTGAGCTAGAGATAGATGCCAGGAAGATGCGATCCAGACCGTACTTTTCTGAGGCAGCGAACCAGTCTGCTGCTTCATCGGGTACGAGGTCTGGGGTGATAATGCCCGAGCCACCGGCTGCTGCCAGCTCCTGGGCGAAGCGGTCAACGCCCCGGCGCAGTACCGGATTCCAGTAGGTCATCACCACGACAACAGCGTTGGTGGCAGCGGTGATTTCGCGCACCGCACGGAAAACGTCATCGGTGCGAAAGCCCTTGGCAATCGCTTCGACGGTGGCACGCTGAATGACGGGGCCATCCATGACAGGATCTGAGTAGGGCAGGCCCAATTCGATGATGTCCACCCCGTTCTTACCCATTTCAATGGCAGCGGCAATTGACTCGTCGACTGAAGGGTAACCGACCGGCAGGTAGCCAATGAGAGCGGCCCTACCTTCAGCCTTGCACTGGGCTAGGCGGGCTGCAACCTTGGAGTGAGGGTTGGGGGCAGGAAACTTTCCATTCTTAACCGAGTAGACGGTGTCGTCCTGAAAATCCACGTGGCTCATAGCTTAGGCACCTTCTGTCTGTGCGGCTTCGGTTGCTGCTTCTTTATTGCCCACATTCAGGCTGGTCGAGGGAATAGCTTTACCCAGGCCGAACCACTTGAGGGCGGTTTCCATATCCTTATCCCCACGACCGGACAGACAAACGACCATGATCTTTTCATGGGCGGTTTCCGGGCTTTCATCGGCCCACTGGCGGGCTACGCGCAGGGCACCCGCGAGCGCGTGAGAAGATTCCAGCGCAGGGATGATGCCCTCCGTGCGGCAGAGCAGACGCAAGGCGTCCATGGCCTCGGTGTCAGTTACCGCCTGGTAGTCCACTCGCCCGATATCTGACAGGTAGGCGTGTTCAGGCCCGACGCCGGGGTAGTCAAGACCCGCTGAGATGGAGTGGGACTCGATGGTCTGTCCGTCTTCGTCCTGCATAAGATAGGTGATAGCGCCGTGCAGCATGCCGGGGCGGCCCAGCGAGATGGTGGCTGCGTGACGGTCGGTGTCGATACCGTCGCCGCCTGCCTCAAAACCAAAGATTTTGACGTCGCGGTCATCCAAGAAAGCATGGAACATGCCAATGGCGTTGGAGCCACCGCCCACGCAGGCAGCGATACCGTCTGGGAGTTTTCCGGTGGCTTCAAGAATCTGCTGGCGAGCTTCGGTGCCGATAGCATCATGGAAGTAGCGCACCATTGCCGGGAAGGGGTGGGCGCCGGCGGCAGTACCTAGCAGGTAGTGGGTGGTATCCACGTTCGATACCCAGTCACGCAAGGCCTCGTTGATAGCGTCTTTGAGGGTACGCGAACCGGTCTGCACTGCGATGACGGTAGCTCCCAGCAACTGCATGCGAGCAACGTTGAGTGCCTGCCGCTCAGTGTCTTCTTCCCCCATGTAGACCACGCACTCCATACCAAAGAGGGCGGCGGCGGTGGCGGTGGCGACGCCGTGCTGGCCAGCGCCAGTCTCGGCAATCAGACGGGTCTTGCCCATACGCTTCGCCAGAAGTGCCTGGCCAATCACGTTATTGATTTTGTGACTGCCGGTGTGGTTGAGGTCTTCGCGCTTAAGGAAGAAGCGTACCCCGCCGCCGTGTTCAGAAAACCGGGGGACCTCGGTGAGCAGAGAGGGGCGGTTGGAGTATTCAGCAGAGAGCTGGCGGAATTCAGCCAGAAACTCTTCATCTTCTTTTGCCTTCTCGAAGGTTTCTTCCAACTCGTCCATGGCGGCAATCAGCGATTCAGCCATGTATCGGCCGCCGTAGTTGCCAAAGTAGGGGCCGGGAGCGTTCTTAAGGCTGCGGTCAGAGGTGAGAAACTGGTCGGCTAGGGTGTCGGTCATACCGTTTCCTTAGATCTAAAAGGGTGGGGGTGAAGGGCAGATAAGGTTAGCGAGCGAGCCAGGCTGTGCGGGCGGCAGCGCCAGCTTCACGGAAGGCGCGGACGGTTTCGGTGGGGGTGCCTGACTTCACCAGGGCCGCGCCCACCAGCACAGCTTTTGCGCCGTGAGATGCGTAATCTTCAACGTCTGCCTCCTCGGCAACCCCTGACTCAGCAACGATGATGGCATCTTCTGGCAGCAAGGGGGCGAGCTGACCAAAATTCGCATTATCAACCTCAAGGGTTTTGAGGTTGCGGACGTTGACGCCCACAATACGGGCACCAGCCGCTTTTGCGCGTTCAATTTCTTCTGGAGTGTGGGTTTCAACCAGGGCGTTCATGCCCAGCTCATGGGTGAGGTCCAAGAACCGGGTGAGGGTGACATCGTCCAATGCAGCAACGATGAGCAGGACCAGGTCAGCGCCGTGGGCCCGGGCCTCCCAAATCTGGTATTCATCAACGGTGAAATCCTTGCGGAGCACCGGAATCGAGACTGCCGCACGCACGGCATCCAGGTCAGCTAGAGAGCCAGCAAAGCGGCGTTTTTCGGTCAGTACTGAAATGACGGCCGCTCCCCCTGCTTCATAGGCCGATGCTAGGGCAGCTGGGTCTGGGATATCAGACAGAGCACCTTTGGAGGGGCTAGACCGCTTAACCTCAGAAATAACCTCAAGGCTGCTCTTGAAAGCCCCGCTCAACGCGGCAAAAGCATCACGTGCCGGAGGCTGCTCTGCGGCTCTGGCTTTGAGGTCATCGAGGGTTGCGGTGCGCTGACGCTCCGCCATGTCCTCGCGGACGCCCCTAATAATGTCATCTAGAACGGTCATAGTGATCCCCTCACAGGCAGCCGGTGCCCTGTTTTTTCGCGTCTTTTTAGTATGTCGTATCAGTGGCTTCAAGGCTAAATGGCAGCCCATTAGGTGAGAATTTCAGCGGCCAGTGAAAACAGGCTGGCAACTGGAACCATTCGTTCCCGCCCGGGTACACAAAAGCGCCCCACAGTGCCTGTGGGACGCTCTAGCTCGCATCATCAGCTTAGTGGTGATACTTGGTGTGCTTGCCGCCCTGGCCGTAGCCAGCTGCTCGCAGAACCAAACCGGCAACTAAACCGATGAGCATGATAGCTACGCCCACAACGAAGATGGGGGTGTTGGCAATGTCGAAGCCAATAGCAGCTACAATAAAGCCCAGGGTAATGATGCCCAACATTGCCCATGAAGCAATAGTATTGCCGTGGTTGGTGTGGGGAAGGTCGGGGACCATCTCAACGGTCTGCTTTGACATGTGAGTCTCCTCAGTGTGTGTATTTTGCGCTCAGGTGCATCGATGAGCGCAAGGGTGCTTAGGTCTATCTTATGAGATAGGAATGCTTTAACCCAATATCGCAGGCTATATGCTCTTAACTTTTACTCTCTCGGTTGAAGACTAGTCCAAGTGCCCGGTGACTTTTTCAGCCGCTGCCAGCAATTCTCCACTGGCCACCAGTTCAACGGTTGCCTGGATTTCTGGTGCCAAATAGCGGTCGCTGCCCGGCCCCGCGACGTCCTGACGTAAGCGAGCGATGACGGCGGCGCTGGCAGGTGCGGGCTGGTGGGGTGCTCGCAGGTCTATGCCACGGGCAGCCGTAAGAATCTCTATGGCTAGTACCCTACTCAGCCCGTCGATTGAGGTTCGCAGTTTACGGGCTGCGCTCCAGCCCATAGAGACGTGGTCTTCTTGCATGGCTGAGGACGGGATGGAGTCTACCGAGGCCGGTGCCGCTAGTCGCTTAAGTTCTGAGACGATGGCTGCCTGGGTGTACTGGGCAATCATGTGCCCAGAGTCCACACCGGGATCATCTGCCAAAAAGGGCGGCAGGCCCCGGTTGCGGGCGGTGTCCAGAAAACGATCGGTGCGACGTTCTGAGATAGAGGCGGCGTCAGCGACTGCAATCGCCAGGAAGTCCAGAACATAGGCCACCGGAGCACCGTGGAAGTTACCGTTAGACTCCACCCGACCATCGAAAGTGACCACCGGGTTGTCGATGGCTGAAGCCAGCTCGCGTAAGGCCACGGTGCGGGCGTGTTCTACGGTGTCTCGCACGGCACCGGCTACCTGCGGGGCGCAACGCAGCGAGTAAGCGTCCTGCACGTAGGTGCTGTGATTGCCCGAATGATGCTGAATAATGTCTGAGCCTTCAAGAACTTTGAGCATGTTGGCTGCGGCAACCTGCTGACCGGGATGCGGGCGCAAGCTGTGCAGGTCGGCAGCAAAAACTCGATCGGTACCCACTAAACCCTCAAGACTCATAGCAGCTGCTACATCCGCCAGGCGGGTCAGACGGTCCAGGTCAGTAATAGCCATCACCAGCATGCCTAACATGCCGTCGGTGCCATTAATGAGCGCCAGCCCCTCTTTCTCCGCCAGCACCACCGGGGTCAGCCCGTGCTGTTGGAGAGCGTCGGCGGTGTCCAATAGCTGGCCCTGCTCATCGCGCACCTGGCCCTCACCGATAATTGCTAGGGCACAGTGGGCCAGCGGAGCCAAATCACCAGAACAGCCCAATGAGCCGTACTCATAGACCACCGGGGTGAGGTTGGCAGAGAGCATATCGGCATAAGCCCGGGCAACTTCGGGGCGCACGCCGGTGCGGCCTGTGGCGAGGGTTGAAAGGCGCAGGAGCATAAGAGCGCGGACGACCTCAGTTTCTACCTCTTTGCCAGACCCCGCGGCGTGAGAGCGGATAAGGCCCCGTTGCAGGGCGGTACGCATCTCCGCCGGGATGTGCTTGGAGGCCAGCGCACCAAAACCGGTGGATACACCGTAGACCGGTATTGTTTGGTGGGCTAGTTGGCGGATGCGCTCGGATGACTTAGCAATTTCAGCCAGAGATTCTTCGCTTAGCACCACGGGAGCACGGTGGCGAGCTACCCTAATGACGTCCTCGAAGCTTAGAGCTCCGATTCCTACGGTAACGGGGGTTTGATTCACGGGGTTTCTCCTCAAAAGTCTGGGGGCTCAGCGCAGCGACGGTGCTGCAGAGCTTAAAGGGGTGTAGTAGGTCAGTACGGTATGAATCAGGCGGGCAGCGGTGTGAGCGGTACGCCCGTCACTATCGAAGCTGGGGTTGAGTTCAGCGACATCGAAAGCTGCTAGTTTGCCGCTAGCTGCCACTTCTTTCAGCACGACGTTGATGATCTCCAGGGGCACTCCGTAGCCTGCTGGGGCGCTGACGCCGGGGGCGATGCTGGCAGGGAGGACATCTAGATCCAGGGTCAGGTAAATGATATCTACAGAGGCCACAAATTCTCGCACCGTGCTCAGCAAGGCTTGCTGGTTCAGCACCCCGCAGTCTTCATCCACCACGTAATCCACCCCCAACTCATGGGCGGTATCAAACAGTTCTTGAGTATTGTTGGCCTCAGAAATGCCCAGCACCGTGTAGCGGCAGTAAGTGTCTGACGCTCTTTCCCGGGTGAGCGCCTGGTAAAAAGGGGTGCCCGAGGTCGGCTGTTCTGCTCGGCGCAGGTCAAAGTGGGCGTCCAGGTTAAGGATGCCCAGACGCCCCAGCTCCTGCGAGGCGGCAGAACCTGCGGTCTTGCGAGCCTGAGAGTCTGCCACACCGGTGTAGGTGCCAAAGGCAACCTCGTGGCCACCTCCCAGTACAACAGGCAGGACGCCGGCATCCACACTTGCCATCACGGCAGCTGCAAGCTTCTTCTGGCCCTCTTCAAGATCTGAAGACACCACAATATCCCCAGCATCCAGCAAAGCCAGGTCTGTGTGGCGGGTGCTATTGCGCCCCTGCGCCAGTGCTAGGCGCCCCAGCGCTGAGCGTAAGGCTGCTGGCCCATCTGCAGCTCCCTGGCGGCCAACATTGCGGCGCACCCCCTCGTCGGAGGCAAAGCCGATGAAGATGGCGTCAGCGGAAGCCGGGCTACCCTGCCCCAAGAAGGTGACGGCCTGGTGCACGCGACGGTGGGCAGTGCCAGTCCCATCGTTCCTCCCGGACCAGGTAGGAGCAGGACGATCGATGAAACGGTGTAAGTCAGAGAGGTTATTCTGATGCATCAGCAACACTCCTTGTGCCTGATATCGCTCACCTTAGGCTGGGCGCCCGGCCCTGCCACCTGCTCCCCTGCTTTCCATACCCGGTGGACCAGGCTAACGCCGGGCCGGTAAGCAAGGTGCAGATGGTTGGGGGCAGCCAGCTCCACCAGGTCAGCGCGAGCGCCCACCCGCAAACTTCCAACATCTTCGCGTTGTAGAGCGCGGGCGCCTCCAGCGGTTGCTGACCACAGGGCTTCATCCGGGCTCATCCCCAAATCACGCACTGCCAGAGCGATACAAAAAGGAATGGACGTGGTGAAGCTGGTTCCCGGGTTGCAGTCTGCCCCCAATGCGAGGGTGGCGCCGGCGTCCAGGAGCCTGCGAGCAGGCGGGTAACTGTTACGGGTAGAGAAATCAGCGCCCGGCAAAACGGTAGCTACCGTGGTCGAGTTCGCCAGGGCGTCCACGTCCGCATCGCTCAGGTAGACCGCGTGATCCACCGAGGCCGCACCCAGCTCGACCGCTAGTTGCACACCTGCACCGTAGGTCAGCTGGTTACCGTGCACCCGTGCCTTTAGCCCGGCTGCCTGCCCTGCGAGCAACACTGCCCGCGATTGCTCTTCGCTAAAAGCGCCCTTCTCGCAGAACACGTCAATCCAGCTGGCATACGGAGCGCAAGCGGGGATCATTTCATCAAGAACCATCTGAACATAATCATCCTGCCGCCCTGCATACTCCGGTGGAGTCACGTGGGCCGCGAGTAGGGTTACCTCATCGGTGCAACCAGCTGCCACCTGCACAGACCGCAGCTCAGATTCGGTGTTTTGCCCGTAGCCACTCTTAATCTCCACGGTGGTTGACCCGCTACGCAGGTACTCCCCCAGCAGGTTGCGGGCGTTAGCCGCTAGCTCACCAGATGAGGCAGCGCGGGTCTGCTCAATGGTAGAACGGATCCCGCCGGCTTCATAAGCCTTCCCCTGCATGCGTGCGGAGAATTCCTCCGACCGGTCTCCCGCAAACACCAGGTGTGAGTGGGATTCAACAAACCCGGGAATTACTGCCCGTCCCTCACAGTCGATGGATTTATCGGCAGCAGGTGCCGCAGAAGCCTGGCCCACCCAGCCCACTGCGCCATCTTCAACCAAAACCGCAGCCTGCTCCACGATGCCGAGGGGCCCGCGCTCAAGACTCGGATCATTAGTGACTAATGATCCGATATTGGTCAACAGCGTGCTCGCCATGGTTACGCTTGCTCCTGCATGGGAATACGCACCCCGCGCTCAGCCGCAACATTAGATGCGTGCTCGTAACCCGCGTCCACATGGCGGATGACGCCCATGCCCGGGTCATTTGTTAGCACCCTCTCTAGCTTCTGCGCAGCCAATTCTGTACCGTCAGCGATACAAACCTGACCGGCGTGAATAGAGCGGCCCATGCCAACGCCACCACCATGATGCAGGGATACCCAAGAGGCACCGGAGGCCGTGTTGAGGAGCGCGTTCAAAAGAGGCCAGTCAGCCACAGCATCAGATCCGTCCTTCATGGCCTCAGTCTCTCGGTAGGGGGAAGCTACCGAACCGGAATCCAGATGATCACGGCCAATAGCTATCGGAGCCGACAGCTCACCATTGGCCACCATCTCATTGAACTTCAGGCCGGCCTTGTGGCGCTCGCCGTAGCCCAGCCAGCAAATACGCGCCGGCAGGCCCTGGAATTCAACCTTCTCACCGGCCATTTTAATCCAGCGCGCCAGGTGCTCATTCTCGGGGAAAAGCTCCAAAATTGCCCGGTCAGTTGCCTCGATGTCTTTGGGGTCACCGGATAGGGCAGCCCAGCGGAAGGGCCCCAGGCCTTCTTCGAACATTGGGCGAATGTAGGCAGGTACAAACCCAGGGAAGTCGAAGGCACGTTGATAACCGGCCTTACGAGCTTCATCGCGGATGGAGTTGCCGTAGTCAAAGACCTCAGCGCCTGCGTCCATGAACCCCACCATGGCCTCGACCTGAGCTGCCATAGAGACACGTGCCTCTTTGGTGAAAAGCTCCGGGTCGCGCTGTGCTTCAGTCTTCCAATCCTCAAAAGTGACCTCTACCGGCAGGTAAGCCAGAGGGTCATGGGCACTGGTCTGGTCGGTGACGATATCGACGGGTGCTTTACGACGCAGAAGCTCAGGGAAGATTTCAGCCGCATTGCCCACAACGCCAATAGAGAGTGGCTTCTTAGCGTCGCGGGCTTCGATAGCTAGTTCTAGAGCATGGTCGAGGTTATCAGCTTTGACGTCCAAGTAGCGGTGTTCGATACGGCGATCAACGCGGGATTCATCGACATCGATGGCAATGACGACGCCCTCGTTCATGGTGACTGCTAGGGGCTGGGCGCCGCCCATGCCACCTAGGCCAGCGGTGAGGGTGATGGTGCCAGCCAGGCTACCGCCAAAACGCTTGCGGGCAACGGCGCCAATGGTTTCGTAGGTGCCCTGCAAAATTCCCTGGGTTCCAATGTAGATCCAGGAGCCCGCGGTCATCTGCCCGTACATCATCAGACCTTCAGCTTCTAGTGCACGGAAGTGCTCCCAGTTAGCCCAGTCTCCCACCAGGTTTGAGTTGGCTAAGAGGACGCGGGGCGACCATTCGTGGGTGCGGAAAACACCCACGGGCTTACCGGACTGGACCAGTAGGGTTTCATCATTTTTCAGTGTTTTGAGGGTGTTTACAATGGCGTCCAACGACTCCCAGTTACGGGCAGCCTTGCCTGTTCCACCGTAGACCACCAGCTCATCGGGGTGCTCGGCGTTAGCGGGGTCAAGGTTGTTCATCAGCATGCGCAGGGCGCCTTCTTGCTGCCATCCTAGGGTGTTGAGTTCATTGCCGGTGGGCGCGTGAATGGGGCGGGGCCCGGTGGTGGTCATGGCTACTCCTTTGTGCACGATATGCCTGCCCTCACCATGTCTGGGTCTGATTTTGACCGATCTGAGCCGGGATATACAGTTGAAACATGAGGGGTGTCACACCCATCATGTTGTATATACAACTATTTTGTCAATGGGGTGGGGATGGAAAAAATAACCGACTTGAGCCAAGAATTCACCGACTACCGCGGTGAAGCGTTGCCCGCCTACAAGCTCCTCAAAAAGCTCCTAACGCATCGTATTTCCAGTGGTTTCTGGTCCAGTGGCGAGCCCATCCCGTCAGAAAACGAAATGACGCATGCTCTGGGCCTCTCGCGGATGACCATTAACCGCGCTATTCGGGAACTCACCGCTGAGGGGCTGCTCTATCGTACTCAGGGAGTAGGCACCTTCGTGGCGCCACAAAAGAGCGCTTCAGCGCTCTTTGAGGTTAAAAACATCGCCGATGAAATCACTGAAAGAGGCCACCTTCACCAGAGCCGCGTGATTCTCCTCGAAGAAATAAGAGCGGTGCAAGCCCCCTGGCCTATTGAAGAAACCCTGGGTAGTCGAGTATTCCACAGCGTCTTGATTCACTGTGATAACGGAGTCCCCCTGCAACGAGAAGAGCGCCTGGTTAACGCAGAGGTAACCCCCCACTACCTTGACCAGGATTTCTCCAGCACCACACCGAATGTTTTTCTAGGCAACTGCCACCCGATAACCCGCGGAACTCACAGTGTTGAGGCAGTCCTGCCCAGCGCCCAGCAGGCTCAAGAGTTAGAGATTGATCCCGCTGAGCCCTGCCTCAAGCTCCTGCGTACCACCTGGTCAGGTGACACTGTCATTAGTCAGGTGGCCCTCTTATACCCGGGTAGTCGTGGCCGACTTGAAGGCAGCTTCGGTATCTAGCGCTGCGTTAAGGTCTAGCGGTCGGTGGGGTCTTGACCTTCGCTCAGGGAATCCCAGGCGTCGATATCGTCTACTTCATCCACTGTGCTAATCCGCTGGGCGCGGGCAGCTGCACGGTCATACTTACGGCCAACAGCCCAATGCGATGAGGCAAAAAACGCCCATACGCCGCAGGCAATCACCAGCAAACCGCCGACTACAGCTAGCCAGGGCATGATGGTCACAAGATAAGAATTAGCGGCAGCGGTGGTCCCCGTTGCAGCGCTTACATCGGTGGCAGCTGCCACTTGAGGGTTGCGGTAAACGCCCACAGCTGAGACAGCTATGCCTAAACCCACCAGCACCATAAGAGCACTCACGATTTTCTTGAGCTTAGGCCCAGTAAAGCGCACAGCGATTGCCGCTGCGAGGGCTACGAGTGCTAGGGCACTCACCGCGCTGGCGGCGTCCGCACCAGAAATTTCAAGGGTGGTAGTTTCAAGCACGGTGGTCACCTCAGCCCGAATCCAGATGGGCAGGGTCGAGGCAAAAGCTAGACCTGCGGCCAGCAAAGAGGCCCCCATGACGCGCCCAGGGGTAGAGAAATTAGGCTTCTTATCAACATCACTGCGGACGCTGGCAGTAACCTTCTGTGAAGGATCGGGTGCGGTGCTCATTTATTGACCTTCCCCAGCTGGCAAGGGTGCCAGTCCGGATGCGGTGATAACAGCGCGCAGGGGCGCTGCAGCCTTATCCACAGTTTCTTGGGCCTCGCTTGCTGGGACTGAATCCATGACGATACCTGCCCCCGCCTGAACATAGCCCTTGCCACCTTTAAGAACGGCGGTTCGGATAGCGATGGCCATATCCATGTTGCCGGCGAAGTCGAAGTAGCCGCACACACCGCCGTAAATCCCGCGGGCACTGACTTCGTATTCGTCTAACAGTTGCATGGCGCGGGGCTTTGGCGCACCAGAGAGGGTGCCTGCAGGGAAGGCAACGCGCAGAACGTCATAGGCGCTCCTTCCCTCAGCCAGCTGCGCCTTGACCTCCGAGGAGATGTGCATGATGTGGCTAAAGCGCTCAATTTCCATAAATTGAGTAACCTCCACACTGCCCGGAACCGCGATGCGGGAGAGGTCATTACGCGCCAGGTCGATCAGCATGAGGTGCTCGGAACGTTCCTTTTCATCAGCCAATAGCTCTTCAGCTAAAGCGATATCAGCCTCACGGGTAGCCCCGCGGGGGCGGGACCCAGCGATGGGGTGGGTGGTAGCGGTGCCGTCATTGAGAGTCACCAGAGCCTCAGGTGATGAACCAACAATCTGAAAGGGCTGACCATCTTCTGTAGATTCAAAGTTAAAGAGATACATGTAGGGTGAAGGGTTGCTCTGGCGCAGCACACGGTAAACGTCGAGGGCGCTGGCAGAGTTCTCTGTTTCAAAGCGGCGGGAGATCACGATCTGAAAGACATCGCCATCAAGAATGTTTTTCTTGGACTTATCGATGGCGTCCAAGAAACCCTGCTCATCCCAAGTGTGCTTAACACCCGCTACCTTTTCCTCTACAGTGGCGGTGCCCACCAAGGTTGAAACAGCGCCACCAGCGGGCTGGGCCACCTTATCGAGCATATCTAGTACGCGGGAGGTGGCATCGGCGTAGGCGGCATCCACGTTATCGTCGGTGCCGTTGAAGTTAATAGCGTTGGCAATGAGCGTGACGGTGCCGTCCGAGTTATCGTGCACCGCCATGTCCGAGACAATATTCAGGGCGAACTCGGGCAGGTTGACGTCGCTGGCGGGCCCCCCGGGCAGTTTTTCCCAGTGCCGAACCACGTCCCACCCCATAAACCCCACCATGCCGCTGGTGAGCGGGGGAAGACCATCGAACGGCTCGGTGTGGAGCATCTCAAGGGTTTGGCGTACGGCATCAACCGGGTCACCCTGAGTGGGTGCTCCCTGGGGAGTCAGCCCCTGCCAGACAATCTCCCCTGCCTTTGTGCTTAGCGTAGATCGGCTAGCCACCCCTACAAAGGAATAGCGGGACCACTGCTTCTGCTCATTAGCTGATTCCAGCAGAAAGGTGCCCGGGGCAGGCTCACCCTCAGCGCACACCAGCGAACGGTAAAGCCCGATAGGAGTTATTGCATCAGCCAGCACCTTAACCCGCACCGGTATAACGCGACGGGTGGCGGCGAGCGCGCGGAACTCTTCTAGAGTTGGTTCAATGATTCCAAGATCCTGCATGGTCTCTACCTCTGACAAAATTGCTGGGCTAGGCGGTTTGTGGATGCCGAGTGCACGCGGTGGACGCGCCCCGTAACGTGAAATTTTTTGGGCGGCTAGAATGCCGGTCTAAGGGCGTGCCCCTACCTGTGCTTCTAGGTGGCCGCCGGCTTCAAAACAGGTGGTTGTACCGGTATGGCAGGCTGCACCTACCTGATCGACCAGGATGAGCAGAGCATCACCGTCGCAGTCGATGCTGACGTCTTTGACGTACTGGCTATGCCCGCTGGTGTCCCCCTTGCGCCAGTATTCCTGGCGGGATCGGGACCAGAAAGTGACCCGTCCTTCGGTGAGGGTTCTGCGCAGGGCCTCGTCGTTCATCCAACCCAGCATGAGCACATCTTTAGTGTCATACTGCTGAATGATTGCTGCGAAAAGCCCGTTACCATCTCGCTTGAGTTGGGCGGCAAGGGCCGGGTCAAGCGGGGAATCTGCGGGGGTGCTCTGCTGTGCTGTGTTCACCCCATCTATCCTAACTGATACGCCGGGGCGCCTGCTGGTGGTGATAGGGCTTCTCAGCATCTGGGCTTGCCTCTACTCTGCGGCTTCGGACTCAGACAAGGTTGCCTGTCGATACTCTTCTGTGTAGGTAGCGACGTGGTGGGTATAGGCAATGGAGCGGTTATAGGAGAGTATTCCGCGCTGCCACCCTTCATCGGTAGTTACATCGCGTTGCCCCTGGCATAGATAGACTGCGGCAGCCAGCGCTGCATCATCGATGTGGTGGGGGTCTTTAATCCCGTCCCCGTTGCCGTCTTGGCCGATGTAATCCCATGTTGAGGGGATGAACTGCAGAGGCCCCACTGCCCTGTCCCATTCTTTATCGCCATCCAGTGCTCCGTCATCGGTATCTTCAATCGCCATGAGACCAGGGCTGCCATCCAGCGCTGGGCCGTAAATCTTGGGGCGTACAAGCCCTGATTCATCAGTGTTAGCCCCCTGGTAGGTGCCATGAAGGGTTTCAACAGCGCCAAGACCCGCGATGGTGTTCCAGCCCAGTTGGCACTGGGGGTAGGTTTGAGTGACCCGCAAGGACGCCCCCGCATAGGCTGCCAGAACCCTGCGAGGAATATCGGTTGCCTCAGCGGTGGCATCAAGCCAGGAACTATCAGCCAGTTCAGTGATGGGGGTCTGCCCTGCGGGGCTTTCCTGCGCGGACGCCGGCAGCACCTGCTCAGGCGCGGCGGGCAGCGTGGTGGGCAGGTCCTCCCGGGATGCTCCTTGGAAGGATGCCGAACAGCCGCTGACGGCAAGGGCAGCCAGGGCAAGCAGGGGGCTCAGGCGGGCTTTGGTAGAAACTGGCATAGAACCTTTCACGGTGGGGCTGGTAAGAGCCTAGCTGGCGCAGGTCAAGAACCGGTGCGTGAGAGCTGAATGTTTCCTGCATGTCGTAACCTGCGCCCCAAGTCCTGCGGCTCCTGCTCCCGGGCCTATCTTCGGGTTTAGACTGGGAGCTATGACCTCTTCAGCCCTTGTTACCTCCGAACGATCCGCTCTCGTGCAGGCTCTTGCCGACGCCGGGCCGTCCGCCATCACTCTCTGTGAGGGCTGGGAAACCCGCCACCTAGCAGCCCACCTGCTGCTGCGCGAGTCCAAGCCCACCCTGGCAGCCGGGGTCATGGGCGGCCCGCTAGGAGCCCGCACCGAGCGCGCCACCAACCGGCTGGCCGATGAGCTGACCGGCCAGAGCCGCTACGAGAAGGCCCTGCGCGATTTCGAGGCCCTGCCGGGCTACCTGCACATGCGCTCGCACTTGCCCGGCCTGGATGAGGCAATGAACCTGATTGAGTATTTTGTGCATACCGAGGACGTCCGCCGCGCCTCACTCGTTGACGGCGAGGAGCTAGCCCCGCGCGTCCTGGCCGAAGACGTGCAGGAGAAGATGTGGCAGGTGCTACGGGCGCGGGCCCGCATGATGGCTGGGAAGAAGTACCCTGACGGGCTGGTGTTGGAAGCGCCGGGCTACTCCCCCGCTGTTCATACCGTGGTTGCCCCGCCTGCTGGCCGGGTGGCAACCGTGCTGACCGGCGAGCTGGGCGAACTAGTGCTCTACCTCTTCGGGCGCGAGGCTGTGGCCCGGGTTGAGGTGGGCTAAAGCCCTTTCTCCTGCGGCGGTCATACATGTGGTGGCCCACGGGTTTTTGAATGTAATCGAAATTGCCATCTGCGCGTTATTTTATCGCGCAGATGGCATTTTCGATTACCTTCAATGAGCGGACGCCCGCCCCGGCTTGGCGGGGCAGCACAAGCCAACAGATGGAGTAAAGACCTAAAGACTAACCTCTCCCCTGATGAGGGTGTGAGTCCTTCCGCCAACCCAAATGTCGGGTAATCCGGTGGGGGTGCCCTGCCCTACTGTGATGGTGAGTCTGCCGTCGCGGTGCAGGCAGGTGCCCTGGCGTACGGTGTAGGTTCCGGCAACCCGGTTCTCGCGGGCGAGCCACTGGGCGACGGAGGCGTTGAGGGAGCCGGTGACCGGGTCCTCAGAAACACCGATGCCGGGCACGAAGGCGCGGATGTCGTAGGCGATGTCTGAACCTGCCGGGTGCATGGCGAAGACGCCGAGTTTGAGGTCTGTGCCGCGGGCGAAGTCCGGGGTGAGGGCGACCAGCCCGTCGGGGTCTGCGATTTCGACGGCGGACCAGCCGGGCCCGTTGTCGACCCACTGGTGGGAGAGAATCTGGCTGCGCTCCAGCCCTAGGGCTGTGGCGATGCCTGCCAGGGTTGCCTCATCGAGGGCACCGGTGCGGACGGTTGCCGGGGCAGCGAAGGCGAGCTCTTGGCCGCTGCGGGTGATGTCGATGAAACCTGCGGCGCATTCTTGCACGATGACGTCGGGGCGCTGCGGCTGGCCACCTGCTTCTAGCCAGGCGTGGGCACTGCCCAGGGTGGGGTGCCCGGCGAAGGGCAGTTCGCCGCCGGGGGTGAAGATGCGGACGGCATAGTCGGCCCGAGCATCAGTCGGTTGGGTGATGAAGGTGGTTTCTGAGAGATTGGTCCAGCGGGCAAAATCCTGCATGTGTTCGTCGGTGAGGCCGCTGCCGTCGAGTACCACGGCGAGGGGGTTGCCTTTCAGAGGTGCCGAGCCGAATACATCAACCTGGGTGAAGGGGCGGGTTTTCATGTGTGGTCCTTTCGCCTGCGCTTCTATGGGGTTTACTTCTACCCTACCGGGCGGCTGGCTAGCTCACCTCCCAGCGCTGGTGAGCAGGTGAGACACAAGAACTGCACTTCAACTTCCCAGCTTTCCCCTTGAGTATGATTAGTTTTCATCGGGGTAAAAGCTCTGCCTGGTGGCTAGGGCTTTTATGCTGAGCCATTAGTTTGCCAATGTTGAGGGGCTTGTGTGTCTTTTTTGAACTATTCTCAGTTCATTTGGAATGTGGCTGATGTGTTGCGCGGTACCTATAAGCAGCATCAGTACGGTCAGATTATTTTGCCTTTCACGGTGTTGGCGCGCCTCGATGCAGTGCTTGAGCCGACCAAGCAGGCTGTTCTTGAGGCGACAATGGACTATGTGCTCGATACGATCTCTCCGGCGATGCTCTCTGCCCGGGCGGGGCACGATTACAGTTTCTATAATCTCTCCCAGCACAACCTCAAGACCGTGGCTAATGACCCCGACACTCTTGAGCAGAACCTGCGTTCTTACATTAACCAGTTCAGTGAGAACGTGCGCGATATTTTTGAGAAGTATAAGTTTGAAGACACTATCGCAGACCTGGCTGCCCAGAACCTGCTCTATCAGGTGATTCAGCATTTCTCGCGGGTGAACCTGCACCCAGAGAATGTGAGCAATGAGCAGATGGGCAACATCTTCGAAGAGCTCATTCGCAAGTTCGCTGAGGCTTCGAATGAGACTGCCGGTGAGCACTTCACCCCGCGCGAGGTCATTGAGCTGATGGTTAACCTGTTGCTAGTTGATGATGAAGATTTGCGCACTGATTATATTGCCCGGTCGGTCTATGATCCCACCGCTGGCACCGGCGGTATGCTGTCGGTGGCTGACGATAAGATTCACCAGCTCAACCCCACAGCCGATGTGAGCCTGCTGGGCCAGGAGCTCAACCCCGAGTCCTATGCGATTTGTAAGGCGGACATGGTGGTCAAGGGCCAGGACGTCGATAACATCGCCCTGGGTAATACCCTGACTGACCCGGCTTTTGAGAACCGCACCTTCCATTACGGGCTGAGCAACCCGCCCTTTGGCGTGGACTGGAAGGGCGCTAAGGCTGTGGTTGAGGCTGAGCATAAGAACCAGGGTTTTACGGGCCGGTTTGGTGCTGGTCTGTCCCGGGTATCTGACGGCTCGCTGCTCTTCTTGCAGCACCTGATTTCTAAGCTCAACGAGCCGACGGTTGCTAGCAATGGTGTTGCCCAGGTGGGCGGACGCGGGGCCATTGTGTTGAATGGTTCTCCCCTCTTTACGGGTGGCGCGGGTTCTGGTGAGTCCAATATTCGTAAGTGGGTTTTGGACCAGGACTACCTTGAGGCAATTATTGGCCTGCCCACTGACATGTTCTATAACACCGGTATTTCTACCTATATTTGGGTGTTGAATAAGCAGAAGAAGGCTGAGCGTAGGGGTAGGGTTCAGCTGATTGATGCGACGAATATGTTTGAGAAGATGCGTAAGTCGGTGGGGTCTAAGCGTAAGCGGTTGAGTGAGGAGCAGATTGCTGAGATTACCCGCTTGTATGCTGCTTTTGATGCTGCGGATGATAAGCGTTCTAAGGTTTTTGATCGTGAGGAGTTTATGTACCGCACGATTACAGTGGAGCGCCCTTTGCGGTTGAATTGGGGTTTTACTGCTGAGCGGGTTGAGAGGTTGTTGGCTTCTAAGGAGTTTGGCAAGCTCAAGTTGGCTGAGGGTGAGGACGCCGCTGTGCGGGCTTCTCTTGCTTCTTTGGTTGAGAGCAAGGCGGGTGCCGTTGGAGGTGACCAAGCTGGTGTTAAGGCTGAGCTGTTGCAGGTGTTTGCGGACGCCGGCGCCCTGGTGAAGCCTGCAGCTTTGGCTAAGTTGGTGGATGAGTTGGCTGAGCGCGATGAATCCGCCGAGATTGTAACGAAGGCTAAGAAGCCGGTGGCTGATACTGCCCTGCGTGATACTGAGAATGTTCCCTGGGGCGAGGATATTCACGAGTACCTGGAACGCGAGGTCAAGCCTTTTGTGCCTGACGCTTGGATTGATGAGTCTAAGACTAAGGAGGGCGCGGAGATTCCTTTTACCCGCCACTTCTACGAGTACGTACCACCGCGCTCCCTGGAGGAGATTGACCGCGACCTCAACGAGGTGCTGGGCCGAATCAAAAATAGGCTGGAAGAGGTGCTTGGATAATGGCAGCAAAAACCGCTCAACTCAAATACCTCGCAGAAGTAACTCTTGGAAAAATGCTACAGCCTGCTGAAAGCATTCAGATTGACCAAGAAATGAAGCCATATTTGAAGGCCTCTTCGATTACGACTTCAGGACTAGATTTGGGAAATCTTCAGGAGATGCCCTTTTCCGCAAAAGAGCAATCTCATCTTGACCTTCGTAAAAATGATGTAGTCGTAGTTGAGGGTGGATCTATAGGCAGAAGCGCCTACATTAAGGAAGACTTGCCTGGAATCCATTTCCAAAATTATGTAAATCGAGTAAGGCCGTTATCGGGTAACGATGGTAGGTATATTAACTACGCTTTAGTGTTCTTAGAGCAATCAGGATATTTTGAATCCATTACGGATCAAGCAACGATTAGTCATCTGACTGCTGAAAAGTTGGAAAGAGTTCCTATCCCTGTGCGGAGTTTTGAGGAACAAAAACGTATCGCAGATAAGCTTGACCGCGAGCTGGCAGAGGTTGATGATTTCATAGCTGATCAACAGCACTTACTCGAGTTGGCTACTGAAAAGTTTAATGCTGAGATTCGCAGTCTAACACACCCTGAAGGTGTTGAAACAGTTCCATTAAAGCGCTTTGCTGACATCACATTAGGCAAGATGATTACACCTTCAGATAAAGGTGGCATGGAGTTAGCACCCTATATCAGAGCAGCCAATATCCAGCCTGGCGGTGTTTTCACTTATCAGTCTGACTATAAGAAGATGTGGTTTTCTTCTAACGAGTTATCTTACTTGGATTTGAAAAAGGGTGATGTTCTGATATTTGAAGGTGGTGCTGGTTTTGGTAGAAGTGCTATTTTGACTGAAGATTTGCCAGGTTGGGGTTTCCAGAACTCGATAAATCGTGTTCAAGTAAATAAAAAGATGGCTGACCCAAACTTCATTAGCTTATCTTTGCGTACGCAGCTATTGTTCGGAGACCAAAACAGCCTGACTAACCAGTCAACAATTCCCCACTTAACGGCTGAAAAGCTAGCGCTCACCAGAATCCCCAACATCAACTTTGATTCACAGAAGCACCTATCAAATATTATAATAAATAAATCAAAGTATTTTACAGAACTTTTTAAAAATATATCACAATCGACAGAAATTCTTGATGAAATAAGAAAATCAAAGATTGAACAAATTTTTTAATCCACAACTTTCTAAATACTCGAAGGATACTAGCAATGGAAAATAATACTAACTACCCTATTTCAAGCAAAGAAAATTATTGGTTCGTAGACATCAACCATTACAATCTAAACTTTTCAAAACAACACGATACCGATGATATTGACTGGATAAGAGTTGGAGCAACACTAGAAGCTGCTGGAAGCATGATAAAAAATAACGAAATAATCAAAGACAAGAAAGATAATAAATTTATTCAGCTCGATGACTCAACACTTTCAATTGAAGAGAAAAAATTAGTAAAAAAATGGCTAATTGGCAATGTGTCTGGACATCCACGGTCATCAACCCCAGCATCAGGTGCTGCCCACTTAGAATTGTGCCTATCCGCAAACAGAAACCTGAAGCTACCTATTTTAAGAAAATACACCGAGGAGCGATATTTTAGTCGCGATATCCCCCGCGGGAATAAATCATTACCGTTAAGAAGGTTTTATCGAAACCACGAACAAACTGATGAATACTATTGGACAGGTCGTTTCTCTAACAACTGGATGCGTTTTACAATTAAAGATGAATTAGACGAAGAATATATCAATCAAAAATTTAAAGTAAAAGAAGATGTTGAAAAGCGGCATACAACAATTAAATTTTCTCGATTTAAAAGCCAACTCAAATTAGAAAATAGATGGAGAATGCTTTTATCTGTGATGCTTATGTGTTCATCACTGGAACGGTACATTTTAAATATTTCAATGCTAGCTTTTAGAGCCGATCCAACACTCACTCCTGGATTTCCAAAAGCAATTGACGGAACCATACTCACTAAACGGTCAGTGGCTATGGTCGCACCAAACTTTGAATCATTAGTTAAAGGTACCTGGTACAGAAGAGCATCCAATTTTAAAAAAATTTTTAAAGATATTCCAGAGGGCTTTAAAAATAATATTAATGAACTTGAAAAAATAAGAATATTGCGCAACAGAATAGCACATGAATTTGCACAAGACGGAAATAGATCTCAAACCCCTCTCCAGTTGATAGAGGAAGCGATGAATCATGAATATAAATATAAAGACTACCCAGATATCTCACATAAACGAATAATTAAATACCTATCAATCATCGACAGCACAGCTAAATCTATAGATAGATTCTTAGTCACAGAGTTTATTGGAAATTTTGAACTTATAGATATTTTTATGGAATGGTCAGAAAACCCTACTAAGGTTGAATCAAAACTGGGTTTTAATAATAAGCATCGATTAACTGAACTTGAAAATTTCCGAAGATTCTTAGCCCAATCTCAAGGAATTCATATTTCCGTAGACTACACTAGAGAATTAATTAAATATGTAAACTCTCTATAATATAAAGTTAAATTTATTAGTAAGAAATATATTTGCTAAAACAGTCTAGAAAAACTATTGGATAAAATGAAAATTTCAGAATTTTTAAACCAATCACTATCATTGATTGGAAAGAAAATATACTGCTCACGACAATTCAGAACCACCGAATCTTGAAAGCAAACCTAAACTTAATGAATATGGGAAATTTATTAGCAGTTATCCCTGTCCCTCTGATGGCGGGAAAGTTAGGTTTGAATTTGAGAACAATTCGATAGATATACCTTCAGCAAATGCTACTGCAATATATAAAACCTCGGTTGTATTAAGGTCTTATCATCTAGATGACAGGTTATCTCCAGAAGAATTTATTCAAGCTAATTTAGTTTATGACACAGAAAATGCGGGACATGGTAAAATTATAGCAACAGCTATCTTTGCTTTATTTACTTTTACTCTAGCTTGTTTTGTGTTCGCTTTTAATCTAGCAACAACAGGGTACGGAGAATATATTTTTGCAGTTATCATATTATGGCTTTCTTTTATTGTTCTGGTCGCTATTATCCCAATTCAGATGCCCCAGCGGTATGAAATACCTGCCAAAATGGCTCAAGCAGTGGTTGAACTACGTCGTAAAAATACTAAACCCGAGGATGGCTTGAACTGTTATGTTAATGATCCAAATTAGTCTTAAAATAAATATAATCTTTAATCCGAAAATTAAATTTTAGTAAATATTACTGAAATTATTTAATTTAACTTTACTAGGATACTTTCTGCAAATTTTTCTGCAGCCATATGAAATTGAGTAGAACCGCGTTTCACTCGGTGTACGCCTGTCTTATCTAGTATAGGTTTACTTAAATTCTGTGAAAAACTTGGCGTACCAAGCCATAAAATTTTTTCAAGACTCTCTTTATCCAACAGGGCGAATTCGCCCAACTAATTCTTCCATCGGGGGGCACCGGCTTCAAAAGAACCTACAGAGGTTGCGCACCATCATCCTAATCGGTTAACTTGTAAATTTGTAAACCAAAATTTTGTACATTGAATGTACAAGTTGTTTAAGTATACATGTACAAAATTTATCTCTTTGGCTAATTCACGACTTAATAAATTCCTGATTCCCTGGGTTGCTCCTAAACTAAGAACAGTTAGTTTTTGCATAGTTTGTTGCTCAGCTCCTCAGATCAGGAACCCCGCCCATGCCCAGTACGCACCTCGAACGTCCTCTCCAGCAAGACATCTGCGCCCACCTGGCCGCTCACGGGTGGGTGCACTCCCCCAACTCCGCAGGCTATGACGCCCGTCGTGCCCTCTACCCCGCCGACGTCCTCACCTGGCTACAAACCAGCGACCCCAAAAACTACTCCACCCTCATCAAACCCGGCACAAACCCTACCGCGCGACAAGCCCAAGAAAACCGCCTGCTCGACCGGCTCGTCACCAAACTCGCAGCCCCAGAAGAATAAGGCGGCGGAACCCTCAACGTCCTACGCAAAGGCTTCAGCGTACCCGGCGCACGCCGCCCCTTCCACCTACTCGCCTACCGACCCCAAGACAACCGCTACCCCGAACTCACCGCCCTCTACCACAAGAACATCCTGCGCGTCGTCGAAGAAGTCCGCTACAACCCAACAGACGAAACCGCCCGCCTCGACCTCGTGCTCTTCATCAACGGCCTACCCATAGCCACCATCGAACTCAAAAGCGAATACACCCAAACCCTGCAAGACGCCATCAACCAATACCGCACCGACCGCAACCCCACCACCTCACCCTTGCTCCAAGAAAACCGCGGCGCCCTCGTCCACTTCGCCCTCTCCCAAGACGAAATCGCCATGACCACCAAACTGGCAGGAAAAGCAACCAGCTTCCTCCCCTTCAACCGCGGCGCCAACGGCGGCGCAGGCAACCCCATCATCAACGGCAAACTAGCCACCAGCTACTTCTGGGAAGAAATCCTCGACCCCAACACCTGGATCACCATCCTCACCAAATTCATCTACACCAACCACCAAAAAATCACCGACCCCCTCACCGGCAAAACCACCTCACTCAGCCACATCAGATTCCCCCGCTACCACCAGTGGCGAGCCGTCACCAAACTCGTCCAAGCAGCCCGAACCGAAGGCGCAGGGCACAAATACCTGGTGCAACACTCAGCAGGCTCCGGTAAAACCGACTCCATCGCCTGGACGGCCCACCGGCTCTCCAACCTGCACACCCCAGACGGCGAGCGCGTCTTCGACTCCGTCATCGTCATCGCCGACCGGCAGGTGCTCGACCAGCAGCTCCAGGACGCCATCGACCAGCTCGTCACCACCGCCGGTACCTTCCAGCCCATTACGCGCGGCAGCGGCGACTCCAAATCTAAGCAGCTCGTCGAAGCGCTAACCACCGGCGTCCCCATCATCGGCGTGACCCTACAAACCTTCCCCTTCGCCCTGGCAGAAATGACGAAGGAGGGCGGCCAGCTCGCCGGTAAGCACTTTGCGATTATTGCCGACGAAGCCCACTCCTCCCAGTCGGGTAAGGCAACCGACTCCATCAAGGAAATGCTCAACACCGAGATTGACGCCGGTATCGAAGAATCAGACCCCGAAGCTGACCAGGTGGCCCTGACCAAGATGGCCCAGCGTGTGGTCGGTGAGGGCCACCAGGTGTCCTTCTTTGCCTTCACCGCAACGCCCAAGGCAAAGACCCTTGAGGTCTTTGGGCGACGGGCCGACGGCACCGGCCCTCACCAGCCCTTCGACCTCTACCCCATGAAGCAAGCCATTGAAGAAGGCTTCATTCTTGACGTGCTCAAGAACTACACCACCTACCAGATGGCAGCCAAAATCGCCCAGAAAAACGAGGACAGCGGTGCAGACGAAGAAATCGACATCCGCAAGGGCACCAAGAGCCTCATCAACTTTGTGGAGCTGCACCCCACCAACGTTGCCTCCAAGGTAGCGGTGATTCTTGAGCACTTTGAGGGCCGAGTCAAGCAGGAACTCGGCGGTAAAGCCAAAGCCATGGTGGTGACGTCCTCGCGCGCTGCTGCCGTGCGCTACCAGCGGGCTTTTGAAAAAGCTATCGCAGAGAAGGGTTTGCCCCTCAAGACCCTGGTTGCTTTCTCCGGTGAACTGCCCGACCCCGATCTTGAGGTTCTGCCCGGGGTTGATACACCCACCGTGACTGAGGCGTCCATGAACCCTGACCTCAAAGGCAGGAACCTGGCTGAGGTCTTCAACCAGGACGGCCAGCATATCCTAATCGTGGCCAACAAGTACCAGACCGGCTTTGACCAGCCCCTTCTAGTTGCCATGTACGTGGATAAGGAACTCTCGGGCATCACCGCCGTGCAGACCCTCTCCCGCCTCAACCGCCGCGCTGACGGCAAAGAGAACACCTACATTCTGGACTTCGTCAACGACCCCGAACAGATACGCGCCGCCTTCGCCGAGTACTACGAGGACGCCCGCATCGAGACCGAATCAGACCTCGACCTGGTTGCCAAACAGGTCGACAAGCTCGACGCGGCCGTTATCTACAACCGGACAGATGTGGAACAGTTCTGGGAGAAGTGGGTTGCCCCCGGTGCCCGGCAGGCGTCCTTTGACTCCCTCATCTCCATACCCGTGCAGCGGTTTGTGACGCGCTGGCGGGCAGCGCAGGAAGGGGTTGATGGTTCTGCTGACCGAGCCGCCCTTGAGGTACTGCTGGAGTTCCGCTCAACCCTGGCCCAGTACGTGAAGTCCTACGCCTTCTTCTCGCAAATTTTCAACTTCGGCGACCCCTACTACGAGAAACTCTCTGCCTTCGCTGACCTGCTTGGGCGCAAGCTGCGCCGCTTCACCCTCGATGAGGTGTCACCCGAGGTAGTGAACGTGGACGACATCGTGCTCACCCACTACCGCCTCGAAAAGCTACGTGAAGAGGAAGACTTGAAACTCTCGTCCTCGCAGGCAGCTGGGTTGCAGGGCATGACGGAGGCCGGCCTCGCCAGCATTCAGGAGCGCGAGCGCAAAGCCCGCTCTGAGCTGATTGAGAAGATTAATAAGTACTTCCACGGCCTTGATTTGAGTGACGAGCACCAGGTGGGCTTTGCTACGACCTTCGTGGCTGAGGCGGCCAAGGACGCCGGGCTCAAGCAAAGCGCCATGGCCAACACTAAGGTGGACTTCTACCACTCCAAGAATGTGCGCTCCGGCCTGGCCAATAAGCTCTGGGACTACAGCTCAGATACCGCTGACCTGATTGACCACGTGCGCAAGCTGCCGGCGGAGCAGTTCGTGGAGTTCATGCTCGACATGGGCCTGTACGAGCTGCTGCGGGGCGAGAAGGTGGAGGAGATGAGCCACTAAATCTGTAAGTTACTCTTGAGAGACAATGGAACATTTCATGTGATATGGTGAAGGTATCAGACACCGCCCACCTCTGTTACATGGAACCCCAAAGTTCTGCATGTATCATGTGGCGGTTTTCATTTTAAGTAGGTACTTATGGCTGAAAAAGGCTTCCTAGACCACCCAGATCTCATCGACAGACTTGAGCAACTGGGAATGCACATCAACGATAAGACTAAAGCTGAAGCAGAGCTCAGAAGACTCGGCTATCACCGCACGAGTGGCTACAGGTATCCCTTTAGAAAACTTCGAGAGCCCCTCACAGATGAGCTCATTAGACGCAGAGAGTTCCGCCATGATGAGTTTGAAGCTGGCTCAAGATTCGAAGACTCTATCGCGCTTGCTGATTTTGATACCAAGCTCCGGGCCGTCATCTTGACTGGCATCTTTGACTTAGAGGTAAGACTAAGAACTGCTATCGCGCATGTGATCGCACAGAAAAATCCCAAAGGGCATCTTGAGATTTCATGCTTAGATTCCACTAAATGCTGTGAACTTACTTCTTCCCAAAATGAAACATCCAAGTTTGAGGCTTGGAAAGCTCAGTACGAGAGCGCTAAAAAATCCAAAAATAATGACGATTTCATAGCACACCATACTCTTGTCTACAAGACAGAAATTCCAGTGTGGGCAGCACTAGAAATTGTGTCCTTTGGAACCCTCATTCACTTTTATCTTTTGATGAAGGTAGAAGACCAAAATGATGTGGCAAGAAAGTTCGGGGTTCGACAAGGCACCAAGTTTGGCTCATGGCTACTTTCAATCATGGACTTAAGGAACGACTGCGCTCATGGCGCAAGAGTTTTCAATAAGAGCATGAAGAGAAATGTATCTGTTCCTCCGAACTCTTACTTCAAAAAATATCTACAACATATTGATAAGACACTCCCAGCCGACAAAGTTTACATGCCGTGTGTCTTACTTGCCCACATGCTTAGATGCCATGAGTCTGGAACCAATTGGCACAACACGTTCAAAACCCAGATTAAAAAGCTACCCCAAATATATCTGAAAGAACTATCTGAACCGCTTATTACTGCCAAACGGAACATGGGTTTTCCTAGCAACTGGCAAGAATTAGAAATCTGGAATAACTAATATTCCACATGGACCTGCACGAACTGCTTCGGGGCGAGAAGGTGGAGGAGCTGAGCCACTAGATTCGTATTTTCTGAGAATCCAGAATAAGGCTAACGGCTGTGGTGTTCTCCCCTTCCTCATCACAGAAAAGAATAGGAGCGATAGGCTGAACGTCAGTGAAGAAATATATCATTTCTAGGATAGGAGGGTAGGAAATGACTATTAGCGCTGTGAGTTCTGCGATGTATAGAGCAGTAAGAAAAGCTAAAAAGGTACTGAAGACCAGTGGCAAAACTACAACTCGTCGCTCACACACCGAACATACGCGTGGCACAGATGGGCTAACAGACGCAAAACGGAGTCTCTATGCTCTACAGGCAAAGTCTCTGCACAACAGCCTGCCCATTAAAGACCTCGAAAAGGCATTTAGCCGTCTAGCTGCAGAGAAACACTAAAGCCCTGTAGGTTTTATTTTCGAAATTCCGCTGGGAGAGGTAAGGCAAGCCTGGCTCACAGCGAAGCTGCTGGCTCGATGAAGTGAGCGAGTGCGAGCGCGCGAGCACACTAGAGCGAACGAAATCCGCCGTCAGGCGGGGCGTGAGGGTCAGGCTTGCGCCTATTCCGCCCGCAGATTTATTTCCTCGCGCGCTCGGAATCTGCTGGGCTCCATCCAGCGTGAGCCTGGTGCTCCTTACTCGTCGTCTCCTACCGTACTTCGTACCCCACCGCCCAGATTACTAGACCGGCCTTATATTGCGTTTATGTAGGCTCAAATGAATCTTTACATAGACTCGAAGTTAAACTTGTACATCCTCTGTACAAAATTTTGTACAGAGGATGTACAAGTTGTTAAAAGTACTAGGTGGTTTCGCTAGTTTACCTAGGGAGCTCAGCGCTTCCTTCGTCTAAAGGTTCTAGCCGAGCTTGCACAATGCTCTCACGTACTTCAGGGATAGAACTAAGGTAAAGAGTTTCCTGAGTTGCTAGCCAATCATCTTCAGTAGTCATCATCAAGATGCTTTCCTACCGCACCTCGTACCCAGCCGCCCGGATTGCGTCCTTCACTTCCCCAATGCTGACCTCTCCGAAGTGGAAAATGGACGCTGCCAGCACGGCGTCCGCACCAGCCTCAACAGCAGGTGGGAAATGCTCGGGAGCGCCAGCGCCACCCGAGGCAATCAGCGGAATAGAGACGACCTCGCGCACCGCGCGAATCATGGGCAGGTCAAAACCAGCCTTAGTTCCGTCAGCGTCAATCGAGTTCAGAAGAATCTCCCCCACCCCGCGATCCTGAGCTTCAGCAGCCCATTCCAGCAGGTCAAGACCGGTATCCTTGCGCCCACCGTGGGTAGTTACTTCCCAGCCAGATGCAGTGTTACCGGTCTTCTTAGCGTCAAGGGACAGTACCAAAACCTGAGAGCCAAATCGCTCGGTAATCTCATTAATTACTTCGGGGCGATGAATGGCAGCAGTGTTAATGGACGCCTTATCGGCACCGGTGCGCAGCAGACGGTCAACGTCCTCAGCGGTACGCACTCCACCACCAACAGTCAGAGGAATAAAGACCTGCTCAGCGGTCTGCCCCACCACCTCAAAAGTAGTGGCTCGGTCGGAGGAAGACGCCGTGACATCCAGGAAGGTTAGTTCATCAGCGCCAGCCTCGTTATAGCGCTTAGCTAGCTCAACCGGGTCACCGGCATCCCGCAAGCCTTCAAATTTAACGCCCTTCACCACGCGGCCAGCGTCCACATCCAGGCAAGGAATCACACGAATAGCAACGCCCACAGCGCCACCTCACTTTCACACGAGAAATTAATTAAGTAAAAAGGCGGCGCCCCTCAGTGAGGACGCCGCCGCAAGAGTTTTACAGGCGAGCAGCCTGGATGGCGGTCACCAGAATGCCCCTACCACCGATGTGGTAGAGAGAATCCATCACTCGGTTAGCTGACTTGCGCGGAACCATAGAGCGCACCGCAACCCAGCCTTCACGAGACAGGGGAGAAATCGTGGGAGATTCCAGGCCCGGGGTTAGAGTAGTCGCCTGAGGAAGCAAGGATTCTTCAATGTTGTAGTCAATCAGCACATACTGGCGAGCAATCAGCACACCTTCTAGACGACGCTGCAGGCGCTCCAGCCCCGCGTGGTCTTCAACGCCGGGGCGCTTAATCAGCAGAGCTTCGCTGCGCATAATGGGGTCACCGAAAGGCTCCAGACCGGCTGCGCGCATAGTGTTGCCAGTTTCAACTACGTCAGCGATCGCGTCCGCTACGCCCAGACGGATGGAGGACTCGATGGCGCCGTCCAGACGGATAACTTCAGCGTCGATACCTGAGCGTTCCAGGTAGTTAGTCAGCAGTTTCTTGTAGGAGGTCGCAATGCGCTTGCCCTTGAGTTGGGCGGGGTCAGAGAAGACTCCAGCCGGGCCAGCAAAACGGAAGGTTGATTTAGCGAAATCTAGCTTGAGAGCTTCTTCTGCGTGGGTCCCAGAATCCTGTAGCAGGTCGCGGCCGGTGATTCCGACGTCAAGAGTTCCCTCGCCTACATAGACCGCAATATCACGGGGGCGCAGGTAAAAGAACTCAATCTCATTCTCTTGGTCCACGAGCACTAGTTCGCGGGAATCACGGCGCTGGAGGTAGCCAGCTTCGGTGAGCATGGTGGCAGCTGCCTGTGAGAGCATGCCTTTATTGGGGACTGCAACGCGCAGCATATTGGTTTTCCTTTTGCTTAGAGGTACGTGTAGATATCTTCGGGAGTCAGTCCCTTGGCGATCATCATGACCTGCAAATGGTAAATCAATTGTGAAGCTTCCTCAGCGAACTCAGCGTCCGACTGGAACTCAGCAGCCATCCAGACCTCGGCGGCCTCTTCAACAATTTTCTTGCCGATGAAATGGACGCCCTGATCCAGCTCTGCAACGGTGCCAGAGCCTTCGGGGCGGGTTTCTGCTTTTTCGGTTAGTTCTGCGAATAGCGATTCAAAGTTCTTCACCGTCTAACTCTAACCCCTGGCCTTAGCATGGCTCAAAGTTTGAACGGTTTGTTTCTCACATGCCGAGGTGTTCCCTTCCTTTAGAAGTTAGCGTTGCCCGCCACCATCACTCTCAACCTTAGAAAATGGCTTACTAAATACGGGCAAGATAATGTCCTGAGCATTGTACTCATCGACCATCACCTTGCTAAAGGTTTGCCCTGGGTGGCTATGTTTAAACTGGGCGCGTCTGAGGGCCCACATCATTTCTGATACCAGGTACTGTCCAGCAGTGCCGCCTGCCGATAGACAGTAGGTAATCAGCAGCGCCTGCCCCAGCGTCCCCAGTGCACCTTCTACGCTAAAGAGGGTTCCCAGCATGCCTTGATAAATCATCATCCCCGGAAAAAGAGGCAAAAAGCTGACAGTCATAATAGCGTTAGAGGTTAATTTCATCGGCTTTGCTAAGAGGACGCAGGCGCCCCCTACCGTGAGGGCGGCTAGAGCTGTGGCGGCGTGAGGGCTTAACCCTAGATTAGTGATGAGAAGGTAGGTTGCCTGTGCAGCTACACCCGTTGCGGCTAAGACCAGCAACTGCCATTTTCTTCCGCCGCAGGAAATCGCAAAACCCAGACTAACGAGGGCAGCTCCGACGATGGGGTCAGTGGAAACCTCGGTTTCAGCATCCAAAAGTCTGATGAAGATAAGGTTGTCGGGGGCGAACAGGCGAGAAACACCGATACCAACGCTAACGCCTGTCACCAGACCAGCTGTGCAGATAATTGCATCCATTAGTCGACCAAGAGCCGAAAGGTACCACCCTGTAATGGAGTCCTGCGCCGCTGCGTAAGCTGCGATTCCCGCCAGGTAAGCGGCTAGGGACGACACCACGATAATCGCTACGTCTGTTGTCGCTGTCAGCATGCTGAAAACCGTGGCGCTGAGCACCGCTGTAAAGCCTGCACCCGCAAACCTAAACAGGCCCGGGGCACGAGCAAAATTAACCCAGCTGTAGACCAATGAAACCAGAAGAGAAGAAATCAGAGCACCGAGAGCAGTAATCCAGGTAGCTCCAATGATTTGGCTGAAACCTATGCCAAGTAGACCAAATCCTAACATCGACCACATCCATGAAAGCGACTGTAAGGAGCTCTGCTCTTGTTCGAGAAGTTCGATACCCTCACCTGCACTAATTTCGTGAGTGAGAAACCGTTGAACTGTATCTTCGGTCTTTGACCGCCATTGAATGTCTAGGCCGGCGGGGGTGACTTCAAAAATCTCCGTATAGGGCAGCTGGTTCTCGCCGCGTGAATCGCTAATGATGAGTTGCCCCATCGTGACGCTCACAGTCACGCTAGTAAGACCCGCTGCTGTACTGATGCCCAGTAGGGTTTTGGTGGTTGAGGCAGAGCTTGCCCCACTGCGGATGAGTGAATCGCCCACTAGAGATAAGAATTTATAGGTTTCAACGTAGTGGGTCATGCTATCGAGGCTATCGCTTCTAACGCCCGATCATCAAACAGGCTTAACCTAAGTACCACCACGGCAAGACCTACGGCTTTTATCGAGGTCAGGTAACATCAACCGGCGGTTCGAAGGTATCTAACTGGCTGAAAAAACAAATATTTTCACTTTTGAGCTTAGGGACAAGGTTTCCATGTCTTACCGCCAGGGGCGTAACAGCGCGGCCCAGTGTAGTTGGGATAAGGTTCTTGAACCGGAGCTGGCTCCTGATAAGTAGGTTGAGGAGCAGGCTGGGCAGGTTCCGGGTTCGGGTTATCTGGAGCTGGAGCAGGTGCATACTCCGGCTGAACCACCTGTTCTGCTGCTACTCTGTCAGCTTCCGCTTGAGCTGCTTCGGCCTGTTCTGCTGCGATTCTCTGGGCGGCGGCTTGCTGTTCAGCGGCTAATTGCTCCATTTCTACCGCATCGTGCTGTGTATTAGTCTCACCAGCAATTCCATCATCTACAGCGGACTGAGCCGGAATTGTTTGCACGTACTTAGATTTCAGATCTTTTAACTGAATTAGTTGTTTTTGGGCAGCGAATGTAGCGCCATAAGAAGCTAAGTGCGCAAATGCTTCGTCGGTGGGTACTTTTTCAAGAATCTCAATGAGCAGGTCTGCCTCTGATAGTAAAGAATTGAGTTCTTCCTGAGTTTGGGCACTCTCCATTCGAGACTGTAGAGCATTAATTTGTGCAGGAATCGAACATGCAATATCAGGGCTGAATAAACCAGTCTTAGTATTGATAGCCATATTTTGGGCATTAAGAACCCTGGCATAGAATTTGCTGTTGGGTTCGAATACTACCGCAGTACCAAAACCGGATCGAGCTATTTCTTCATTGACAAATTCGCCATCGAGTAAGAATACACCGGCAAGTGTTCTGTCGTATTTGTCCTTTTTTTGGACATCATATTCAAGATGAACCTGAGTACCAGCAGGTAATTTACGCTCTAAGAACTCCGTTGCTTCAGGCCCGAGACATTGAACGGTCTTATTAGGGTGTTTTGTCTCAGGAGTATCGATGTTAAGCAGGCGGATAACTGTTGCTTTGCCTGAATCATCAACTTCAATAGTATCGCCGTCTATCACCCGTTTTACGGTAGCTGACGCAGATAAAGCCTGCGTTGTTGTTGCTACTTGCGATGTTGCCGAAGGTTCCGGTTTTGGCTGAACCTCATCTGTAGACGAACAACCGACCACGAGCAGTAGCGCTGGAATTACCAGCATTGCACGGCGAATACCTGTTTTCATATTTCCTCTGTGACATGTGTGCTTATGTATGAAGGTTTCTGCTCAGCTAGCAGAGTAAAGCAGGCCACAATAAGCCTTCATCTACTTTAAGCCATTGCAAACAGGCTTTGTTACCCATCAGTAATATGGACAGAATATTTACACAAAATAGTGACCCGTTAACTATGTCAACCGAAACTTTACTGGCATGATCTTACTCCATGCCAGTGAAGTTTCGGCTTACATCCAGTGATACGGACTAAGTCAGCTAACTGATGTTACGCAAGGCCAGCACTGTCTCTACTGCAGCGGCGAAAGCCTCATAACCCTTATCCTCTGAGGAGCCGGGTAGTCCAGCCCTGTCAATCCCCTGCTGCTCTGTATCGCAGGTCAGGACGCCGAAGCCCACGGGAGTCTTGCTCTGCACTGAAACGGTGGTCAATCCTGTGGTTGCAGCATCACATACATAATCAAAGTGAGGGGTGCCCCCACGTACCACTACGCCCAGGGCAACCACAGCATCAAAGGAATCAGCCAGGGTAGCTGCAGCCACCGGCAGTTCAAAGGTGCCAGGTACACGCACCACGGTCGGTTCGATACCCGCGTCGACTGCCGCACGGCGAGCGCCATCCAGCAGTCCGTCCATAATTTGGGTATGCCAGGACGCCGCCACAACGGCGACCTTTAGTCCTTTGGCTTCTTCGGGGGTGAGGGTGGGGGCGGGTGCTCCTGCTCCGCTCATGGGGTTCTCCTTAGGGTAGTGAACAGAAAAAGTTAGAAGGTCAGGCGGTGACGCATGCGGTCACGTTTTGTGGCTAGATAGCGGGCATTTTCTGCCCGCGGGATGATTTCATCGGGGACCAGTTCGGTGATGGTTAGCCCCAACTCCGCCAGTGCCTCTGCTTTGGCGGGGTTATTGGTAAGTAACCGTAACTCCCTGATACCCAGTTCCTTGATCATCACCACTGCCTGGGTGTAGTCCCTGGCATCCGCTGGCAGCCCCAGAGAGAGGTTGGCGTCCAGGGTGTCTAGCCCGGCGTCCTGCAGGGCGTAGGCCCGCAGTTTGTTAACCAGGCCAATCCCGCGGCCCTCGTGGTTCCGCATGTAGATGAGCACACCGCCTTGTTCGGCCATCATTTCTAGGGCCTGTTCGAGTTGCGGGCCGCAGTCGCAGCGGTAGGAGCCAAAGATGTCGCCGGTAGCGCATTCGGAGTGAATGCGCACCAGTGGCGCTTGGTTTGCCTGCGAGCGGCTCTGGGGCTGACCTTCAGTGGGTAAGGCCGTGAGAGCTAGGTGCTCGCTGCCATCGGCAAAACCAAATGCCTGCATCAAGAAAACCCCGTGAGGGGTGGGAACAGTGACCGGTTCACTGGTTTGGGTGAGACCTGTTGGGTTAGTCATGCTGACTCTCCAGGTAGCTGACTAGGTCAGCAATAGAAATCATGGGCAGGTGGTGTTCGGTGGCAAAGGTACGCAGGGCATCAAAGCGCATCATGTGGCCAGTGTCGTGCACTAGCTCGGCGATGACTCCTACTCCGGATAGGCCCGCAAGCTGAGTGAGTTCAACCGCGGCTTCGGTGTGGCCGGGGCGCTGGCGCACCCCGCCGTCTACTGCGCGGAGGGGCAGGATGTGCCCGGGGCGGGTGAGATCAGCCGGGCCGGACGCCGCGTGGGCCAGTACCTGCACGGTGCGGGCGCGGTCAGCGGCCGAAATGCCGGTGGTTACTCCCTCTCGGGCATCGCAGGTGAGGGTGTAGGCGGTGCCCTTGGAATCCTCATTGTGCTGGACCATGGGCGGTAGGTTGAGGGTGTCAGCTCGCTGGTTACTCATGGGAGCGCAGATGACACCTGAGGTGTAGCGTACGGTGAAACCCATGAGATCAGCGGTGGCGTGTTCAGCGGCGAAGATGATATCGCCCTCGTTCTCGCGGTCCTCGTCATCGACCACCACGACCGCTCCCCCACGTCCAATCTGTTCGATGGCGTCTTGGATGGTATCTAGGGCGGACGGCGTTTGAGTTTCGGTCTCGGGGCTAGCCGGTAGGGTGGCGTCTATACCCAAACCCGCAATTGCACCGGATACTTCCAGTAACCGCTGAACGTATTTGGCGAGGGCGTCGGTTTCAAGATTGACGGTGTCCCCCACCTGAACGTGGCCCAAAGTGGTGGCTTCTAGGGTGGCAGGAATCAGCCCCACCTCGAACCATGGATTCGCCTCCCCTGCCGGTGAAACCGCGGTGATGGTGAGGGAGACACCAGAAATAGTAATGGAGCCCTTGTGTGCCAGCTGGCCTGCCAACTCGCGGGGCACGTGCACGCGCAGGGTCCGCCAGCTGGCGTAGTCTTCCACCCGAGCAATGGTGCCCAGCCCATCTACGTGACCTTGCACCACGTGCCCATCAAACCGCCCACCGGCGGGCATGCAGCGTTCTAGATTGACGCGGGAAGCCGGAGTTAACGTGCCCAGGTTAGTACGAGCCAGGGTTTCACCCATCATGTCAGCGGCAAAAACGCCCTCGCCCAGTTCCTGGGTGCGGGTAGCGGTTAGGCATACCCCATTAATGGCAAGGGAGCCGCCGTGGGCAAGGTCAGAGATAATCTCCCCGGCATCGACGGTTAGTACAGCTGACTCCACCTCGCCGCTAGCAGAGGTGACAGGTTCAAGCGAGAGGACGGTGCCGGTTGCAGCAACAATTCCTGTAAACATGTGGGTTACCTTTCGGACGGCGCAGGGGTACCCTGCTGATCGGTAAGAAGTAAGTGGGTGGCAGTATCGGCACCCAACTGGCGGAGGGCAGGCTGTAACCCCAAATCATCGAGTTGCCAGTGGTGGGCTTGGCTGAGGGTATCGACCCCAAGGTCGGTCACGGCGGCGCGTCCTGCTCCTAGAAGCAGCGGGGCTCGATACCAGATCAGCTCATCGACCAGATTTGCTGCCAAAAAAGCCGATAGCACGGTGGGGCCACCCTCAATCATCAGGTGGCGCACTCCCCTGCGATAGAGTTCAGCAGCAGCGATTCGCGGGTCGCGAGTAGCCAAGTGAAGTGCTTTACCTGCGAGAGTTTCAGCAGCAAGGTGAGAGTGGGACGGCAGAGTATGGCCCATCACAGCGCGCAGGGGCTGGCGGGGTGCCAGTTGCCCATCGATTCGTGCGGTGAGCTGGGGATTATCAGCTTTCACTGTGCCGGTACCCACCAAAATGGCGTCCGCACGCGCTCGGAGAGTGTGCCCATCAGCACGAGCTTCTGGGCCGGTAATCCACTGGCTGCTACCATCAGCCGCCGCTATGAAGCCGTCTAAGCTTGAGGCAATTTTGGCGGTGATGAAAGGACGCCGACCGGCGGCGGCTAACCATCGGGCGTTTAGCTCATAGGCTTCTTGTTCCAGCAGCCCGTGGCTTACCTGAACTCCGCGGCTCCGCAGATAGTCGGCGCCGCCGCTGGCTTCAGCGGTGGTATCGGCGTAAGCGTAGATCAGCTCCCTGATTCCGGCTTCCGCCACGGCATGAGAGCAGGGGCCGGTGCGGCCGGTATGGTTGCAGGGCTCAAGCGTGACTAGCATGCGGGCACCGCGCAGATCTGTGCCTGCCTGGTGAGCGCAGGTGAGGGCGTCCGCTTCAGCATGAGGGGTACCAGCACCTCGGTGCCAGCCAACGCTCAGCACTCGGTTCTCAGGGGAGAGAACTACCGCACCCACCAGGGGGTTAGCGCCACGCTGCCCACACCGGGCAGCATGTAGAGCAAGAGCCATAGCCTGAGAGTCGGTGAGTTCTTGCCCGATATTCCCTAGCATTAGCGAACGTCTACCGTGGGATCAGGGAAGGCTGTTTCGACCTGAACACGGGCAGCTTCCTGGTTGCGGGTGCGCCACCATACAAAGAAGCCAATGAGGGTAAAGATACCGTAGAAGATGTACATAAAAGCACTGGCGTAGTAGCCGGCGCTCCACAGCAGGGGCACACCGACGATATCAACGGCTACCCAGACCAGCCAGAATTCTACCCAGCCTTTAGCCATGCCATAGGTTGCCAGCAGGGAGCCAGCGAAGATCCAAGCGTCAGACCACACCGGCTCATAGGAGCCGAGTGCACGGAAGATTGGGGTCAGCACGCCAGTACCAATCAGCATGAAAGCGACCATGAAGAGGCGTTCTTTCCAGCTAGCCCACTGGGGAATGACGGCGGCTTGGGTACTGCCGCTATGACGCGTTTGGTTCCAGCGGTACCAGCCCCAGATTGAAACGGCAATGAACATGATTTGACGCCCGGCTTGCCCCAGCAGGTTAGAGGTGCCGTAGGTCGTGCCAAAGAGGGTACCCAAGAAAACGGTGAGGAGCAGAAGATTACCGATAATGCCCACCGGCCATGCCCACACCTTGCGGCGCATACCGCCCAGGGCCGAAAGCAGACCAAAAATGTTGCCAAGGACTTCGCGCACCAATAGGGATTGATTATCACCAACCGCTATTTGAGCGTCGAAGAGCCACCGTAGAAAATCCATATGTTTCCCTTATGCTGGTGGCTCCGGGAGAACAAACGGACTACGGGCAGAGGCTAAAACTGAGGACGCCGCTGAGCGGAGCACTGGGTTTTGGCCGGTGCAGGTACCCCACCCCACCGGGTATAACAGTGGGACGGGTGTTTGTTCGTGCTACCTTCCATCCAGACTGTACTGTCTGCCAAGGAATTTCACCTTGCAGGTATCGGGCACTCAAGAGTGCCGTCAATTAGCGGGCTGTCACCGCAGGTTCGGATTTTCACCGGGTCCCGGAGCACGATTTTTTATTTATGTTTCAGTTATAGCACAGCAACACCCCTTTCTATTCCCTTGTCGACCGTCACCAACTATCGTTGAGAAATCCCCTACTGTTTGGCGGGGTTAAAAGACATGAAATATACTGTCTTATAGAGGCGTTCCGCTAGGTTTTAACCGCCGCTTTGGGATAAAGTCATGGTGACTTTATTACCTTTGAGAAATGTTTCCTATGCCCTCCCACAACCTCCCACCGGGGACACTAGCCAGCACCCCGGCGTCCACCGATGATCTCAATGACCGTCTAGATCAGCTACCCGTCACCCGGCGTCATGCTCGCCTCTTAGGAGTAACCGGTATTGGGTGGGCGCTTGATGCCATGGATATCGGGCTCATTTCTTTTGTCATGGCTGCCCTGATAGCACACTGGCATATTAGCTCTGGGCAAGCCTCCTTGCTTGCCTCTCTCGGTTTTCTGGGGATGGCACTGGGGGCAACTTTTGGCGGAAAACTCTCTGATAAGTACGGCAGACGGCACATTTTTGCCATCACCCTTCTGGTCTATGGGGTGGCTACAGGGTTATCAGCTCTGGCCCTCACCTTTACCACCTTGCTGGTGCTGCGTTTCATCGTAGGTCTGGGTCTAGGCGCTGAGCTTCCGGTTGCCTCCACCTATATTTCTGAATTTTCCCCCCGCAGAGTGCGCGGCCGGATGGTGGTCATTCTTGAAGCATTCTGGGCTCTAGGGTGGATTGCTGCAGCCCTCATCGGGACCTTCGTCGTAGGCAGTTCAGAAAACGGCTGGCGATTTGCCCTCGCTTTTGGTTGCATACCGGCTGCGTATGCTGCGGTGGTGCGGCTAGGTTTGCCAGAGTCAGTGCGCTATTTGGTGTCCCGCGGACGCCGCGAAGAAGCCCAACAGGTTGTTGAAAGTTTTGAGCGGTCGCGGCCTCTGCGCGCTTCTTCTGAAACCACTCAAGCCATCATTGAGGAGAGCCCAGATCTTGGGGCCCAAGCAGCAACCTCCATCTGGTCGCCCGCACTCAAGCGTCGTACCGGTGCCCTGTGGGTGATTTGGTTCTGCGTTAACCTGGCTTATTACGGCGCCTTTATCTGGATACCTTCACTACTGGTGGCAGCAGGTTTTGATTTGGTGAAGTCGTTTACCTTTACCCTCATCATGACCCTGGCTCAGCTACCCGGTTATGCGGTGAGCGCCTGGCTAATTGAAGCGTGGGGGCGCCGCGCCACCCTCGTCACCTTCTTGGCAGGTTCAGCGCTATCTGCCGTGGCGTACGGTCTAGCCGCTGAGCCCTGGATGATCATTACCGCTGGCTGTTTCCTCTCCTTCTTTAACCTGGGTGCCTGGGGTGCTCTCTACGCGGTGGGCCCGGAGCTTTACCCGGTTCAGTTGCGTGGAGCTGGGACCGGTGCAGCTGCTGGCTTTGGACGTCTAGCCTCAATTGCCGCCCCGCTGATCGTCCCGGTGCTCGTCGGTTTGGTAGGGGTCACCGGTCTCTTTGCGGTCTTTGCCGCCGCCTTCTGCACAGCTGCAGCAGCGACCCTATTTCTTCCGGAGACGAAAGCTCGCTAAGAGCCTTCTGCTAGGTCTACGAGGTCGTGAACGAGGGCTGTGGATGGTCTCGCGGTATGAGAGAAAAACGTGTCACATTTCAGTTTATTCTCTGAGATCCCCTGTGGATGAGGTGCTTTGTTAGCCGTGGCACTTTTCCGCCGGTAATACTGGTGCACACAAGAAGCCCAGTTTCAGGCAGACCTCAACCCCGGAGGAAACATCATGTTTCGTTCTACTGCACCCAAAATTATCCCCGCTTTTGCTGCTTTTGCACTGCTGCTCAGCGGCTGCGGAGTGCTCACCTCGCCCCCAGCGTCCACCGAAATTAACGCCGAGGAGACGCCGGTAACCAGCGCCTCACCCACCTCAAGCTCGCCTCCCTCATCAACTGCTGCAACAGAACCAACCGGCAACACTTCTCACCATGAGGATAGCGTCTACACTCCGGCAACGAATAAGGCTCCAGCGCAGAACCCACCAAAACCCACAATCTACGATGAATCCACCGAGTTAACTGCCCGGGGCCTCAGCTACGCCACGATGGATTGGATGGTCAGCCACAACTACGCCGTAACCACCGGCGATAGCGCGGTAGCCAGAGCAGCTATCGATAGCAAGACGCTGCCAGCCTTCGTAGAAATGTATGACACCTACGATGAGGTCTATCGGCAGGACAGCTGGATTGTAGGGGGGATTATGTATCTCGAACCTGCCCCAAAAAGTTTTGCTGAAACCGAGCAACCCGGTGTTTACAGCATGAACGTTCGCTACGGCCGTGAGTGCGGATCCTGGACAATGGACCACACCGAAACATACGAATGTACGGAAGGCTCCAGGGGTATACCAGCGACTATCTTTGCACGTTTCACCGGTGAGCGATGGATAATTGAGGACCTGCTCTTCGCCCCAGCCTAACTCCTCACCACCCGCTCTCCTGGCCTTTTTGCAGGGAGAATAGAAGCTCATCTGCAAAAGAAGCATCTTCCCACAGCCCTACAGTTGCAAAGAGTTTTTTAGCCTGAACCAGATGGTCACCAGCCTGATCGGTGTTACCTAGTTGAGCCTGCACTAGGGCAAGCTGCTGGTGGATAGCCCCCAACAGTTCTTGCTCCCCCAGCTCCTCTGCGCTGTGGTGTGCCTGGGTGAGATAGAGCAGAGCAGTTTCTGTGTTCCCTTGAGCCGCCAGCCCCTGAGCCATCGACAGGCGGGTCTGAATCATCTGGTCAGCTTTCTGCTCTGCCTCATAAAGGTCATAGGCGGCCGCCAGCATCTCCTGCGCTTTATCCTCAGCCCCTTCAGCCCGGTCAAGGCCGGCGATACAGGTCAGGTTATGGGCTGTGTCCAGCGTCCGCCCGCTGCCCTCATAGCCGTAAAGCCCCTGCACATACCAGATGCGCGCAGCAACCAGCTGCCCCATCTGGGCGTAAATTGACCCGACCTCTGTGGCAAAATCTGCCACCTGCTCAGCATCAGGTTTAGTATCAATCAGGACGCCGTGCGCACGCTTGACCTGCTCAAAGGCGATCTCAAGATGACCTAAGTCCCGGTTAGTTTCTGAAGCTACCTTCAGAGCAATAATCAACCCATAGCTCTCCCCCGCCCCTTCAAACCCTGCAATCGCAGTTTCCAGCTGGGGCAGGGCCTCTGCCAGCTGCCCTGCCTCAATGAGCTCCTGGGCTGCGGTGAGCGCGCTGTCTGCTTGCTCTAAAGCAATATTCATAGTCCCTGTGTTTTCGGTTCTTGTGCCACGCGAGGCGGTCAAAGGCTGGTGGTTGGTTGAGTCAAATGATCTAGTGACGGTGGGCGGACGCGGCAGCTTGGCGCAAACCGGCAATAGATGCTTCTACATCATCGGTTCCATAGACCGATGAACCCGCCACAAAACACGTAGCCCCTGCCTCTGCAGCGCGTACAATGGTTTCTTCGGTGATGCCGCCGTCCACCTGCACCATGACCGGAGCATCAGAGCCCTCAAGAGCTGCGGCAGCACGGCGAATCTTGGGCAGGGTGACATCAAGGAACTTTTGGCCGCCAAAGCCAGGCTCAACGGTCATAATCAGGAGCATATCTAGCTCTATCAACATATCCAGGTAGGGTTCCACTGCTGTTGCAGGCCTCAGTGCCATGCCCGCCTTAGCACCGCTCTCACGCAGAGTGCGGGCCAGTTTGATGGGCGCAATGGCAGCCTCAGCGTGGAAAGTTACCGACTCGCACCCCACCTCAGCGTAATCCGGCGCCCAGCGGTCGGCGTCCTCAATCATTAGGTGCACATCAAAAGGCACCGGGGAAACTTCTTTGAGCCGCTTAACCACCGGCAGACCCCACGTCAGGTTGGGCACGAAGTGGCCGTCCATCACGTCAATATGGGCGGCATCAGCTGTCGTAATCGCAGTTAGTTCCTCACCCAGTCGAGAGAAATCTGCACTCAGAATGGAGGGGTTAATGTGGCAGGTCATGTGGTGCTCCCTTGTACTAGCGGCCGGACTTCTCTCTATCTTATCGGCTAGAGCAACGCTGAACATAAGCGCCGTCACAGGTCATATGACGGTATTACAGAGTTCTGCCCCCGCGGCGAGGGGTAAACTCTTAGGGTCTTTTACACACAACAAAGGTTTCTCATGAACGCAGTTTTGCTTGCGGTAATCATTATGCTGGCGCTTTCAGCAGCGCGCGTGCACGTGGTCCTGGCGCTCTTTATCGGGGCCCTGGTGGGCGGTCTAGCCGGAGGCCTGGGCTTGGATGGCACCATGGTTGCCTACCAAGATGGACTCTCTGGCGGAGCCATGCTAGCCCTCTCTTATGCTCTGCTGGGTGCGTTCGCTATGGCCGTCTCTAGTTCTGGTCTGCCTCAGCTCCTGGCTAACCGTCTCATTAGCAGGGTCGGCAGCGAATCAAACGAGGTCAACGCCCGCATCGAGTTCACCATGCGCTGGCTGCTATTGGTCGGAATCCTTGCCATGGCGATTATGAGCCAGAACCTAATCCCCGTTCACATTGCCTTTATCCCGCTGATTATTCCGCCGCTGCTCGCTGTATTCAACCGACTGAAAGTTGACCGCCGCCTCATTGCTTGCGTGCTGACTTTCGGCCTGGTCACCACTTACATGTTTATCCCGGTGGGTTTTGGTTCAATCTTCCTCAACGATATTCTGCTCGGCAACATCGAGCTTGCCGGCATGAGCGTAGCCGGCATCAACGTCATGAAGGCAATGAGCATCCCTGCCTTGGGCATGGTCATTGGTTTGCTCATCGCGGTCTTTTTCACCTACCGCAAGCCCCGCAATTATCACTCTATCGATCTTGCCCCCACCGACTATGAGACCAAAGAGCCTTCCCGCTTCAGTGTCATCGTAGCGATCATCGCGATCATCGCTACTTTTACGGTTCAGGTCATCATGCAGAGCATGGGCACCGAAGCTAACTCCCTTCTGGTAGGTGCCCTGGTTGGTCTCATGATTTTCATGCTGACCGGTGCCGTCAAATGGCGTGAAGCTGACGACGTGTTCACTGCCGGTATGCGCATGATGGCGCTCATCGGCTTCATCATGATTTCAGCCCAGGGTTTCGCAGCGGTCATGGATGCCACCGGTGCCGTGGACCCCCTGGTGACCGTGGTAGCTGACCTCTTTGCAGGAAACAAGGGCGCAGCGGCAATAGCGATGCTGGTGGTCGGTCTCATCGTCACCATGGGTATCGGTTCTTCCTTCTCCACCCTGCCCATCATTGCCACTATCTACGTGCCCCTCTGCCTGGCGCTGGGTTTCTCCCCTCTAGCAACGGTTTCCATCATCGGCACCGCTGGCGCTCTAGGTGATGCCGGGTCCCCTGCGTCCGATTCAACGCTGGGCCCCACCGCGGGTCTGAACGTGGATGGGCAGCACGACCATATTCGCGACTCAGTGATTCCCACCTTCCTACACTTCAACCTGCCCCTTCTGGCGGCCGGCTGGATAGCTGCCATGGTTCTCTAGCCAGCCAGTAGACAAACAAAAATAACTCCCGGCATGCTCTGCCGGGAGTTATTTATATGCTTCAGGGCGGGGCTAACCACTAGGAAAAATAGCGGACGGTGCAGTGCGCGGCGAAGCTGGCTCGGGGCTGGCGTGAATCGCCCTAGTGAGCGAAGCGAACCAGGCGAGAGGGTCAGCTTGCCGCAGCTGTGCACGTCCGCAGTAGTGAATCCTGGTGGTTAGCCGGTAAGTTCTTGCTACTTCTTGCGGAAGAGGGCAAAGAACATGGCATCTGTGCCGTGCACGTGAGGCCAGAGCTGGCCGGTGGTGGCGGCCGGGTTCTTGTCGTCCGGGGTGAAGCCCGGGTCAAGATCACCGGTCAGGACGCTGGTGCCCGCTTCATCGGTGAGAGCAGCTGCTCGCAGGGCAGCTGCTGAATCAAGCAGTTCAACCTGCCCGGTACGAAGAATATCGTGCACAATGTTCTGGGTTTCAGCCATGTGCGGTGAGCAGGTCACGTAGGCAATGAGACCGCCGGGGCGGGTGACAGAGGCGGCAGCCTTGAAGAGGTCCAGTTGTAGGGGCAGCAACTCGGCGATATCCCGCGGGGTTTTACGCCAGCGAGCCTCGGGGCGGCGGCGCAGGGCACCCAGACCAGAGCAGGGAACATCCACCATCACGCGGTCAAACATCTGACCAGTTGCGGTCTTTTCGATCTGGCGTCCATCGCCGGTCACCACGCTATAGGAACCAGCGGGCAACGGTTGCAGTGACTGCTCAACCAGGCGAGCACGGTGCTCAGCCGACTCATTAGCCAGCAGTCGGGCACCGCGCTGAGCACCCAGGGCGCCCAACAGGGCAGCCTTACCGCCGGGGCCGGCGCAGAGATCAAGCCAATTGGAGTCCTCACCCTGAAGTTCAGCTTGAGCCAGCGCGCGAGCCACCAGCTGGGATCCGGCGTCCTGGGCGCGCACGGTACCCTCACGCACCGAATCTAAGCGGGCAAGATCGCCTGATGAATAGAGAGCTGAACCTGTAACTAAAGTGCCGTCTTCAGCACCCTTGGAGCGGGCCTCATCCAGGGACCCCAGACCGGGAAGTTCCACTAGGTTGACCGTGGGAGCCGCGTTATCAGCGTCCAACAGTGCCTCAATTTCGGCGGGCTTCCTGCCGTGGGCAGCCAGTGACTGGCGGAAGGCGCGCACAATCCAAGCTGGATGGGACTTATCCAGTGCCATGCGCTGAAGATCATCGGTGGCCTCGTTGCTAATGAGCTGATGCCACTCTTCGGAGCTACGTTCTGAGACCCTGCGGAGCACTGCGTTCACAAAGTTGGCTGGGCCGGTGCCGATCTCGGCACGGGCCAGGGCAACGGTCTGGTTGAGGGCGGCGTGATCGGGCACGCGCATAGCCAGCAGCTGGTGGACGCCCAGACGCAGAACCAGCAGAATCTTGGTGCCAATTCTGGCTACTTCACGGTCCACGCAGTGCGCCAGAATGGCATCATAGGTGCCCTGGTTACGCAGGGTGCCGTAGGTAAGTTCGGTAGCGAAACCGGCGTCTCGCTGGTCCAGATGATAGGCACGGATGGTTTTGGGTAGAACCAGGTTAGCGTAGGCATCCTCAGTAGCTACAGCTACCAGAACCTCAAAAGCTGCGGTACGGGCAGCATCACCGCTGCGGGCACGCTGAGAAGGGGCAGAGGCACTGAAGTCACGCTCATGCTGACCGCGACGGTTACGTTCCCGGCCCTGCACATTACGGCGGGTTTCTCCCCCGCCATCTCGCTTAAACTCCTGACGCTCCCCCTGGTTATCTCGATTGCCACCGCGGGAATCCGGGCGGCCCTCGCCACCACGTCTGTTACCGCCGCGGGCACCAAAGCCACCGCGGCTCTCATTATTACGTTCTTCGCCGCGGTAGCCCCGTTTTTCTGAGCTGTCGTTACGCCTGCTGTTATAGCCCTGGTCCTCCCGGTCACGGCGGGGCTGGCTATCGCTACGACGGTCATCGGATGAGCGGGCACCGCTGCGGCCCTGGCCTGCACGGTTTTGCCCTGATCGGTCAGCACCGCGGCTCTGGTTGCGGTCTCGGTTCTGGTGGTTGCGGCTACCGCCGCCTGCGTTCATGCTCATGCCAGCACTACTTTCTGTTCGGTGAGTGCTGAGCCAAGGCCTCGTGCCCAGTCAGCTGCGTTCATCATTTTCTTGCCCGAAGGCTGTACCTGAGTTAGTTCTAGGCTGCCATCTGCACAGGTGACCACGGGTTTTTTGGCGACTAGACGGACGGTACCGGGCGCACCCTCTGCTGGCGCGTCGCTGGGCAAAAGGAGGCCCAGCTTCAAGCGGGCACCAGCGTATTCACACCAGGCACCGGGTTCGGGGGTTACACCTCGTACCTGTGCAATGATGTCTGCCCGGTTGCTTGTGAAGTCAACTTTGCCGTCTGCGATGGTGAGCTTCGCGGCGTGGGTAGGATCGCCGGTCTGGGGTATTCCCGTAGCACCAGCTTTAATCTCAGCAAAGGTTGAAGCAAGCAGGGCACCGCCAGTGGACGCCAGTTTCTCTAGCATGCTGCCAGCACTATCTTCAGGCCCCACCAGCGCCGATTCGGTGGCGAAAACAGGGCCGGTATCCAGCCCGGTTTCTATGCGGAAGGTGTTAGAGAAAATCTCGGTCTCCCCCGCCATAAGTGCTCGCTGCACCGGTGCAGCACCGCGCCAGGCAGGAAGAGCAGAAAAGTGCAGGTTGATCCAGCCGTGAGGCAGAAGATCCAGGGCGCGGGCGGGCAGGATAGCACCGTAGGCAACGACTGCGGCGATATCGGCACCAACCGCAGCAACAGCGTCCTGGGTTTCGTCATCCCAGCGGTTGGCCTTAATGACGGGGATGCCTAGCTCAGTCGCTCGGGCAGCAACGGGTGAGGGGGTGAGCACGCGCTTGCGCCCTACCGGAGCGTCCTCGCGGGTCAGTACAGCTACGACCTCGTAGCCTGCCTCCAGCAGACCATCGAGCGGGGCCACCGCGATCTGCGGCGTTCCAGCGTAAATAACTTTCATCATCTTCTCTGTCTCTGCCTAGATACCGAAAGAACCGGGTTGAGCGCTACCGCTCTGCGTGGTTCCTGGCTGAGCTGTGCCAAAAGAACCACCGGTTGCTCCGAAGACGGAGCTTAAGTGAGCGGCGCGCTCCCCCTGCACGGCAGCGGCGACGTCGTTGTAGTTGTTCTGGCGGATTTTGCGCCAGACATTTTTCTTCTCTTCGCCCACCAGTCGGTCGATGAACATGGTCCCGCCCAGGTGGTCAGTTTCGTGCTGGAGCATGCGGGCAAACAACCCCTCACCGTCGTATATCACCGGTTCACCGTAGCAGTCCACGCCGGTCACCCGTGCCCAATTTTTACGGGGTGTCTCGGCAGATACGCCGGGTACCGACAGGCAACCTTCACCGCCTTCTTGCGGCTCTTGCCCGGTCTCTAGCACGGGGTTAATAATGTGTCCCTCGCGGTCATCAATGCCACCAAAGGTAAAGATGCGCTTAGAAATACCAACCTGCGGGCCTGCCAGACCTACCCCTCCCACGTCGTACATGGTTTCGAGCATGTCAGCAATTAGCTTCTCTAGATCAGCGTCAAAGACGGTGACCTCATCGCAGGCGGTGCGCAGCACCGGGTCGCCAACGGTTCGAATGGACAGGATGGTCATGGGGCTCTTTTCTCTTATCTAGGGGTTCAGGGGCCAGGATCAGGACGCCGCGGCGTCCGGGGTCTTTTCAAGCTGGCTTGCAGCGACGTGGGCTGCTTCCAGCTCTTTGGGGGTGGGCGGTGGAATCACCGGCATAAGCGCCTCGTGATCGGCCTCGGTCAGCTCCCGATTGTAGTCCCACACGCGCTTGAGGGCGCAAAACTTGAACCAGTTACTTTTCAGGAGGTGAGGGTTAGCCTGCTGAGGCACCACCTGGGTCTCGCCCAGAGCAACGCCCATCAAGATAGGGGCTTCACCGTGCTTCCATGGCTCCCAGTCGCCCTGCTCGGCATCGACCAGCGCTTCTTCAGCTTTAAGACCGGCAACCAGCTGCATGACCACTTTGTCGTCCAACGGCTTGACCCGACCCTTGCGGTCGGTGCCCTTGGTTTTGTAGTCGATGATGCAGGTGTGCCCAGCAATCTCAGCAACCAAATCTAGGGTGCCGGCGTAACCTACGGTCTCATTCCAAATAGTTACTTCGGTGGCCAGGGGCTTGGGGCGGTACAGCTCCCACCACTCGTCAAAACGATCAGCAAAAGCCTGCTCCCCGTGAGCAATGAGGTTCTCGCGATACCCCTCTACTTCGTGGGGCTGCCCCATGGATCGCAGGGCAACTTGTTCGGCATAGTTGTGCACGCGGTCCCCGCGGGCTGCCGCGGCATCCCTAAAGCGTTCAGAGGCTGAGGCGGCATCTCTAATGACCGCAAACTTAAGGCCAGCTGAACTGCTGGCTCTGTAGGAGCGCTGGTCTTCCAGCGCCGCCTTAGCAGCCATGTAGCCGTGCCAGCCACTCAGGTCGTTGGCTTGCTGCCCGATCACCGTAGTAATCGAAGGAACCAGTAGCTCACCGCCCACTTCGCGCGCGTACATGCGACCGTAATCGGTGGCGCTAGCGAGCATAGGAGTGGTCATGGTGTCCTGACGGGTTGGGAGCCGCGCCGGTTGGCGCTCTCTCGATTATACGCGGCGCGCTCGCACTTGCTAAGGGGGTGGCAGGGTTAGCTCAGCTACTCCCCTAACATCATAATAGCGGGCATATGCTATACCATCTCTGGTTGGCTCAATCAAAGTACATCATGTTCCTACTCAGCAAGGGAGGCTATCTTTTTTAGCACAAGCCGTCCTGCCTGAGTAGAAGTAGCTATATCCAGGGCTTGGAGCTTGATGTTGCGTTGGTCTAAATCCCGAGCTGTTCGCAAGGTATCTAACGTTGTTCTACCTAAGCAATCAAATCGAGTCACGACAATAGTGTCGCCATCCCGCGCGAAATATAAGTGCATCAATAAGGCCCGGACGTTAAGCCTTAAACCCGGAAGCAACATCTTTACAGAAGCATTCACACCCGTAATCCATCAGAGTCTTCTCCTGACTATCAAGAAGTTCTACTGGTTCACGGGTGGATATGCGACAGTAGCCTATTTTCATCTGGAGCTTTCTGGGTCAAGAGGCAAATACTCATTACCCAGAACACTATAGAAAATTACCCAAAGACCTA